>DASQQF010000001.1:0-6682 GCA_035643535.1 Gaiellaceae bacterium
GGACGGCTGCCCGTCGCCGTCGCCGGCGGAGACCCGCGCGGCGCTGAGCCAGGCGAAGACGGGGAGCTCCTGGGCCGACCCCTCGTCGGGGGCCGGCCTCGGCTCCTCCCGCACAGCCTGCTCCTGTGCTTCGCCGCGAGCCTGCTCCTCGGCGTCACGCCGTGCCTGCTCGGCGGCGTCGCGCCGGGCCTGCTCATCGCGCTCTGCCTGCTCCGCAGCGTCCCGACGAGCCTGCTCGTCGGCGTCACGCTGTGCCTGCTCGTCGGCGTCACGCCGTGCCTGCTCGTCGGCCTTACGCTGCGCCTGCTCCTCCTGGCGCCGGGCGAGCGCCTCCGCCTCCTGCCGCGCCTGCTCCTCCGCCTCCTGCCGCGCCTGCTCTTCCGCCTCGGCGCGAGCCTGTTCCTCGGCCTTACGCCGCCCCTGCTCCTCCTGGCGCCGGGCGAGCGCCTCCGCCTCCTGCCGCGTCTTCTCCTCCGCCTCCTGCCGCGTTCGCTCGAGCGCGGCCCGAACCGCGACGAGCATCATGTCGGAGTAGCTGTAGATCTTGCTCGCGACCGTCCCATCCGGGCTTGTGTACACGGTGAAGACCGTGTGGTAACCACGCCCGTCGTCCCACTCGACGATGTCGGAACGCGTGTGGGCGGGAGTCGCGTCGACGCCGGCAGCCGCCGCGTCATTGAGGTCGTCCGGGACCTGCTGAGTAGCCGCGCCGGTGGACCGCTTCCACAGTTTTCGCAGCATCCGTCACGATCGTACACAGGCACGGCGCGACAGCCCCACGTCTGTGGTCCAGGATCGCCTGAGCACTGGTCGTGTACCGTTCTTGCAGGACGCTTCGGCGCGGCGCGGCCGCCCAAGATCAACGCGTCACTGACTTGCGGGGAGGCTGTGACGACCCGAACACCCTCATCGCGAAGGGTCCGGCCGCGCTCGAGCGAGATGCCGAACCGTGGGCGAATGTCGTCTCACTCGACGCGCCGCGGCAGCATTGCTGCGGCAGCGAGCTCCCGAAGCGTCGGGTGATCGTGGATCAGGAGTGGGGCAGGTCGCTGAGCGTTCACGCACCGGACGGGAGCATGGTGCAGATCGATGAGCCTGACCGGGACCTCTATACGTGACCGCCCGGAGACCGAGGCGGCAGAGGAGGGAGTAATGGCAAGCGTGAGTGTTCGATACATCGTCGATGACGTCGATGCCGCGATCGCCTTCTACACGGAGCGGCTCGGCTTCGAGGAGGTGATGCATCCCGCGCCGACGTTCGCGATGTTGTCCCGGGGGGAGCTGCGATTGTTGTTGAGCCGGCCGAGCGCCGCAGGAGGCGGCGGCCAGGCGATGCCCGACGGTACCCGTCCAGAGCCCGGGGGCTGGAACCGCTTCTCGCTCGAAGTCAGCGACCTGGCGGCAGCGGTGGAGAGTCTGCGGGCGGCGGGCGCCCCTTTCCGGAACGAGATCGTGACGGGTGTCGGCGGCAGGCAGATCCTGGTCGAGGATCCGTCCGGCAATCCGATCGAGCTGTTCGAGCCGACGCTGCCGGAAGCCTCGCTGTCCGGTGAGGCTCCCCACTCGTAGCGCGAATGGTCGCCGGAGATCTGCTGGCCTTTGCCCGCGCCAACCTGCCGGTGCCGCCGGTACGCCTGCTCGAGATCGGCGCAGGCGACGGCGAGCTTGCCCGGGCGCTTGCCCAGGACGGGTTCGAGGTGCTGGCGATCGACCCGGAGCCGGTGGGGCGAGGCGTGCGTCCTGTCGCGCTGCGCGAGCTCGACGCGCCATCCGGGTCCTTCGACGCGGCTCTCGCCGTCACCTCGCTCCACCACGTCGAGCCCCTCGGCGAGTCGATCGTGCGTCTCGCCGAGCTGCTCACCCCCGGCGGGGTGCTGGTGGTGGACGAGTTCGATGTCGCCGCCTTCGACGAGCGGGCCGCCCAATGGTGGCTGCGGCAGCGGCGCGCGCTCGGAGCGGCAGAGCATACGAGTGCCGAGGGACTCGTCGGCGAGCATCGTGCACACCTGCACCCGCTCGAGCGGATCGTCGATGCGCTCGAGCAGCACTTCCAGGTCGGCTGGCCGATCTATGGCCCGTACCTCTACCGCTGGAACCTGGACGAGTCCCTTCGCCGCGACGAAGAAGACGCGATCGCGCGGGCCGACATCCCTGCCGTAGGCGCGCGCCTGCTCGCGCGGCGAAAGCCGCGCGCGGCCGGCCGCGATGCGCCCTGAGCAGACGCCGGAGAGGAGCAGTCGGGCGGGAGGTCGACAACCGCCGCTACGCCGCGGCGTCGTCGTTCACGGGCCGCACGCGGGCGGGCGGCTGTCCGTCGTCGCTGCTGTTGACCTCGAACACCTCTGCCTCGAACGCCTCGAGCAGCGTCTCGCACTTCCGCAACCACCGCTCCGCCTCGGCGCTGTTCGGCGCGCCGAACCAGTCGCGCACGCGGACGCGCTCGAACCAGGTTCCGATCTTCTCGAACTCCATCCGGATCTCTTCCGCCTCCTCGTAGGTGAAGTTCTTCCGGAAGCGTTCGAACTCGATCTCCTTGACGAAGTTGACCTCGCAGTTCTCGACGATCTCTCGGTAGTGCTGGGCGGACTGCTCGAGGAAGAGATCGACGATCTTCTGTTCCTCCTCCGGCGACAGCTTCCGCAGGGGCAGCAGGTGATACCGGCCGTTTCCGGCGTCGATACGCTCGAGGACCGGCGCGAGCTCCCGCCGGAGAGGAGCGGTGTCGGGGACGACGCACACCGAGTCCTGCAGGTAGACGGCGCCGATCTTCTTCAGGTTCCGCCAGACGGCGACCCGGCTGCGGGTCGGCTTGGCCGGCATCCGGTAGGTCAGGAGAACGAAGCGACGCGGGAGTCGTGTCACGGTAGTGTCGATGTAACCGCGGTTACTTCGGCAATGGTACGCTGCGGCAGGTGAGCACGGGCAATGCCTTCCTCGTTCTCTCCGCGTTCCTGGCGAGCGCCGTCGAGATGGTCGAGGCGCTCACGATCGTACTCGCCTCGGGTCTCGCCCGCGGCTGGCGCTCCTCGCTGACCGGCGTGGCCGCGGCGACCGTCGCGCTCGCCGTCGTCACCGCAGCGCTCGGGCCCGCCCTGACCGTCGTCCCGATCGACGCGCTGCGCCTCGTCGTCGGCGCCCTGCTGCTCGTCTTCGGGCTGCAGTGGCTGCGCAAGGCGATCCTGCGCGCGAGCGGCTTCAAGGCCCTGCACGACGAGGACGCGATCTTCTCGCGCGAGCTCGCCGAGGCGCAGACGGCCACGCGCATGGAGCGGGCGGGCGTGGACTGGTACGGCTTCACGCTCTCGTTCAAGGGCGTCCTGCTCGAAGGGCTCGAGGTCGTCTTCATCGTCCTCACCTTCGGCAGCACGCAGGGGAGCATCCCGCTCGCCGCCGCGGGCGCGGCCGGAGCCGTCGTTCTCGTCGCCGCCGTCGGCGTCGCGGTGCGCGCACCGCTCGCCCGGGTACCCGAGAACACGATGAAGTTCGCCGTCGGGATCATGCTCACCACGTTCGGGATCTTCTGGTCGACGGAGGGCGCAGGCGCCCACTGGCCCGGCTCCGACGCGGCGCTCTTCGGCGTGCTCGCCTTCGTCTGCCTGGCCTCCGCAAGCCTCGTCGCGCTGCTCCGCCGCGAGCGCCGGAGCCGGCTCGCGCCGCTCGCAGCCGAGGCATGAACGGGCTCCGGGGGTTCGGGCGCTTCTGGTGGGACTTCGTCGTGGGGGACGACTGGCTCGTGGCTGCACTCGTGACGGTCGCCATCGGGGCGACGGCCGCCGTCGCGGCGACCGGCGCCGCCGCGTGGTGGCTCCTTCCGCTCGCCGCACCGCTCGTCCTCTACGTCTCGCTGCGCCGAGCGATCAGCGCCCGCTGATCCGCTCCGCCACCGGCGCCGACGAGGCGCTCCGCTCGAGGCCGACCGCGGCCGCCGCCTTCTCGAACCGGTCCTCGCGCACGTAGACGAGGCAGCCGAACGAACCGCTCCCGAAGCGCTATCGTCGCAACCGCGTGGATGGTCGGCCTGCCAAGGGTCGGCGCTGCCGCGCGACACGTTCCGCGTCTCGGAGGGGAGCCGACATGAACACGACGGAACAGGTCCAGTCCTCGGAGACGGACGTCGCCGAGGAATCCGGGGCCACGCCCCCGACTCGTCACCACCGGATAGTGGTCGTCGGAGGCGGCACGGGCGGCATCGCGGTCGCCTCGAAGCTCTGCCGCAAGCTGCGAGATCCCGACATCGCGATCGTCGAGCCGTCGGAGTGGCACTACTTCCAGCCGCAGTGGACGCTGGTCGGCGGAGGCGTCGTCGAGAAGGAGGCGACGCGCCGCCGCCAGGAGGCGATCACACCGCGCAAGGCGGAGTGGATCCGCGAGGCGTGCACCGGCTTCGACCCGGAGTCGAACCAGATCGTGCTCGCCGGCGGGGGACGGGTCGGCTACGACTACCTCGTCGTCGCACCCGGCATCCAGCTCAATTGGACGCAGGTGCGCGGCCTGACCCCGGACCTGATCGGCAAGGACGGGATCTGCTCCAACTACCTCTACGACACCTGCGACCTCACGTGGCGCACACTCCAGGAGTTCAAGGGCGGAACGGCCGTCTTCACGATGCCGGCGACCCCGATCAAGTGCGCCGGGGCGCCGCAGAAGATCGCGTACCTCGCCGACGACCACTTCCGCCGCCGCGGCGTCCGCGACGGGTCGCGGATCGTGTACGCGACCGGCACGCCGGGCATCTTCTCGGTCAAGGAGTTCGCCGCCACGCTGAACAAGGTGATCGAGCGCAAGGGGATCGAGGCGATGTTCAAGCACGACCTCGTCGAGGTCCGCGCCGGCGAGAAACAGGCCGTCTTCGAGAACCTCGACTCCGGCGAGGAGGTCGTGCTCGACTACGACATGATCCACATCACGCCGCCACAGGGGCCGCCCGACTTCGTCAAGTCGAGCCCGCTCGCCAACGAGGCCGGCTGGGTGGACGTCGACAAGAACTCGCTCCAGCACGTCCGCTACCCGAACGTCTTCTCGCTCGGCGACGCGTCGAGCTGCCCGACGTCGAAGACGGGTGCGGCGGTGCGCAAGGAGACGCCGGTGCTCGTCCACAACCTGCTGGCCACGATGCGCGGCGAGGACGGCTCGCGCTTCGCGAGCTACAACGGCTATGCGGGCTGCCCGCTCGTCACCGGCTACGGCAAGCTCGTCTTCGCCGAGTTCGACTACGACCTCAAGCCGACGCCCTCGTTCCCGTTCGACACGACGAAGGAGCGCTGGACGATGTACCAGGTCAAGAAGCGCGGGCTGCCGTTCCTCTACTGGAACCTGATGACCAAGGGCCGCTAGGGCGGCGCCGATGATCTTCCGGCAGATCACGCACGACGACCTCGGCTGCGCCTCCTACCTCGTCGGCGACGAGAAGGCCGGCGTGGCCGCGGTCGTCGACCCGCGCTTCGAGACCGACGTCTACCTCGAGCTCGCCGACTACCTCGGCGTACGGATCGAGCACATCCTCGAGACGCACAACCATGCCGACCACGTGTCCGGCCACGGCCGGCTGGCCGCGGCGACCGGCGCGACCATCCACGTGCACCGCGACGCGGCTCCCGCCTACGACCACGAGCCGTTCGACGACGGCTGGGAGCTCCAGCTCGGCTCGCTGCGCATCCGCGCCCTGCACACGCCCGGGCACCGGCCCGAGCACACGGCGTTCGCGCTGACCGACACCGCCCGCTCGAACCGGCCGTGGGCGGTGCTCACCGGCGACACGCTCTTCGTCAACGACGTCGCCCGCCCCGATCTCGCGGTCGAGCGCTCCGAGGGCGCCCGTGGCATCTTCCACTCGCTGCGAGAGAAGCTGCTGACCCTCCCGGACGACTGCGAGGTGTGGCCCGGCCATCTCGGCGGCTCGATGTGCGGCGGCGCCGGGATCGACATGAAGATCTCCTCGACGATCGGCTTCGAGAAGCAGTCGAATCCGACGCTCTCGATCGTCGACGAGAACGACTTCGTGGCCGACGCGCTCGCGAAGCTGGGCCCGCAGCCGCCGAACTTCCACGCGATCGTCGACCTGAACCGGGGGCCGCTGCTGACGGAGGACGTCGCCGCATCCGCGCTCTCGGCCCACCAGGTCGAGGAGCAGCGGGCCGCGGGGGCACTCGTCGTCGACCTTCGCTCGGACCGCGAGTTCGACGACGCTCACGTGCCCGGGGCGGTCTGGATCCCGGTAGCGCGGCCCGGCTTCGGGACGAAACTCGCGTGGCTCGCGCGGCCCGAGCAGCCGATCGTGTTCGTGGGCCGGGACGACGCCGACGGCCGTCGCGCGGCGCGGCTCGCGGCCGCGGTCGGGCTGCGGGCGCATGCCGGCTATCTCCAGGGCGGCATGACCGCCTGGGAGGTGGAGGAACGCCCGGTCGAGCGGATCGAGCGGCTGCCCGCCGCCGAGCTCGCGGCGCGGCTCGAGGCGGAGCCGGGGCTGCAGCTCCTCGACGTGCGCGAGCGGCACGAGTGGGAGGAGGGGCACCTGCCGGGCTCGCGCTTCGCCGCGTGGCACGACCTCGCCGAGGTGCCCGAGGGAATCGACCCGGAGCGCCCGGTGGCGACCATCTGCCTCACCGGCCCCCGCGCGGGCACCGCCGCCGGGCTGCTGCAGCGGTTCGGCTGCCGCTCGGTCGTCCATGTCGCCGAGGGCGGC
>DASQQF010000002.1:0-6262 GCA_035643535.1 Gaiellaceae bacterium
CTTCACGATCTTCGCCGGGATGTACTACTGGTTCCCGAAGATGACGGGCCGCATGTACGACGAGCGGCTCGGCAAGCTCCACTTCTGGCTCACGTTCGTGAGCTTCAACCTCACGTTCTTCCCGATGCACATCCTCGGCACGGAGGGGATGCCGCGCCGCGTCGCCGACTACGTGCCGCGCTTCGCCGACCTCAACATGTTCATCTCGCTCGCGTCGTTCGCGCTCGGCGCGTCGGTGATCGTCTTCCTCTACAACATGATCACGAGCTGGCGCAGCGGCCCCGCCGCCGGTGCGAACCCGTGGCGCGGCCTGACCCTCGAGTGGCAGGTCTCGTCGCCGCCGCCGATCTTCAACTTCGACGAGATCCCGCAGGTCGTCGGCTCACCGTACGAGTACGGCGTCCCCGGTGCGCAGCACGCGGTGCTCGCCCCCTCCCGAGCGCGTGAGCTGGAGGAGGTGCACGCATGACGCACCTCCTGCTCGTCGCCAACGAGACCGTCGACGCGGCGACGCTGCTCGACGCGGTGCGCGACCGCGACCACGAGCTCCACGTCACCGTCGTCTGCCCGGTGAACCAGCCGCGCGGCGGCTACGTCGTCTACTCCGACACGCGCCGCGCATCCGCCCACCGCCGTCTCGAGCGGGCGCTCGCGTACCTCCACCGCGAGAGGATCTCGGCCGACGGCTACGTCGTCGAGGCTGAGCCGGTCGCGGCCGTGCGGGATGCGCTCGCGACCCTCGAGCCGCACGTGGACGAGATCCTCGTCTCGACGCACCCCGAGGAGAAGTCGGGCTGGCTGCGCCGCCACGTCGTCGACCGGATCCGGGACGCCGCCGGCGACGTCCCGGTGGAGCATCTCGTCGCGGACGTGCGCGGCCCGAGCGAGGCGAACGTGCTCGTGGTCGCGAACGAGACCGTGGTCGGCGAGCCGCTGCTCGAGAAGATCCGGGCGCGGGCGGCGGCGGGCCCCGCGAGCTTCCTGATCGTCTCGCCACAGAGCGACCCCAGCGCCGGGGCCCATCCCGAGGCCGAGCGCCGGCTCAAGCGCGTGCTCTCGATCCTGCGCGGCGAGGGGCTCGACGTCCACGGGCAGGTCGCGCATCCCGACCCGTTCAGCGCCGCGATGGAGGCGGTGCACGACGAGCGCGTCGACGAGATCGTCGTCTCGACGTTCGAGCCGCTCAGCTCCGGGTGGCTGCGCAAGGACCTCGTCGAGAGGTTGCGAAGCCAGACCGGGGTGCCCGTCGAGCACGTGATCGTCGAGAAGTCGGCGGAGGTACCTGCATGACCGCGTACAGCCACGTCGAGGCGTTCCCGCAAGACGAGCATCACGGGCCGCCCGAGCCCCACTACAGCTCGCGGATCATGCCGGCGACGCTCGGCATGTACCTCTTCATCGCATCCGAGATCATGCTGTTCGGCGCGTTCTTCACGGCCTACTTCTTCGTCCGGGTCGTGAACGGGACGCCGTGGCCGACGCCGCCGTACCACATCCCCGTCTTCGTCGCCACGATCAACACGTTCATCCTGCTCACGTCGAGCGCGACGATGCACTGGGCGACGCAGTCGATCAAGCGCGGCAACGTCTGGGGGATGCGCGCCGGCCTCCTGCTCACGTTCCTGATGGGCTCGGCGTTCCTCACCTCGCAGATCTTCGAGTACATGCGCGCCGGCTTCAACACGTCGGACGGCGCCTTCCCGACGATCTTCTTCTGCCTGACGGGCCTGCACGGCTGCCACGTCTTCGTCGGCCTCTCGATCCTTCTCTTCATGACGATCCGCGCCTTCCGCGGCCATTTCTCCGCGCAGGACCACCACGGCGTCGAGATCGGCGGGATCTACTGGCACTTCGTCGACGCGATGTGGGTCCTCGTCTTCATGACGGTCTACATCCTCTGACGCGCGGGTACACGGCCGGAGATGCGCAACCCGCTCCGCAGCGAGGCCGAGGCGTTCCGCTTCCTGATCGTGATCGTCGTCGGCTCGGCGCTCGTGATCGGCGCCGCCTATGCCAACGTGTGGCTCGGTGTCGCGGTGGCCGTGCTCGCGGTCGCCGGGATCGTGTGGTGGCTGATGCACGAGCCGGTGCCGGGTGCGGCCGAGCCCGAGCCGGCGCTCGTCTCGGGAACGCCGCCGGGCCGGCGCCGCGTGCTCGTCGTCGCACCGCCGGGGACGGTCTCGGTGGAGGTGCCCGAGGACGCGGAGGTGGTCGTCGTCGTACCGGCGACCGCGGCGCCGGTCGAGGCGTACACGGGCGCAGTCGACGAGCGGCGAGGCGAGGCGGAGGCGACTGCGGCGGCGCTCGGCGCGCAGCTTCCCGGAGCCCGGGTCGAGGTCGGCGCGGACGACCCGGCGCTGGCCGTCCAGGACGCGCTGCGCATCTTCGGAGCCGACGAGGTGCTCGTCGCGGGCGGCGACGGGATGCTCGAGGCGATTCGCGACCGGGTCGCGATCCCCGTCAGCCGGGTCTAGCGCCAGGACTTCGCCAAGAGCAGTTACTTGCCGGCGACGGAGGAGACGTATTTCGCGACCGCGGCGATCTGCGCGGCGCTCAGCGTCCCCTTGAAGGCCGGCATGATCGCGCCGCCGTTCGTCACCTGATGGGTGACGATCGCGAGCGTCAGCTTCGACGCCAGCTGGTCGAGGTTCGGCCCGACCGTGCCGGTAGCCCCTGCCGCCTTGAGCGTGTGGCAGCCGGCGCATTCCCCCTTGAAGATCGCCGCGCCGTTCGTCCCCAGCGAGGCGGGCGAGACGGACTCCCCGCCGTTCTCGCCGGCGACCGAGGCGACGTACGCGGCGACGTCCGTCGCGTCCTGGCCCTTGACGAGGTCCGCCGGCATCGGCGTCTGCTTCGTGAAGTGCTTGCCGTTCGTGTACGTCTCGACCGGACCGGAGCCGAGCCGGATCTGGTCGAGCACGACGTTCTCGACCGAGCTCTGGGGGAAGCCCTGCTGCCGGTCGTACGCGAACGCGGCGTCGAGGCTCGGCCCGATCGTGCCGTGTGCGCCGGCCGCCTGCAGCGTGTGGCAGGCGGCGCAGGTCGACGAGAAGAGCTTCTGCCCGTTCTGGAGGTCGGCGCGGCCGGTCGCCACGCCGCCCGTGCCGCAGCCTGCGGCGAGCAGCGCCCCCGCCGCGAGTAGTGCGCCCCAGACCCCGACCCGGCGCCCCCGCCTCAACCCTGTGGGACTCCGATCGCCGAGATGGCCTCGTCCCGAGTGGGATAGATCGTGAACACCTTGTCGAGCCCCGTGATCTCGAAGATCTTGGTGATGTTCCGGTCGTTGCAGACGAGCGAGAGCTGGCCGTCGTTCGCGCGCAGCCGCTTGACGCCGCCGACGAGCACGCCGAGCGTCGTCGAGTCGATGAAGGTCGTGTCGCTGAAGTCGACGACGACCTCCTTGCCGCCCTGCCCGATCACCTCGAGCAGCTGCTGCTTGAACTCAGGCGCCGTGTACAGGTCGACCTCGCCTGCAAGCGAGATGACGTACGTGTCGCCGCTGATCTGCTCCGTCTTGATGTCGAAGTTCATGCGCGGTCTCCCCCCGAAGTCGCTCCCGGCCCTGGCGGACCGTTCGGGCGAGAGTCTATCCAGGTGGCCCGAACGGCAACCGCCCGAACGACGCTACTTCTTCGTCTTCTTCGCGGTCGCCGGCGTGAGCTGCTTGATCAGCTGCTCGATCCTGCTCCGGTTCGGGGAGTTGGGCTGGAGCTTCAGGTAGCGCTTCAGCGCCTGGAGCTCGATCTGGTACTGGCCGACCGCGTTCGCCGCCTGCGCGACGTTGTACTGCGCGAGCGCGTCCTTCGGACGGAGCTCGGCCGCCTTCTGGTAGCTCTGGAGGGCGGCTCCGTACTGGGCGGTCGCCTGCTGGCTGTACCGCGTGAGGAGTGCGCTCGACTTCTGCGAGGAGAGCTGGTCGATCGGGGTCGTGCCGATCGCCTGCCCGAGCGGCCCCGCCGGCTGGAAGGCCTGCCCCGGGTTCGCGAGTTGCGCCGCCTGCTGCGCCCGCTGGTAGCGGGCGGCGAACTTCGAGCCGGCCGCCAGCTGCAGGCCGCCGAGCTCCGTCCACGCCGAGCCGTCCTTGCTCTTCAGCGCGACGTAGCTCTGGAGGGCCGAGATCGCGTTCGCCGTCTGCCCCTTCGTTTCGTACGCGCGCGCGAGGTCGCGGTAGCCCTTGGCCGGGTGCGACTTGATCTCGGCCTGCGCACCCGCGATCGACGTGCCGTTGCTGCCGCCGCCGAAGACGCCGGAGAAGAGCTCGCTCAGGCCGTTCGACCCGGAGCCGACGCCGACCGCGGCGAACGTCGCGGCGAACAGCACCGCGAGCAGGACGTACGCCCACTTCGCGTGCCGCCGGAGCTTCATGAAGAAGAGCTCCTGGTTCGGGTTGCCGCCGCCCGCGCCGCGACGCCGCCCGCGCCGCGCCGGCTTCGCCGGCTGCGTCTTCGCGCGAGCTTGCTGTTTCGCCCTAACGGCTGCCCGGGCCATCAGCCTCCCAGGGTAGCCGACTGCGGAACGGCTCTCGCCTGGCGCCGTTCGACGAGGATCGCGAGCCAGATCGAGCCCTCGAACAGCACCCACATCGGCAGGATCTCGAGCCCCGTCGTCACGGGGTCCGGGCCGGGAAGCCCGAGCCCGATCACGGCCGTGATGAAGTAGCCCATGCGGCGATGGCGGCGCAGCGTCTTCGACGTGAGCACGCCGAGGTGGACGAGGCCGAGCACGACGAGCGGCAGCTCGAAGACGACGACGACGCCGAGCAGCACCGTGGCCACGAACGAGTAGTACGGCTTCGCCTGGATGAGGATGTGGAAGTGCCGGTCGTCGTAGTGGGTGAGGAAGTGCAGGGCCCGCGGCAGCAGCACCCAGTAGCCGAAGGCGAGGCCGCCGGCCGCGAGCGCCGTCGCGAAGGAGACGAGGCCGAGCGTCTTCCGCTCGACCGACGGGTCGAAGGCGGGCGCGAAGAACGACCACACCTGCCAGAGCGTCACCGGCAGCGAGAGGACGAAGCCGGCGTAGACGCTCACGCTGACCGCGACGACGAACGGCTCGGCGACGCCGATCGTGATCGGGCGCCGCCGGTCGAGGGGCAGCGGCCCGTTCAGCCAGTCGAGGATGTGGCCCTGGAAGGCGAAGGCGGCGATCGAGCAGACGACGAGCGCGCCGATCACGATGAACAATCGCCAGCGCAGCTCCTCGAGGTGCTCGACGAGCGTCGCCTCCTCGCCGTAGCCGAGGCGGCGGGGAAGCCTTCTCATGTCCTCCTGCCTAGACGGTCTCGCGCTCGGGCGGCGTCGCCGTCGTCGGCGTCGCCGTGGGCTCCGCGGGCGGGAGCTGCTGCTGCTGCGGCGGCTGCTGCTGCTCCGGCGGCGCGTTCCCCGAGATCGAGTCCTTGAACTCGCGCATGCCGGTGCCGAGCGAGCGGCCGATCTCTGGCAGCCGCTTCGCGCCGAAGAGAAGCAGCGCGAGCAGGAGGATGAGGATGATGTGGGTGGGACTTGTCCAGCCGGTCATAGGACCAACGAGGGTACCACCGTTTACGACCGTCAAGCGTCGGCGAGACGTATACGGAGAGCGCTCCGCTAGACTGAGGGCGCTGGTCCGGGCGGGGCGAAAGCCCCGCTATTTCGGTGAAAGAAGCTGGAGAGAGGCTGATTCGGTGGCATTGCTGAAGCTCGAGAACCTCCACGTCGCCCTCGAGGACGGCACGGAGATCGTGAAGGGCGTCGACCTCGAGGTCGACCTGAACGAAGTGCACGCGATCATGGGCCCCAACGGCTCCGGCAAGTCCACGCTCTCCTACGCGATCATGGGGCATCCGGCCTACGAGATCAGCGAGGGCCGACTCGTCTTCGACGGCGTGGACATCACCGGGCTCGGCGCCGACGAGCGCGCGCAGCGCGGCCTCTTCCTCGCCTTCCAGTACCCGCACGCGATCCCGGGCGTCACCGTCACGAGCTTCCTGCGCAGCGCGATCAACGCCGTGCGCAAGGCCCGGTCGGGCGGCGTCGACGACCCGATCGCGATCCCCGAGTTCCGCAAGCAGCTCCTCGCCCAGATGGACCGGTTGAAGGTGAGCCGCGAGCTCGCCTCCCGCTACCTCAACGACGGCTTCTCGGGGGGCGAGAAGAAGCGGGTCGAGATCTTGCAGATGGCGATGCTGAAGCCGCGGATCGCGGTGCTCGACGAGACCGACTCCGGCCTCGACATCGACGCGCTGCGCGTCGTCGCGGGCGGCGTGAACGAGCTGGTCGGCCCCGAC
>DASQQF010000003.1:0-7664 GCA_035643535.1 Gaiellaceae bacterium
GAGCCCGAGCCCGAGGCAGACCCCACGCCCCCGCCGCCGACGCCGCTGCCGCAGCCGCCGGCCACGCCGGACCTCGAACCCGCGGCCGCCGTCGCGAGCGGAGCGGTCGACGACGCCGCGGACACCTCGGAACGGCTCCAACAGATCCGCACGCGCCGCCGCTAGACGGATACGGAATCGGGCGTCCAGCGCAGGCTCGACCCGGCCGCCGCCGGCGGTGCTATCGTCGCCGGTTGCCCGTCGTCGCCCCGGAAACGTGTCCGGGCGCGGTGGGCTCCTCGCCATGCCTCCGTACGTCAACCCCGTCGATCCCCCCGACCTCGGCCTCCTGCCGACGTTCGTCCGGCTGCTCCGCATCTGGCGGACGCAGTGGAAGATGGGCGTGTTCGGCCTCTCGTGCTCGTTCGGCTACACGCTGATCTCGATCGCGATCCCGTTCCTCATCCAGCAGGCGATCGACTACTCGATCGACACCACTCACCACCAGCACCGCAAGCCGCTCTGGCCCTACCTCGCAGCCATCGCGGGGCTCGCCGCCCTGCGCTTCGTCATCAACTTCAACCGCCGCTACGCGACGGCGCGGATCGGCGTCCGGATCGAGGCGCGTATGCGCGAGCTCCTCTACCAGGCGTACCTCGGCTATCCCCGCGCCTTCTTCGACCGGCACGCGACGGGCCAGGTGCTGTCGCGGGCGACGAACGACCTGTACCCGATCCGCTACTTCATCGGCTGGGGCCTCGTGCAGGGCATCCAGAGCGTGATGATGATCGTGGCGGCGACCATCGTGCTCGTCCTCGTCGACGCGCGCCTCGCCCTCTACACGGCGGTCGCGATGCCGCCGATCACGGTGCTCGCGCTTCGCTTCGCGCGCCGCGTGTCGCCGATCTCGCGCCAGGTGCAGGCGCGAAAGGGCGACGTGACGGAGTCGGCCGACGAGGCGGTCGTCGGCATCGAGATGGTGCAGGCGTTCGGCCGCGAGGACGACATTCGCGAGCGCTTCGGCGAGAAGGCGGAGGGGGTGCGCTCGACCGTTCTACGCCAGGCGGGCGTCGAGGCGCGCCACCTGCCGGGCCTCTACTACCTGCCTGCGCTCTCGATCGCCGCCGTCGTCTTCTTCGGCGGCCGCGCGGTCATAGGAGGGCAGCTCACGCTCGGCCAGTTCGTCCTCTTCGAGACGCTCCTGCTGCAGCTCGTCTGGCCGCTCGAGGCGATCGGCTGGATCCTCGACCTCGCCCAGCGCGCGCTCGCCTCGGCGGGCCGCAGCTTCGCCTGGCTGGAGGGAATCGAGCCGCTGCCCGAGCCCGAGCGGCCACGCCACCTGCCGGAGCCGCCGGCGCCGCTCGGAGTCCGGTTCGAGCGGGTCGCCTTCGCCTACGGCGGCGAGAAGGACGTCCTCCGCGATCTCGACCTCGTCGTCGAGCCGGGCGAGATCGTCGCCGTCTGCGGCCCGACCGGCGCGGGCAAGACGTCCCTCCTCAACCTCCTGCCCCGCTTCTACGACCCGACCGAGGGTCGCGTGCTCGTCGGCGGCGTCGACACACGCGACGTCCCGATCGCGGAGCTGCGCGCCTCGGTCGCGCTCGTCACGCAGCGCCCGATCCTCTTCTCGGTACCGCTGCGGGAGAACCTCACGGCCGGGCGCGAGGACGCCGACTGGGAGGAGGTGCTCGCCGCGTGCGAAGCCGCCGGCGTCGACAGCTTCGGGGCGAATCTGCCCGAGGGCTACGACACGCTGATCGGCGAGCGCGGCGTCAACCTCTCGGGGGGCCAGCGGCAGCGCGTCGCACTCGCGCGGGCGCTCGTCACCGGCGCGCGGGTCGTCGTGCTCGACGACCCGCTCTCCGCAGTCGACACGTTCACCGAGCGGCGGCTCGTCGCGCGCCTCCGGCCGGCCCTCGAGAGCCGCACCGTGCTCGTCGCGACGCAACGTCTCTCGACGGTCGAGATCGCCGACCGCGCCGTCGTCCTCGAGGACGGGCGGATCGTGGAGTCGGGCTCGCCGTCCGAGCTGCTGCGCGCAGGCGGGCCCTTCTCCACCCTGTTCGGAGACGAGGTGATCGCCGCGTGAGGCGTCTCGGCAAGTACCTCGAGGGCCGGAAGCTCATGGCGGCGCTGATGATCCTCGTCGGCGGCGGGAACGCGGCCGCGCAGACCGGCGGCTGGCTGCTCGTGCGGAACGCGATCGACCACGGCATCGTCGCCGGCAACGAGCATCACCTGGCGGTCGTCGTCGCCATATACCTCGTCGTCGCCGCTGCCGGCTGGGTCCTGCAGGCGATCCTCATCCGCGGTCTCGCGACGATCGGACAGGCGATCGTGATCGGCCTGCGGCGCGACCTCTTCGACCACCTCACCGGCCTCTCGCTCCGCTACTTCTCGCAGCAGAAGGCCGGCTGGATCATCGCCCGCCTGACGAGCGACGTCGACGCCGTCTCCGACACGCTCTCGCAGGGGATGCCGACGCTCGTCTCGAACGTCATCCTCCTGCCGACGGCCGTCGCCGCGCTGCTCATCGCCGACTGGCGACTCGGGCTCATCTCGTTCGCCGTGCTCCCGCCGGCGCTCGTGCTGTCGCGCTGGTTCCAGCGGGTTTCGCACGCGGCGAACATCGAGCAGCGGAACCGGATCGCGGCGGTCACCGCACAGATCGCCGAGTCGGTCGCCGGGATGGCGATCGTCCAGGCGTTCAACCGGGAGCGGCGCTTCCAGGCCGAGTTCGACGAGCTCAACGACGCGAACCGGGTGCAGGCGACCTACGTGCAGAGGATCTTCTCGACGTTCTTCCCGTCGATCGAGTTCCTCGGCGTGCTCGCGATGGGCATCGTCCTCTACTTCGGCGCGCACCTCTACCAGCACGGCACGCTCACGATCGGGACGCTGATCACGGCGATCTATCTCCTGCAGCTCGTCTTCCAGCCGCTGCAGGAGCTGTCGGACGTGTACGGGCAGCTCCAGTCGGCGGGCGCCGCGATGGTGAAGATCGCGAGCATCCTCGACGAGGAGCCGGAGGTGCGCGACCGGCCCGGCGCGAAGCCGCTGCCGCGGCTCGCCGGCGACCTCGACCTCGACTCGCTCGTCTTCGCCTACGGGAAGGAGCCCGTGCTGCACGGAGTCTCGTTCCGGGTGCCGCCGGGCGGCTGCTTCGCGCTCGTCGGCGAGTCGGGGCACGGCAAGTCGACGCTGGCGCGGCTGATCGGCCGCCACTACGACCCGGACGAGGGCGCGGTCCGGGTCGACGGGATCGACGTGCGCGACGTCCAGCTCCGCTCGTACCGGCGACAGCTGGGGGTCGTGCTCCAGGATCCGTTCCTCTTCAGCGGCACGATCGCGTCGAACATCCGGTTCGCGAAACCGGACGCGACTGACGCGGAGGTCGCGCAGGCCGCCGCGGCCGTGGGGGTCGACCGGGTGGCGGCGCGGCTCTCGGGCGGGCTCGAGCACGAGGTGCGAGAGGGAGGAGCCGGGCTCTCGGCAGGCGAGCGCCAGCTGATCTCGATCGCGCGCGCGCTGCTCGCCGATCCGCGGATCCTCGTCCTCGACGAGGCGACCTCGAACATCGACCGCCCGACGGAGGTGCTGATCGAGCGCGCCCTCGACCGGCTGCTGAAGGGGCGCACCTCGATCATCATCGCGCACCGGCTCTCGACCGTCCGGCGCGCGGACGAGATCCTCGTCGTCGAGCACGGCCGGATCGTCCAGCGCGGCACCGAAGAGGAGCTGCTCGCCCAGGAGGGCCAGTTCCGCCGCCTCGCGCACACGCTCGACGGCGGCGAGCCCGAGCTGCTCGCGGCGGGGTAGCCGCGGCGGATGCGTCGCCCCGGCGCCGCGAGGGCATGCCGTGGGCATGGCGGATTCCGCCGCAGACCTCGTTCCGCCGCGGCCGACCCTGACGAGCCTGCGCCGGGCCGCGGCCGAGTGCCGCGCTTGCCCGCTCTGGGAGCACGGGACGCAGACGGTGTTCGGGGCCGGCGGCGCGGGCTCGCTCGCGATGTTCGTCGGCGAGCAGCCGGGCGACCGCGAGGACCTCGAAGGGCAGCCGTTCGTCGGGCCGGCCGGACGGGTGCTCGACGACGCACTCGCGCAGGTGGGCATCGACCGCGACTCCGCCTACGTCACGAACGCCGTCAAGCATTTCAAGTGGGAGCCCCGCGGCAAGCGGCGGATCCACGCAAAGCCGAGCTGGAGCGAGCTTGCCGCGTGCAGGCCGTGGCTCGAGGCGGAGCTGGCGGTCGTGCGGCCGCGCGTGCTCGTCTGCCTCGGCGCGACGGCGGCGCAGTCGCTCCTCGGGCGCCGGTTCCGGGTGACGCGGCAGCGCGGCGAGTGGGTCGAGTCGGACCTCGCCGAGCATGTGACGGCGACGATCCACCCGAGCGCGATCCTCCGCCAGCGCGACGACGAGTCACGGCATGCCGAGATGAACGCCTTCGTCGAGGACCTGAAGCTCGTCGCATCCGTGCTCTGACGCCCAAGGGAGGGCTCGGACGTATCTGCAGGGAAATGCCGAGCCCGGACTGGCTGGCCGTCTCGGTGGGACGCGCGGCGGCAAGGGTCGGTGACCCTGCCGCCGCGCAGGCGGACAGTGACTAGGCCGAGACGGGCGCCGGTGCGCCCTGGGTGAGGACGGCGGCGCCGATCGGCTGGATCGGCTCGTCGAAGCTCGAGACGACCTCGGCCGCCGAGAAGAAGCCGACCACCTTGAGCGTTTCGTCGCCGGTGTTGACCAGACCGTGAGGGACCATGGCGGGGATGACGGCGAGGTCGCCGGCGGCGAGCCGTCCGCGCTCGTCCCCGACCTGGGCCTCGGCCTGGCCGCTGATCAGGTAGAGGATCTCCTCGGCGCTGTCGGTGTGCGGGGCGAGCCTGTTGCCGGGCTCGACTTCGAAGTAGACGACGGCGGTATCGCGGGAACCCGCCCACTTGTTGATCGGGAAGGTCACGCGCAGCCGCTCGCGCTCCGGATCGCTGTCGAGCCAGACCTCCATCAGCTCGGGCTGGCCGGTACCGAAGGTCAGCATCCCGCTCTCTCCTTTCGTTGCACAGTAACGGTCGACGGAAATCACCCTACAGTCCGGCCGCGGTCTGTGTCAATATTGATTGCACAACCAAGGACGATGGAATGAGCGGGAAGCGCAAGTACCAGCTGAAGCAGCGGGCGGCCGAGATGGCCGAGACGCGACGGCGGATCACCGAGGCAGCGGTCGATCTGCACGGAACGGTCGGGCCGGCACGCACCACACTGAGCGCCGTCGCCCAGCGCGCGGGCGTGCAGCGCCACACCGTCTACCGCCACTTCCCGACCGAAGCCGAGCTCTACCGCGCCTGCTCGACCCACTGGCTCATCGCCAACCCGCTACCCGACCCGGCCGCCTGGCGTGCGATCGAGCGCCCACAAGAACGGCTCGCCCATGCGCTCGACCAGCTCTACGCCTACTACGAGCGATCCGAGCCGATGCTCGCGAACGTCCTCCGCGACCTCGACCTCGTCGACGCCCTGCAGCCCACCATCACTCCCCTTCAGGACTTCCTGGCCGAAGGCGCGGCAACACTGACCGCCGGCTGGAACAGCCGCGGACGCCGACGGCACCTCCTGCGCGCTGCCCTCCGGCACGTGCTCGACTTCCGCACCTGGCGCTCGCTCACGGCAGACGGGCAGCTGGCCCGAGCCGACGCCGTCGAGCTCGCGGCAGCCCTCGTCCAAGCGGCAGCGTAGGCGCTCGGGCGCGGAGACCGCCGTCGCCTGGGCGGAGTGCTCCTTCGTGCAGGCCGAGCCCACCCCGGCGTCGTGCCTGCACGGATCAGGCGAGCGCGCGTTCGAGAGCGGCGCGGTCGGCGGGCTCGCCGTGCGTCGGCAGCACGAACTCCACGGGCTCGTCGAGCAGCGGCCTCAGCCCGGCCGCGACCTGCTCGACGGTGACGCCTTCCGGCAGCCAGCCCGCGGGGATCTCGAGGCCGTTTCCCAGGTCGACCAACGTGTCGCCGGCGATCACCGCGCGAATTCGCTCGCACCAGAGCACGAGATCGAGCTGGCCCTCGCGGCCGGGATACGCCTCCATCCCGAACAGCGAGTCGCCGATCGCGTAGCGGGTCGCCGGGACGAGCTGGTCCTCGGGGCGATCGGGCGCCGGAGCCCACACGGGGAAGCCGAGCGATGCGGCGTCGCGCTCGTGCCATGTGGAGGTGAGCACCGTGACCACCTCGCGCGAGCCGAACAGCGCGCGCACGTCGTCCGGAACGGCGATCGGGTCGATGAGGATCAGCCGCTCGCCCTCGTCGATCGCGTACGCCGACACCGGGCCTTCCCATTCGGGATGCGTCGCGGTCCAGTGGTGCACGCCCTCGGGAAGCATTCTCGAATGCTAAGCACCGCGGACCACGAGGCGGAAGGGGTCTGGCTCCCTCGGCTGCGCGGGCCTTTCGCGATGACACCGAGCCGTGTTGCAGGGGCGGCTCGCCGACAGGCCGCCCCTTGGCTGCGCACAGCTACGAGGACGGCCCCGTCCAGGATGCGACGATGTCGCCTGCGGCGTCACGGCCGGTGATGGATGCGAGTCGGGATCCGGGCGGAAGCGCGCCGAGGAAGAGATGCTCGGCGACCGGGAGTGTCGTGGTGCTGCCGTCGGTGAGCGTCACGTCCAGGGTCGTTTCCGATCCGGTGACGGAGCCGACGAGCACGGTGTAGGCCGGATGGTTGGCGTCGTTGTAGGTCTCTGGGGCGATCGCCGCGTCGTTGCCCGTCGTGCAGGAGCCGGTTCCGATCGCGTGATCGGTGCCGATGTCGGCCTCCCAGCCGACGAACCAGCAGGTCCCGCTGCCGTCGGTCTCGGGCGCCGCCCAGAGGTCGAGCGGGCCGTCGGAGGTCTGCAGCTGCAGGACGCCGTGCGCCTTGCCGGCGTCCGCAGCGGGAAGGAGGTCGAGAATGGAACCGGTCGTCGGGTTGATGGCCACCCGGTTGTAAGGAGAGAAGTTCTGCTGGATGACCTGCGGCGCGGGCGTCCCCTCGAAGGCGTTCACCGCGGCCCAGGCGGCCGGCGCCAGCACGAGCGCGGCGACCACCGCAAGGGCGGCGGTGTAGCGGCGGCGGGAACGGCGGGCACGGTCGAGGACGTCGCTCCAGCTCCCGGTGTCCCGTTCCGCCGGAACCAGCTCGTCCAGCAAATGGTCCAGGTAGTCGGTCATCGTCGTGAACCCTCCTTCGTCAACGCGCCGCGCAGTGTCTGCCGCGCCGCGGAGAGAGTCGCGCCGACCGTGCCCGAGCTGATGCCCAGCGCCTGCGCGATCGTCGTGTAGTCGAGATCCGCGTAGTAGTGGAGGAACAGCACCTCGCGCTGCCGCTCCGTCAGGACCCCTAACGGGAGTCCGAGATCCTCGGCTCGGGTCGCGATCGGCTCCCGCAGTTCGACCTGCCGAACCCGTCGCCGCCGCGCATCGCGAGCCGCGTTGACGACGATCCGCAACAGCCACGCTTCGAGCTGCCCCTCGCCGCGAAACCGCCTCCGCTTGCGAATCGCCTTGGCAAACGCCTCCTGTACAGCGTCGCGGCCCGACTCCTCATCGCCGGCAATCGCGATCGCGGCTCGCCTGTACTCCGGCAGCCGCTCCCTGTAGAGCGCCTCGAGCTCCTCCAGCATCACCCATATGACGCTAGAGGACAGCCGGATTCTTTA
>DASQQF010000004.1:0-2732 GCA_035643535.1 Gaiellaceae bacterium
CCCGACAACCCGAACCGCCCGTACGACATGCACGAGGTGATCCGGCGCGTCGTCGACGACGGCGAGTTCCTCGAGGTGAGCGAGCGCTGGGCGGAGAACGTCGTGACGGGATTCGCGCGGCTGGGCGGCCATCCGGTCGGCGTCGTCGGCAACCAGCCGCGCTCGCTCGCCGGCGTCCTCGACATCGACGCGTCGAACAAGGCCGCACGCTTCGTCCGCACGTGCGACGCGTTCAACGTCCCGCTGCTCACGTTCGTCGACGTGCCCGGCTTCCTGCCGGGCACGGCGCAGGAGTGGGGAGGGATCATCCGTCACGGCGCCAAGCTCCTCTACGCGTACTGCGAGGCGACGGTGCCGAAGCTGACCGTGATCACCCGCAAGGCGTACGGCGGCGCGTACGACGTGATGAGCTCGAAGCACATCCGCGCCGACTTCAACTTCGCCTGGCCGACCGCGGAGGTCGCCGTGATGGGGCCGGAGGGGGCCGTGAACATCGTCTTCCGGCACGAGCTCGAGGGGGCCGGCGACCCGGAGGCGCGCCGTGCCGAGCTGATCGCGGACTACAAGGAGAAGTTCGCCAACCCGTACAGCGCGGCCGAGCGCGGCTACGTCGACGACGTGATCGAGCCGCGCCGCACACGGCCGGTCCTGATCGACGCGCTCGAGACGGCGCTGACGAAGGCCGAGCCGCGGCCTCGCCGCAAGCACGGCAACATCCCGCTCTAGCCCTCGGGCGCGGGCGCCGGACGCGTCGGCTCGGGCTCCCGCTGCGCCACGGTCCCTTTCGGGGGGCCGCCGTCGCGCGCGACGGGCAGCTCCGTGTCGCCGGCCATCACGCGCTCGAACTCCTCCCGGTCGAGCGTCTCGTGCTCCATCAGCGCCTGCGCCACGCGGTCTAGCGCGCCTGTGTGAGCGTCGAGGACCCGGCGTGCCGAGGTGTGCGCCTCCTCGACGATCCGCCGCACCTCGCGGTCGATGCGCCGCTGGAGCTCCTCGGAATGGCCGTCGCCGGCGGCGAGCTGGCGGCCGAGGAACGGCTGCTGCTCGGGGGGAGCGACCACGAGCGGGCCGACGAGATCGCTCATCCCGTAGCGCGTCACCATCGCCGTCGCCGTGTCCGTCACCTTCTCGAGGTCGTTCATCGCGCCGGTGCTGATGTCGCCGAAGATCAGCTCCTCGGCGGTGCGGCCGCCGAGGGACATCGCGAGGCCGTCCATGAGCTCCTTGCGGACGGCGAGGAGCCGGTCCTCCTCGGGCAGGGAGAGCGTGAACCCGAGCGCGCGAGCCCGGCCGATGATCGAGATCTTCTGCGGCTTGTCGGCGTGCTCGAGGAGTTCGCCCACGACCGCGTGCCCCGCCTCGTGGTACGCCGAGACCCTGCGCTCGCTCCCGCTGAGGACCCGCGTCCGCTTCTCGGGCCCGGCGACCACCCGCAGCGTCGCCTCCTCGAGCTCCTCCTGGCCGACCGTGTCGAGGCCTCGGCGGCCGGCGAGCAGCGCCGCCTCGTTGAGGAGGTTCGCCAGATCGGCTCCGGTGAATCCGGGCGTCGCCGCGGCGAGGCGGTCGAGGTCGACGTGCGCCGAGAGCGGCTTGCCCCGTGCGTGCACCTCGAGGATCTGGCGGCGCGCGCGGCGGTCGGGCGGGTCGACGGGGATCTGCCGGTCGAAGCGGCCGGGGCGCAGCAGCGCCGGGTCGAGGACGTCGGGACGGTTCGTCGCTGCGATCACGATGATGTCGGTGCGCTGATCGAAGCCGTCCATCGCGACGAGCAGCTGGTTGAGCGTGTGCTCGCGCTCGTCGTGGCCGCCGCCGAGACCGGCGCCGCGGTGACGGCCGACCGCGTCGAGCTCGTCGATGAAGACGATCGCAGGCGCCTCCCGCTTCGCCTGCTCGAAGAGATCGCGCACGCGGGAGGCGCCGACGCCGACGAACATCTCGACGAAGTCGGAGCCGGAGATCGAGAAGAACGGGACGCCCGCCTCGCCGGCCGTCGCCCGGGCGAGGAGCGTCTTCCCCGTGCCGGGCGGGCCGTGGAGGAGCACGCCCTTCGGAATCTGGGCACCGAGCGCGCGGAACCGCCGTGGCGAGGCGAGGAACTCCTTGATCTCCTTCAGCTCGCTCACGGCCTCGTCGGCGCCGGCGACGTCTCGGTAGCTCGTCTTCGGCATCGACGGGCTGATCCGCTTCGCGCGGCTCTTCCCGAATCCGAGCAGCCCGCCGCCCGCGCCACCCCCCTGGCCGCGCATCCGGCGCATCAGGAACCACCAGAGCGCGCCGATCAGAAGCAGCGGCACGAGCCACGAGGCGGCGAGGGCGACCCAGCTCGAGCCGCTCGACGGCGGAGTCGACGCGAAGTCGACTCCCTGCTTCTGCAGGAGCTGCTGGAACTGGATCTCGGCCTGCGAGGTCGGGTAGTTCGCGTCGAGCTGGAGGCCGGAGTCCAGCGTCGCCTGGATGCGCTGGTTCGACGGGTGGAAGACGACGCGCTGGATCGTTCCCGGCTTCGTGTGGACGCGCCGGATGAGCGTCGAGAGGTCGACGTTCTTCGTCGTCGGCTGCCTGCTCCTGCCGCCGAAGGCGTATGCCGCCACGACCAGGCCCAGGAGAGCGAGCAGGATCAGCCAGAGCCCGCGGCGACCGCCTTTTCCTCTCTGCATGATCAAGCCATCACCGAAGCCGACCGGCGGAAACAATCGTTTGGAAACGGTGAGGCCGCGCACGAGTGGGGCATG
>DASQQF010000005.1:0-12013 GCA_035643535.1 Gaiellaceae bacterium
GCGCTCCATCTCCCACTTCGCCGCGTAGTACGGCACCGCGTCCTTCGTCCGCTCGTCGAGACCGAGCGCGCTCGCGAGCACGAAGCGCCGGACGCCCGCCGCCTGCGCCGCGGCCACGACGTTGCGCGTCCCCTCGGCCATCACGCGCTCGAAGTCCTGCGGACGCCCGCGGATGATCGCCACGAGATGGACGACGGCGTCGGCGCCCGCGCAGGCCGCGGCCAGCGAGGCCGGGTCGGTCACGTCGCCCGTCGCCAGCTCGGCGCCCCACGCCGTGAGTCGCGACGCGCGCGCCGGGTCGCGGACGAGCGCGCGCACCGGCAGCTCCTGCGCGCGCAGCTCGTGCACGACGTGGGGCCCGATGAAGCCCGTGGCGCCGGTGACGAGGATCATCGGCCGAAGTTCTGCCAGTAGCGGCTCGCCGTCGGCCCGCGCTGCCCCTTGTACTTGGAGCCGAGCGAGCCGGCGCCGTACGGCGTCGCGGCGGGCTCGGTCATCTGCATGAAGGAGATCTGCCCGATCTTCATGGCGGGGTAGATCGTGATCGGCAGGTTCGCGACGTTGGAGAGCTCGAGCGTGACGTGACCGTCCCAGCCGGGGTCGATGAAGCCGGCGGTCGAATGGATGAGGAGCCCCAGGCGGCCGAGCGAGCTCTTGCCCTCGAGCCTCGCGACGAGATCGTCGGGGAGCCGGATGCGCTCGAGTGTCGAACCGAGCACGAACTCGCCCGGGTGGAGCACGAACGGGTGGTCGTCGTCGACCTCGACGAGCTCGGTGAGCTCCGACTGCTCCTCCTTCACGTCGATGAACGGATAGCGGTTGTTGTGGAAGACGCGGAAGAGCCGGTCGACCCGGACGTCGACGCTCGACGGCTGCAGGAGCGACTCGTCGTACGGCTCGATCTCGATCCGACCCTCGGCGAGCAGGCGGGCGATCGTGGCGTCCGAAAGCACCATGGCCGCGATTGTACGGTGGGGGTTCTTCCGGATACGGCGTCGGCCGGAGCGGATATCGTGGGGCGCGTGGCCGTTACCCGTGCGATCCAGCTGACGACGGACATCCCCGGGCCCCGCTCCCGCGAGATCGTGGAGCGGAAGGAGCGGGTCGTCGCGGAGCCGCTCGGGCTCTACCTGCCGATCGTGATCGACGCGGGACACGGCGCGACGGTGACCGACGTCGACGGCAACACGTACGTCGACTTCACCGGCGGCGTCGGCTGCCTCAACGTCGGCCATGCCCACCCGCGTGTCGTCGCCGCGGTGCAGGAGCAGGCCGAGCGCTTCTTCCACACCGACTTCACGATCGTCCCGTACGAGGTGTACGTGCGTTACGCGGAGCGGCTGACGGCGATCGCGCCGTTCGCAGGCCCGGCGAAGGCCGCCTTCTTCAACGCCGGCACCGAGGCGGTGGAGAACGCGGTCAAGTTCGCCCGCGGCTACACCGGCCGGTCGGCCGTGATCGGCTTCGAGGGCGCGTTCCACGGCCGGACGCTCCTGTCGCTCACGCTCACCTCGAAGACGCACCCGTACAAGGCGGGGCTGGGGCCGTTCGCTCCGGAGGTGTACCGCGTCCCGTTCCCGGACGAGTACCGCGGCATCACGGCGGGCGACGCGCTGGAGGCGCTCGAGCGGGCGCTCTCGACGCAGGTGGCGGCCGAGACCGTCGCCGCGGTCGTCATCGAGCCGGTGCAGGGCGAGGGCGGCTTCATCCCGGCACCGCAGGAGTTCATCCGCGGCCTGCGGGCGATCTGCGACCGGGAGGGGATCCTGCTCGTCGTCGACGAGGTGCAGACCGGCTTCGGCCGCACGGGCCGGATGTTCGCGATCGAGCACTACGGGGTCGAGCCGGACCTGATGACGGTCGCGAAGTCGATGGCCGCCGGGCTGCCGCTCTCCGGCGTCGTCGGCAAGGCCGAGATCATGGACTCGCTCTGGGACTCGGCGGTCGGCGGCACGTACGTCGGGAACCCCGTCGCGCTGGCGGCCGCGGTCGCGGTGCTCGACGTCTTCGAGGACGAGGGCCTCGTCGAGCGGGCGCAGCGCATCGGCGAGACTGCACGCGCACGGATGCTCTCGTGGCAGGACCGCTTCGAGGCGATCGGCGACGTGCGGGGCCTCGGCGCCATGCTCGCCGTCGAGTACGTGCGCGACCGCGGGACGAAGGAGCCGGCGCCGGAGATCGCGACACGCGTCGCGGAGGAGGCGGCTGCGCGCGGCCTGCTCCTGCTCAAGGCCGGCATCCACTCGAACTGCAACCGCGTCCTCTGCCCGCTCGTGATCGCCGACTCCGAGCTCGAAGAGGCGCTCGACGCCTGGGAGGAGGCGTTGGAGGCGGTGCTGGCGTAGCCGGCGCGGCCACCGCAGCGTTCTAGCGGTGTGGCGGGATCCGCCTCCTCGATCCGTGCCGTGGCGCACGCGCCTGTCAGCGGCGACCTGATCGCCGGCCGTTACGAGCTCGAGGAGCTCGTCGGCAGCGGCGGCATGTCGAGCGTCTTCCGGGCCCACGACCGCCAGCTCGACCGGCGCGTCGCGATCAAGCTCCTCCACCAGCGCTACGCCGGCGACGACGAGCAGGTCGAGCGGTTCCGGCGGGAGGCGCGGGCGGTCGCCCAGCTCTCGCACCCGAACATCGTCACCGTGATCGACCGCGGCGAGGACGAGGGCCGCCAGTTCATCGTCTTCGAGTACGTCGACGGCGAGAACCTCAAGGAGCTCGTCGTCCGCGCCGGGCGCCTGCCCCTTCGCCGCGCGCTCGAGCTCGGGCTCGCCGTCGCCGACGGGCTTGCGTTCGCGCACGAGAACGGGCTCGTCCATCGCGACGTGAAGCCGCAGAACGTCCTGCTCAGCGGCGAGGGCGAGGTGAAGGTGACCGATTTCGGGATCGCACGCTCACTCGACGTCGACCACGGCATGACGCAGACCGGCACCGTGCTCGGGACGAGCAACTATCTCTCACCCGAGCAGGCCGGCGGGAGAGGCGTGTCGCCGGCGACCGACGTCTACTCGCTCGGCATCGTGCTCTGGGAGCTGCTGGCCGGCGAGGTTCCGTTTCCGGGCGACAACTTCGTCACGGTCGCGCTGCGGCACATCAACGAGCAGCCGCCGGATCTCCGGGCCGTGCGCCGCGACGTCTCGCCGCGGCTGGCAGCCGCCGTCGCGCGCGCGCTCGAGAAGGAGCCGCGGCGGCGCTTTCCCTCGATGGCCGACTTCGCAGCGGAGCTGCGCGCCTGCCTCGCCGAGCTCGAGGAGGAGGACACCGCGTCGCGGCCCGTGGCGGATGCGCCACCGGCGGTGGCGCATCCGCGCCGTCGAAGGAGGTGGCGCCCGCTCGCGTATCTCCTCGCCGCCCTCGCGGTCGCGGCCGCTGCTTTCGCGGGCGTCGTCCTGCTCGGCGGTTCCGGTCACCGGAACGCCGGCACCGGCAACGGCCCGCCGGCTGCCGGCGGTGCCGTCGCGCTGCGGGGCGTCGGCGACTACGACCCGCAGGGAGACGGCGGCGAGCTGAGCGACACGGCGCCCAGGGCCACCGACGGCAGCGCTGCCACGTACTGGGCGACGGAGCACTACGCGACGCAGGACTGGGGGAACCTCAAGGACGGCCTCGGGCTCGTCCTCGACGCCGGCAGCACGGTCGAGCTCGCGCGGCTGACGGTGACCACGACCCCGGCCGGCTCCGGCTTCGTCGCACGGGTCGAGGTGGGGGCCTCCGAACAGGGCCCGTTCGCCGTCGACTCGTCCACGAAGACGGTGGGAGCCCGCACGACGTTCACGCTGCACGGCAAGAGCGGCCGCTACTGGGTGGTGTGGCTGACCCGCCTCGGCCCGCAGCGCACGGCCCAGATCTCGGAGGTGACGGCGACCCGCTAGTACTGCAGGCGCGAGCGCCGCTCGTGCCGCTCGAGCGCGAGCTCGACGAGACGGTCGAGCGCTTCGGCGTAGCCGATCCCCGACGCTTCGAAGAGCCGCGCCCAGACACTCGTCGAAGTGAAGCCCGGCATGGTGTTGAGCTCGTTGAGGACGACCTCGCCGTCGCTCTCCCGGACGAAGAAGTCGACGCGCGCGAGCCCCTCGCACTCGCAGGCGACGAAGGAGTCGACCGCGCGCTGCTGCAGCAGCTCGATCGTCGCGGCCGGCAGGTTCTCGGGCGGGACGATCAGCTCCATCCCGCCCTCGTCGTACTTCGACGCGTAGTCGTACCACTCGTGCTCGAGCGTTTCGATCCGGCCGGGGAGGGAGGCGACCGGCGGCGGTACGCGGTTGCCGAGCACGCCGACCTCGACCTCGGTGCCGGCGACGAACTCCTCGACGAGCACCTTCTCGTCGTGCCGGAAGGCGAGCTCGACCGCGGGCGCGAGCTCGGTCTCGTCGTGCACCTTCGCGATCCCGACGGAGGAGCCGAGCCGAGCCGGCTTGACGAAGACCGGATAGCCGAACGGGTTGTCGATCTCGTCGCCGCACCGGATCGCGTGATGGGCAGCGACGGGGATGCCGCTGTCGCGCATCACCTTCTTGAACAGGTCCTTGTCCATGGCGAGGGCAGACGCGGTCACGCCCGCACCGACGTACGGCACGCCCGCGAGCTCGAGCAGCCCCTGCACCGTCCCGTCCTCGCCGAAGGGCCCGTGGAGGATCGGCAGGACGACGTCGACCGCGCCCAGCGCCTGGAGCGTCCCCTCCTCGGCCCGCACCGGGAGCGTCTCCGCAGGACGTGGCTCCTCGAGCGTCGTCCGGGCGTCTGACCCCGGGACGAGGCTCTTCGGGGCATGTCCGGCCTCGAGCGCCCAGCGCCCGTCTCGGCCGATGCCGACCTCGACGACGTCGTAGCGCGCGGGGTCGAGGGCGGCGACGACGGAGCGTGCGGAGGCGAGCGAGATCTCGTGCTCGCTCGACCGGCCGCCGGCCAGGACGGCGACTCGGAGCCGTCCCGGCCGCGTCACCCGGTCGTGGTCGTGGTGGTCGTCGTCGGCGGCCCGTTGTACTGGCCGACGTAGATCGTCACGGTCGAGCCGGTCTGGGCCTGCGCGCCCGGCTGCGGGCTCTCCGAGACGACGAGGCCGTCCTGCGTCGCGTCGTTCGTCGGCGTCGGCTGAGCGTTCACCTTGAAGCCGAGGTTCTGGAGGTCGGACGTCGCCACGTCCTGCGACTTGCCGGTCTCGTCGGGAACGGTGGTCGTCTGCGGAGCGTTCGAGACGTTCAGCGTCACGGTCGAGCCCTTGGGCGCCTGCGTGTTGGCATTCGGGCTCTGCGAGACGACCTGGTTCGCCGGCTGGTTGCTCTTGACGTAGTTGATGGTGTACTTGAACCCGGCGCTCTTGAGCGCGGCGATCGCGTCGGGCAGCTGGTCGTTGAGGACGTCCGGCACGTTCACCGGCGCCGGCCCGCTCATCACGTTGACGCGGACGTCGGAGCCCTTGACGACCGTCGCCCCGCTCTTCGGGTCGGTCGCCGTCACCTGCCCCTTGTTCGGCCCCGGGACCGGCACGATCTTCGGGTTCAGCCCGACGTTCTTGAGCGCCTGCACCACCTGCTGCTCCTGCTGGCCCACGAGCCCCGTGGGCACCTGCACCTTCGGCTTGCCGGTCGAGTACCAGATCGTGACCGTGCTCCCCTTCGGGACTGATTTGCCGCCGACGGGCTTCTGCCGGATCACGAGGCCGGACGCGACGGTCTGGCTCGGCTCGGGCACGGCGTGGGGGTTGAGGTGGTCGGCGGTGATCTTCGCCTCGGCCGCGTTCTTGTGCAGCCTGACGTAGAAGCCGACGCTCTCCTTCACGTGGCTCGGCCCGGCGAGCTGGTGGTAGACGTACCAGCCGGCGGCCGCGGCCGCGAGCACGAACACGAGCGCCACGAGCCACGGCCAGATCGGACGGCGCGGCCGCCGGTCCTCCTCGAGCTCCTCGTATTCCTCCTCGGCCACGAGCGGCGGCCCGCTGCGCCGCGGCGGCGCGATCATCGTCGCCGACGCCGGCCCCACGTACGCGGGCACCTTCATCACCTGCGTCGCCGACTCCGCCGTCACCGCCGACACCGGCGCGCCGCGCACGACGCGCTCGAGATCGGCCTCCATCTCGTCGGCGCTCTGGTAGCGGTCCTCGGGATCCTTCGCGAGCGCACGCATCACGACCATGTCGAGCTCGCGCGGCAGGCCCGGGCGGAGCGACGACGGCGGCTCCGGCGCCTTCGAGAGGTGCTTCATCGCGATCTCCACCGGCGTGTCGCCCTCGAACGGCGTCTCGCCGGTGAGCAGCTCGTACAGGACGACGCCGAGCGAGTAGAGGTCGGAGCGCGGGTCGACGTCGCCGCCGCGCGCCTGCTCGGGCGAGAGGTACTGCGCCGTCCCGACGATGGAGCCCGCCTCGGTCATCTGGCTCGTCCCGGCACGCGCGATCCCGAAGTCGGTCACCTTCACGCGGCCCTCGCGGTCGACGAGCACGTTGTGCGGCTTGATGTCGCGGTGGACGATCCCGTGCCGGTGCGCGAAGCGGAGCGCAGAGAGGATCTGGCGCGCGTACTCGACCGCGACCTTCGGCGGTGCCGGCCCGTGCCCGACGATCAGCTCCTTCAGCGAGCGGCCGTCGAGGTACTCCATCGCGATGTAGTACGTGTCCTCGGCCTCGCCGCGGTCGTAGATCGAGACGATGTTCGGGTGGTTGAGCGCCGCCGCGTTCTTCGCCTCGCGGCGAAAGCGCTCGATGAACTGGTCGTCGTTCGCGTGGCGGTCGTTCAGGATCTTGATCGCGATGCGCCGCCCGAGCTCCTGGTCCTCGGCGAGGTAGACGTCCGCCATCCCGCCCGCGCCGAGCTTGCGCACGATCCGGTAGCGGCCGTCGAACAGCGTGTCGATGAGGGAGTCCTCGCTCACGGCCATCGTGCCCTGAAGCGTAGAGGCATCGTCACTTGTGCAGGACCTTTTCGAGGATCGCCTTGGCGATCGGAGCGGAAACCGAGCCGCCGAAGCCGTTCAGCTGCTTCTCGACGACCACGGCGACCGCCACCTTCGGATCGTTCGCCGGCGCGAAGCAGACGAACCAGGCGTTGTAGTAGTTCGGGACGTTCGTCTCGGCCGTGCCGGTCTTGCCGGCGACCTCGACGCCCGGGATCTGCGCGGCCGTGCCGGTGCCGCCCTGCACGACGAGCTGCATCATCTGGTTGATCTCGTGCGCGGTCGTCGGCGTGAGCACGCGGCCGAGCATCTGCGGTTTCGTGGAGGAGACCGTCGAGCCGTCGTGCGCCTCGATCCGCTGGACGAGGTAGGGCCGCGGCTCGATGCCGCCGTTGGCGATCGTCGACACGACCATCGCCATCTGGAGCGGTGTCGCGAGCATGTCGAACTGCCCGAAGGCGAGCCGGCCGGCGTCGACGTTGGCCATGTTCTTCGGCCACCAGAGCCGGTAGCAGCGGCAGCGCTTGACGTACCTGTAGAGGCCGCTCGCCTGGCTGCCGCTCGGCGGCAGGTCGAGCGGCGGCAGCGAGTAGAAGCCGTAGCGCTTCGCGTAGTCGAGGATCGGTCCCGCGCCGAGCGTCATCCCGACGTGGCAGAAGACGGAGTTGATCGAGTTCTCGAGACCCTGGCTGAGCGTGACGTTCCCGAACGTCTCGTGGAGGTTCGGGGAGTCGGGCGAGCTCGAGTTGTAGACGCGCTGCCCGTACTCGACGCAGTAGCCGGGGTCGTAGAACGTCGAGCTCGGCGTGAACTTGCCGCTCTGGAGCGCTGCCGAGAGCGTGACGAGCTTGAAGTCCGAGCCGGGCGTGTAGAGGCCGGCCGTCGCGTTGTTCACGAGCGCGGAGGCGTCGCCGCAGGCGCCCTTGATCTTGAGGATCTTCGCGTAGCCGTTCGGCTGCTCGATCAGGTTCTGGTCGTAGGTGGGGGACGAGGCCATCGCGTAGACCGCGCCCGTCTTCGGGTTCATGGCGACGACGGCTCCGCAGCGGCCGGCGAGCTCGTGCATCGCCAGCGCCTGCAGGGCGGGGCGGAGGCTGAGGGTGACGTTGTCCCCGTGCACCGTCTGGCCGCCGAGCTTGTCGAGCTCCTGCTGGAGGGTGTTGCTGAGGTTCGTGTTCGCCCCGGTCAGGTAGTCGTTCAGCGACTGCTCGAGCCCGACCTGCGTGCCGGCGGTCGTCGAGTAGCCGACCACCTGCGAGAAGAGGCCGTTCGACGGGTAGTGGCGCGTGTAGATCGTCAGGCCGTGCTGGCGGTGGGGGCGGCTGGAGGCGAGGACCTGTCCGTTGGCGGCGAGGATCTTTCCGCGGTCGACCGAGAGCTGCGCTACCTGCGCCACCTGGTTGTCCTGCCGGTTGGCGAGGTCGGCTCCCGCCCACGACTGCCAGTAGGTCGTCGCGCCGATCAGGATCGCGAGCAGCACCATCGAGAGCATCGAGAGGCGGAGGAGCTGCTTGTTCACGCCCTCGCCTTCTCTCTGTTGGCGCGGTGCGAGACGAGCAGGAGCCCCGCGACGAGCAGGAAGTTCGAGAGGATGCTCGAGCCGCCGTACGAGACGAACGGGAGCGTGATGCCGGTCAGCGGGATCACGCGCGTGATGCCGCCGACGATCACGAAGGTCTGGAAGGCGAAGCCGAAGCTCAGCCCGGCGGCGAGCAGCTTCGAGAAGCCGTCGCTCGACGAGAGCGCGATCCGGAAGCCGCGCAGGACGAATCCCATGTAGAGCAGCAGCAGCGCGGCGGCGCCGATCAGCCCGAGCTCCTGGGCGAGTGCCGAGTAGATGAAGTCGGTGTTGAAGTCGGGGACGACCTGCCCGCCGCCGGGGGTCGTGACGATGCCGCGCCCGAGGCCGGTGCCGCCGAATCCGCCGTGCGCGATCGAGTAGAGGGACTGCACCTCCTGATAGCTCTGGCAGTCCTGCCGGAACTCCATCTGGCCGTTGAAGGGGCAGAAGATCTTCGTCGTCGTCCACGGGTGCAGCCAGTTCTGGATCCGCTCGTCGACGTGCGGGGTGAGACGCGCGACCCCGTACGAGCCGACGAGGAAGAGCCCGAGCGCGCCTGCGACGAAGGCGATCCGCGCGGTCGCGACGTAGAGCATGGCGAGGAAGATCCCGTAGTAGAGGAGCGCGCTGCCGAGGTCGTCGGTGGCGAAGAGGACGAGCATCGCGCCGCCCCAGATCGCGAGCAGCGGCCCCCAGTCCTTCAAGCGCCCCTGCGCGAGCACCTCCCGCTTCTCGCGCAGGTACGCCGCGAGGAAGACGATGAGCGCGATCTTGCCGAGCTCGCCCGGCTGGAACTGGAGCGAGCCGAAGTGGATCCAGAGGCGGGAGCCGTTGATCGACTCTCCGATCCCGGGCGCGAGCGGCAGGAAGAGCAGGCAGATGGCCGTGACGCCGAACACGTACTTGTACCGCTCGAGGACCCGGTAGTCGTGACGCAGCCAGAGGAGCGTGGCGGCGAAGACGCCGACCCCGATCACGATCCAGAGCCCCTGACGGAAGGCGTCCCGGGGGCCGAGCCGGTAGATCTCGGTCAGGCCGATCGCCGTCAGGAGCGCCGCGATCGGCAGGAGGTACGGGTCGGCGAGCGGCACCGTGAAGCGCGCGACGACGTGCGCGACGAGGTAGAGGGCGAAGAAGAAGACCGCGTAGCCGAGCGAGCCGGTCGAGACCTGCGACTTGAGCGCGATGTAGACGCTCGCGAAGCCGACGGCGGTCAGGACTCCGACCGCGAGGAGCGCGACCAGCTCCCGGTTCCGAAGGCTCAGCGCAACAGCCCCCACGCCAGCAGGGCGCCGGCCAGCGCCAGCAGGACGAGCATCGTGAGGACGAGCCGGACCCGCTGCTGCATCCCCGGCGGCACGTCCCGCGCCCTCGCACGGGCGGCCGCGGCTCCCGGATCGAGCAGCTCCGCCTCGATCCGCTCGGGCGGGATCACCATCGTGTCGATCGCCGGCTCGGGCAGCGGCGCCTCCCGCGTCTGCTCGTCGGGCTCGACCGCCGGCATCCGCATCGTGTCCTCGCTGCTCTCGCCCGAGATCCGGAAGGCGACGACGGTGATGTTGTCCTCGCCGCCGCCGCGGTTCGCCGCCGACACGAGCGAGCGGACGGCACGGTCGAGGTCGTTCCGGTGGCGGTGCAGCAGGTCGAGGATCTCCTCGTCGTCGACCATGTCGGTCAGCCCGTCGGAACAGAGGAGGAAGAGGTCGCCCTCCTCCGCGTCGATCGGGAAGACGTCGACGTCGACCACCGGGTCGGTGCCCACCGCACGGGTGATCACGCTCCGCTGCGGGTGCCCGTGCGCCTCCTCCGCCGAGAGCTTGCCGCTCTTGACCAGCTCGTTCACGAGTGAGTGGTCCTCGGTCAGCTGCTCCATCCGCTCTCCACGCAGGAGGTACGCGCGAGAGTCGCCGACGTGTCCGATCACGACCGTCGTGCCCTCGACGAGCGCGACCGTCATCGTCGTGCCCATGCCCGACGCGGACGGGTCGCTCGTCGCCCGGTCGTAGACGCGGCGGTTCGCCTCCTCGATCAGCGCGCCGACGTGCTCGCGCCCGCCGAGACCGCGCGAGGCGCCCTCGAGCGCGGACGCGGCGATCTTCGACGCCACCTCGCCCGCCTGCGCGCCCCCCATCCCGTCGGCGACGGCGAAGAGCGGCGGCGCGACGACGTAGTTGTCCTCGTTGCGCCGGCGCTTCCGTCCGGTGTCGCTCGCCACCGCGTACGAAGCCACCGCCACGTCAATCCTCCTCGAGACGGAGGTCGGTCTCGCCGACGCGGAGGACGTCGCCCGGCCTCAGCAGCAGCGCTCCCGCCACCCGCTCGCCGTTGACGTAGGTGCCGTTCGTCGACTCGAGGTCCTGCACCCAGACGCCGTCGCGCCGCGCCTCGAGCCGCACGTGGCGCGCCGAGGCGAACTCGTCGCCCTCGAGCACGAGGTCGTTCTGCCCGCCGCGGCCGATCGTGAGCGGTGCCGAGTCGACCGGGAACTCCGCCCCCGCGCCGAGGCTCGGGCTGCGCTGGACGACGAGCCGCACCGCGCGCCTCACCGCTGCGCCCGGCGCCGCGAGGCCCAGCCCCGCCTCCGCCGCCGCGGCCGGGGTGAGGATCATGCTGTCCTCGTGCGGCACCTGCCGCTCCTTGCCGGCGGCCCGGATCACGCGCCAGACGAAGAGGTAGAGGAGCACGAGGAAGCCGATCTTCAGCGCGAGCAGGACCTCGGCCACGGTCGTGGACGCAAGCACCTGCATGCGCTACTCCCGCTCGGTCGAGAAGGTGACGGTCGTCTCGCCGACGGTGAAGCGCGAGCCGTCGGCGAGCTGCAGGCGCTGGATCCGGCGGCCGTCCACCTCCGTCCCGTTCGTCGAGCCGAGGTCGACGAGCCAGTACGACGAGCCCTCCTGCACGATCTCCGCGTGCCGGCGCGAGACGTTCGGGTCCTCGATCTGGACGTCGGCCTCGCGTGAGCGGCCGAGCACCGAGCGCCGCTGGTCGAGCACGCGCCGCCTGCCGTTCCAGCGGAGGACCGCGACCTGGCGGTCGACGCCCATCTCCTCGAGCGACACCGCCTCTGTCGGCTGCGTGCGCGGCTTGTAGATCATCGTCGCGCCCGGCCCGACGTCCTCGGGCGCGGCACCGTCGCCGCGCCGCCCGTGCTGGGCCATGCGCGTCGCGATCCCGAACTCGCCGACGCCGAGGTCGTCGTCGGTCTCGAAGAGGATGCGCGGCGGCGTCAGGAGCGCATAGTCCTCGCGCTGCGCGTGCTCGGCGAGGTACTCCTCGAGCTCCGAGACGAGCGAGTTCTCGTACCCCTCGAACTGCTCGCGGTCGCCCGGGGAGAGGAAGACCGTGTATTCGTTCGGGACGTAGACGCGGCGCACCGACGTCGAGCGGTGGTCGTCCATCTCCTTCGCGAGCTTCCGTGCGAGCTCGACCGGCTGCACGTTCGTCCGGAACGCGCGGCCGAACACGCCCTCGAAGAGCCGCTCCAGCTTCTGCTCGATAGCCCTCAGCACGGTGGGATCCGGCCTGACTGTACCCCCGGAGCCCGGTTCCCCAACGGGGCGTGCTCAG
>DASQQF010000006.1:0-12467 GCA_035643535.1 Gaiellaceae bacterium
CGAGCGAGACGAAGTCGCAGATGTCGACGGAATGCGTCAACTCGACGTCGAGCCGGTCGAGGTCCTCGGGCTCGAGCGGGACGAAGCGGCCCTTCTCGATCTCGAACGCGCGGACGACGTCCTCCGAGCGGACGTGCTCGCCCGAGTCCTTCCGCACCTTGTCGTAGCCGATCGGGGCCAGGTCGCGGCGATCGACGAAGTGGAAGCGGAGGTCGTGCGAGCTGGTTGCGGTCACCATCCGCACCGGGATGCTGACGAGCCCGAAGGACACCGTCCCGCTCCAGATCGGCCGCGGAGCCATGCCGGGGTCGTCCCCTCGGCGGAGCGCATGGAAACGATGTTTGCCCGCGCAGGGCAGGGGCACCTGCCTCGACGAGAGCTGGATCGTTCACACGAACCTGCTTCTCCTACCCAGCGGGGGGTCGAGCTCGAGGCCGGCATTTTTGCCGGCCTCGAGTCGTACTCCTACTGTTCACACGAAGCACACATAGCGGGGGATAAGCCTGTGGACGGTGTGGACAGTGTCGGATCCGACAGCGCCAAAACCTCCAACAACCTGTCGAAAACTACCGCGCTAGGCGTAGACGCCCAGCGAGCGGAAGCGGGCACGGCGCGTGCGGCGGAGCTCCTCGCCGGAGGTGCCGTCGAGATCGGCGAGCGCCTCGCGCAAGGCCTCGCCGAGGAGCCGCGCGGCGGCGTCGTGGTCGAGGTGCGCACCGCCCTCCGGCTCGGGAACGATGTCGTCGATCACGCCGAGCTCGAGGCAGTGGACGGCGTCGGGCCGGAAGGCGGCTGCCGCCTTCTTCGCCTGGCCGGCGTCGCGCCAGAGGATCGACGCACAGCCCTCCGGCGAGATGACGGAGTAGATCGAGTTCTCCTGCATGAGCACCCGGTCGGCGAGCGCGATCGCGATCGCGCCGCCGGAACCGCCCTCACCGATCACGCAGGCAACGGCCGGCACCGTCAACCTCGCCATCACCGACTGCGAGCGCGCGATCGCGCCGCCCTGGCCGTGCTGCTCGGCGACGACGCCCGGATAGGCGCCGGGCGTGTCGACGAGCGAGACGAAGGGAAAGCGGTGGCGCTCGGCGAGCTCCATCGCCCGCATCGCCTTCCGGTACCCCTCGGGGTTCGGCGCCCCGAACTGCCGGCGCACCCGCTCCTTGATGTCGCGTCCCTTCTGGTGGCCGACGAGGACGATCGTGCGCCCGTCGAACCTGCCGAGGCCGGCGACCATGGCGCCGTCGTCCTGGGAGCCACGGTCGCCGTGAAGCTCGAACCAGTCGTCGAGCAGACGCTCGACGTAGTCGAGCGTGTACGGCCGGTCGTCGTGGCGCGCGAGCTCGACGCGGCGCCAGATGTCGTCGTCGGTGGCCTCGTGGCCGATCCGGTCGATCTGGCGCTGTAGCCGCTCGAGCTCGCCCGAGAGGCGCGCGCCGCCGAGCAGCGGGAGGTTCCTCAGCCGGCCGAGCCGCTCGCGCAGCCGCAGCTCGTGCTCACTCGGGGGCATCGAAGAGCCTCAGCAGCCTGGCGAGGGTCGGCCGCAGCTCGGGTCGCGGCACGATCGCGTCGATCTGCCCGAAACGGAGGTTCTGCTCGGCGCGGCCGAAGTCGTCGGGGAGCTTCTCGCGCGTGATCTCCTGGACGACGCGCGGCCCCGCGAACGACATGAGCGCGTTCGGCTCGGCGAGCAGCACGTCGCCGAGCGTCGCGAAGCTCGCGAGCACACCGCCGGTCGTCGGGTGCGTCATCACGGAGATCATCGCCTGGCCGGCGTCGTGCAGGTCCTCGACCGCGGCAACCGTCTTCGGCAGCTGCATGAGCGCCAGGATCCCCTCCTGCATGCGCGCCCCGCCGGAGCTCGTGACGGCGACGAGCGGCACCTGGTTCTCGGCAGCCGCGTCGCACGCGCGCGACAGCTTCTCGCCGACCACGCTCCCCATCGAGCCGCCCATGAACTTGAAGTCCATGACCGCGAGCATCGCGCGGCGCCCCTCGATCGCCGCGCTGCCGATCACCATCGCGTCGGAGAGCCCGGTCGACATCTCCGCCTCGGCGAGACGCTCCGGGTAGGGCCGGAGGTCGAAGAAGCCGAGCGGGTCGTCGGAGTGGAGCTCGGTCGCCTCCTCGGCGAACGTGCCGGGGTCGGCGAGCGACGCGATCCGCGCGGGCGCGCGCATCGCAAAGTGGTGCCCGCACTGCCCGCACACCCACAGGCTGCCCTCGAGCTCGTCGTCGCGGTAATGCGAGTGGCAGCCCGGGCAGGTGTTCGGGTGTTCCGGCGCCGGGGCCGGCCCGTCGTTGGTCTCGATCGAGACGTCGATCTTCGCCACGTCGCCAGCTTAGACCTCGCGCCGCCGACCGGAGTTGCGACCGCCTACAGACCGAGAGCGGTGGTGAGGCGCTCGAGCTTCTCGACGTTCCCCGGGTCCGGCGCGAGCCCGGTCAGGCCCGCACCGGCGAGCTTCCCGCTCGCGCGAACGCCGATCAGGAGCCGCTCGAGGTCGGCGAGCGACGGCCCGTCCGGCTCGGGCATGAAGACCGCGAGCTCGCCCGGATCGAGGACGTCGCCGTCGAGCGCGACGTACACCGCGTCTGCCCGATCGAGGACGGCCCCCGGCTCGGCGCCGATACCGACAGCGGCGACGAACTCCTGCTCCGCCGGATCGAGATTCCGCGCTCCCCAGAGGGCGACGAACCCGGGCTCGACGGTGCCGCGGTCGACCAGCATCCGGAGCGGCATGCCCCACTCGTTGCCGGACGGCGACGTCTCCGGCGTGTTGAGATCGCCGTGCGCGTCGAGCCAGAGCACCCCGAGGTGCGGGTGCCGGGAGGCCAGCCCCTCGACGGCGCCGACGTGGGCGCAGCAGCAACCGCCGAGCACGAGCGGACGCTCCGGCAGGTCGGAGGCGACCGCGAGCGTCTGCCCGGCGAGCGTCTCCTCGTCGACGACCGCCACCTCGGGGTAGTCGAGCGGCAGCGCCGCGGCCTCGACCATCGGCTCGCCGCCGTCGCCCCAGGCGCGCGGGACACGCACGAGCCCAGCCGCGAAGGTGCGCCCGCAGGAGTGGCACTCGTACTCCCCGTCGACGGCCACCGCGGTGAGCGTCCGGCAGCTGGGGCAGCGGGCGCGCAGGAGGCTCACGCGACCGCCTTCTCCCAGACGACCTGCTCGAGCTCGACGTGCATGCCGACGCTCTCGTAGAGCCTCGTCGCGCCCGTCGGGTTCTCGGCGTCGACGCCGAGACCGACGCGCCGCTTGCCGCGCTCGTGGAACTCGCGGAAGCTGTGCACGAGGAGCGCGCGCGCCAGCCCACGGCCACGCCAGCGCCGACGCACGCCGAGCGCGCCGATCCAACCGCCCCCGCTCCGGTTCGGGTCGTTGCGCGCCACCGCTGCGATCTCGTCGCCGTCACGGACGAGGAACCAGAGGTCGGGCGAGTAGTCCTGCGCCGAGCGTTTCTCGTTCCACCACTCTTCGAACGGCTGCGAGACGTGCTCCCAGTGATCCCGGAAGGCCTCCTCGAGCGCGTCGTGGAACGGCCGAGCGTCACGCTCGTCGAAGGTCTCGATCCGCATCCCCCCGGGCAACGACGGCACCACGGGCGCCTCGTCGCCGAGCTCGATCGTCATCTCCCAGAAGCGGCGCACCTCGCGATAGCCGCGCGCGTCGAGGAGCTCGGGCGCACCCGGGTCCGCGGCGAGGACGATCTGGTGGATTCGGCCGACGCCGTCCTCCCGCAGTCCCGACTCGGAGCGGTCCACGAGCTGCGAGCCGAGACCGCGACCCGTGGCGTCGCGGTGGACGGCACCGATCGCGATTCCGACCTCGCCGTGCACTTCCGCCCAGCCGAGCGCGACGATCCGGCCCGGCGCGTCCTCGAAGAGCCAGCTGCGGTCGGCGAAGGACTTCGGATCGATCCACGCGCGCACGTCCCCGACTCCGATGCGCGACGGTCGGCCGAGCAGGCGCTCCTCGTCGTCGGCGAGAAAGGCCGCGATCGCGGGCAGATCGTCCTCTCTGATCGCCCGCACGTTCACGGGACGAGAGAGTCGAGGGCGTCGGCGAGGCCGTGGAGCGAGCGCAGCTCGACGTCGGGCTGCGGCTCGGGCTCCTCGCCGAGCCGGTTCACCCACACCGTCCTCAGGCCGAGCGACGTCGCGGGCGCGACATCGTGGAAGAGGCTCGCGGCGACGTGGACGTGCCCCGCCCGGTCGGCGCCGCTACGGGCGAAGAACTCTTGCCAGTGCCCGGGCGCCGGCTTGTACGAGCCGATCTCCGAGGCGACGACCGTAAGGTCGAAGGGGACTCCGATACGCGCGAGCGACGCGTCGATCAGGTCGCGGTCGGTGTTGGAGAGCACGGCGAGGCGCCACCCACGGGCGCGCGCCGCCTCGAGCTCCGCCGGCACCTCGGGAAAGGGCGGCCAGTCGGGCAGCGAGCGGGCGAGCGCGTCGTGCTCCGCCGCGGGAGCGCCGAGGCGGGCGAGCGCTGCCGTCATCACGTCGCGGTAGCTCCTGCCCGGGTCGTCGCGCTGGATCTGCGGCTCGAGCTCGTGGTACGCGTGGAGCAACGGGCCGGCCCGGTCGGCGCCGAACAACCGCTCGAGCTCGCGTCCGATCCCGGCGTTCCAGTCGATCAGCGTGCCGTAACAGTCGAAGGTGGCCCAGCGGTCCACGACTCCGGAGGCTACCGGCGGGGCGGCCTACCCTTCGAAGCGGCGGAAGACGACGCACGCGTTGTGGCCGCCGAAGCCGAAGCTGTTCGACACGGCCACCTTCACGTCGGCGTCGCGCGCCTCGTTCGGCACGTAGTCGAGGTCGCAGGCCGGATCCTCGACCTCGTAGTTGATCGTCGGAGGCAGCTTCCCGTCGCGCACCGCGAGCACCGTGAACATCGCCTCGATCGCGCCGGCGGCGCCGAGGCAATGGCCGGTCGCGCCCTTCGTCCCGGAAACCGGCGTCTTGTACGCGTTCTCCTCGCCGAGGGCGTACTTGAGCATCTGCGTCTCGGACGCGTCCCCGATCGGCGTCGAGGTCGCGTGCGCGTTGATGTAGTCGATCTCGCCGTTGGCGACGCCCGCGTCGGCGAGCGCCATCTCGAACGCGGTCACCGGACCGGTCGGGTCGGGCTCGGTGATGTGCTTCGCGTCGGACGAGAGCCCGTAGCCCGAGACCTCCGCATAGACCTTCGCCCCGCGGGCCCTCGCGTGCTCGAGCTCCTCGAGGACGAGGACGGCACCCGCCTCGCCCATCACGAAGCCGTCGCGCCCGGCGTCGAACGGCCGCGACGCCCGCTTCGGATCGTCGTTCCGCCGCGAGAGCGCGCGCATCGCGCCGAACCCGGCGATGCCGACCTTGCAGACCGCCGCCTCCGTCCCGCCGCAGAGCATGACGTCCGCGCGCCCGAGCCGGATCGCGTCCATGCCGTCTCCGATCGCCATGTTCGAGGCGGCGCAGGCGGTGCACTCCGAGAGCAGAGGGCCGCGCGTGCCGAGCTCGATCGAGACCCAGCCGGCGCCGAGGTTCGGGATGATCGCGGGAATCGAGAACGGGTTGACGCGATCGGGCCCCCGACGGGCGAGCGTGTCGTAGCACTCCTGGAACGACTGCAGGCCGCCGATGCCGGTCGCGATCGCTGCGCCGATCCGTTCGGCCTCCTTCGCGATCTCGAGCCCCGAGTCGTCCTCCGCCTGCCGCGCCGCGGCGAGGATCAGGTGCGTGAAGCGATCCATCCGCCGGGCCGCCTTGCGGTCGATCCACTGCGTCGGGTCGAAGTCCTTCACCTCGCACGCGAAGTGGACCGGATAGTCGGAGTGGTCGAAATGCGTGATCTCGCCCGCGCCCGACTCGCCGGCGACGAGATTCGACCACGACTCCTCGGCGCTCAGGCCGAGCGGCGACACCGCACCCAGGCCGGTGATGACGACGCGCCTGCGCCCGTTGAGTGATCCCCCGTTTTCGCTCACTACATTCCCAGTCCGCCGTCGACGAGCAGCACCTCACCGGTGATGAAGGAGGCCTCGTCGGAGCAGAGGAAGCGTACCGCGCCCGCGACGTCGGCCGGTTCGCCGAGCCGCCCGAGCGGCGTGTTCTCGAGCATCGCCGCCGTCGCCTCCTCGGGAAGCACGTCGGTCAGCCGGGTGCGGACGTATCCGGGAGCGACGACGTTGGCGCGGACGCCGCGGCTGCCGAGCTCGCGCGCGAGCGACTTCGTGAAGCCGATGATGCCCGCCTTCGACGCCGCGTAGTTCGTCTGCCCCCAGTTGCCGTGGACGCCGACGATCGAGGAGACGTTGACGACAGACCCCGCGCGCCGCTTCATCATCGGCCGGCAGACCGCGCGGCACGTGTAGAAGACGGAGGAGAGGTTCGTCTCGATCACCGTGCGCCAGTCCTCGTCGGACATGCGCGCGAGCAGCCCGTCGCGCGTGAGGCCGGCGTTGTTGACGAGGATGTCGAGGTCGCCCGCCTCCTCGACGAGGCGTGCCGCCTCGTCGGCGGTCGACACGTCCGCCCGGACGGCGCGCCCTTCGATCTCCTGCGCAAGCGCTTCGGCCTCCTCGGCGCCGGTGCGGTAGCCGACGACCACCTCGGCGCCCGCGCGCGCGAGCTCCTCGGCGATCGCGCGCCCGATCCCCTTCGACGCGCCGGTGACGAGCGCACGTCGCCCTTCGAGCGAGCAGAAGCTCACGCGTGTTCCGACAGAAGCTCCGGGAGCCGCTCGAGCGCCTCGACACTGTTGACCGAGACCGCCTTGACGCTCCGGTCGATCCGCTTCACGAGCCCCGAGAGGACGTTCCCCGGGCCGACCTCGACGAAGGTGCGCACGCCTTCCCGCATCAGCTCGGTCGCCGACTGCGTGAAGCGGACCGGCGCCGTGAGCTGGTCGACGAGCAGCGCCCCCATCCGGTGCGCCGACTCGACGCGGGCAGTCACCGTCGACATGAACGGCGCGACCGGCTCCTGAAACTTGACGCGGTCGATCGCCGGGCGCAGGCGGTCGGCGGCACGCGCGACGAGCGGCGAGTGGAAGGCACCCGAAACCTTGAGCTTCACGGCTCGGCGGGCTCCGTGGTCCTGCGCCTGCTCGATGCACTCGTCCACGGCCCGGTTCTCGCCCGAGACGACGATCTGGCCCGGGCAGTTGTAGTTCGCCGGCCAGACGCCGAGAATCCGCTTGCACAGGCCCTCGACGACCTCGTCGGCGAGCCCCAGGATCGCCGCCATCGAGCCGGGGTGCTGGGCAGCCGCCTCGGCCATTGCGAGCCCGCGCTCGCGCACGAGCGCGATCGCCTCGTCGACCGTCATCGCCTGGGCCGCCGCGAGCGCGGCGAACTCGCCCACCGAATGGCCGATGACGAAGTCGGCCTCGATGCCGTGCTCGCGCAGGGCGGCGAGCACCGCGAGCGAGGTCGCGACGAGGGCCGGCTGCTGGACAGCCGTGTCGAGCAGCTCCTCGGGCTCGGCGTGGAAGCAGAGCCGCTCGAGATCGAGGCCGCTCGCCTCGCTCCCGCGCTCGAACACCTCCCTCGATGCCGGTACGGCCGCCGCGAAGTCACGGCCCATCCCCGCCTCGAACGAGCCCTGGCCCGGGAAGCAGAACGCGATCTTCGTCATCCGTCACTCTCTTTCGTCCACCGCATGAGGGCGCTGCCCCACGTCAGCCCGGCGCCCATTCCCGTCATCAGTACGAGCTTCCCGGGTCGAAGCCTTCCTTCCGCCTGCGCGTCGGCCAGCGCGAGCGGAATCGAGCCGGAGGAAGTATTGCCGTAACGGTCGACGTTGATCACAACCCGATCCGACGGGATCCCGAGCTTCTTGGTTGCGTGATCGATGATGCGGACGTTCGCCTGGTGCGGCACGTAGACGTCGACGTCGTCGATCGACGCACCGCAGCGGTCGAGCACCGCCCGAGCCGAGTCGACGAGCACGCGCGTCGCGAACTTGAAGACCTCGCGCCCGTTCATCTTCACGAAGCGGTCGGGATTCTCGAAGAGCCGGGAGCCGCTGCCCGGCAGCCAGAGGCTGGCGCCACCGGCCCCGTCTGCGCCGAGCTCGAAGCCGAGAAACCCGTCCTCGTCCGACGGCTCGAGGACGACCGCGCCGGCCCCGTCGCCGAAGAGGACGACGGTCGAGCGGTCGCCCCAGTCGAGGATGCGCGACAGGACGTCCCCGCCCACGACGAGCGCCCGGGCGGCGAGGCCCGCGGCGAGCATCCCGTATGCCTGCGCGATCGCGTACATGAAGCCGGTGCAGCCGGCGGAGAGGTCGTAGGCGGCCGCGTCCGCGGCGCCGAGCCGATCCGCGAGGATGGCCGAGCTCGACGGGAAGGCCATGTCCGGCGTGACCGTCGCGACGATCAGCAGGTCGAGATCGCCTCCGCCGATTCCCGCGTGCTCGAGGGCCTGCTGCGCCGCGGGCAGCGCGAGGTCGGAGAGCGCCTGCTCGGCGGCGGCGATTCGCCGCTCGTGAATCCCGGTGCGCTCGACGATCCACTCGTCGGAGGTGTCGACGTGCTGTGCGAGCTCGTCGTTCGTGACGACCCGTTCGGGCGCGTAGGCGCCGAGGCCGGTGATCGAGACGCGGACGTCGCTGCGGGCGGCTCCGATCACCCGGCGGCCTCCCCGCTGCCGACGAACACGGTGAGCATCGCCTCGACGGCGGGATCGCCGTCGACGCTCGCACGTCCCCGACCCTTCGCGATCGGGCCGCGCACACGCACGAACTCGCACTCGAGATCGAGCGCGTCGCCCGGTTCGACGACACGCTTGAAGCGGCAGTCGTCGATGCCGGCGAAGAACGGGATCTTGCCGCGATTCGCCTCGTCGGCGAGGACGGCGACGGCGCCGCACTGTGCGATCGCCTCGACCGTGAGGACGCCGGGCATCACCGGACGCCCCGGAAAGTGGCCAGGGAACCACCAGCCGTCGGCCGGAACGGTGAGCCGGCCCCGGACGTGGCGCCCCGGCTCGAGCTCGAGGATCTCGTCGACGAGCAGGAACGGCGGTCGGTGCGGGATGATCGCCTCGATCTCGTCCCGCCCGAACGGCGGCTTCGCGAGCGTCACGCCACGTCTCGGCGCTCGAGCCGTTCGCGTAGCCTGTTGCGGCCGCGGTGCGCGTGGCACTTCGCCGTTCCGACGGGAATGCCGGCGGCGGCGGCGATCTCCTCGAACGTGTAGCCGAGCGCGTCACGGAGGACGATCACCTGCGCCTGCGCCGGCGAGATGCCGGCGAGCGACTCGCAGAGCTCGCGCCGAAGCTCCGAGATGCGCACGCCGTGCGCGGGATCGTGGTCGCCGGCGAGGCCGAGTTCGTCGGGCAGCGGAGCGTGCGTGCGAGCCTTGCGCCGCTCCGCCGCGTCGCGGCAGGTGTTGACGACCAGCCGGTGCAGCCATGTCGAGAACTGCGACTCGCCGCGGAACTGGGCCAGGCGGACGCAGAGCTTCGCGAGCGCGTCCTGCGCGGCGTCGCGGGCATCCTCCGGATCGCGGAGCAGGTGCCGGGCAAGCCGCTCGACCCGCGGTGCATGGCGCACGCACAGCGCCTCGAGGGCGGCGCCGTCTCCGTCCTTCGCGCGCCGGACGAGCACGGCGTCGCTCAGCCGCTCGAGGTCGAGCGTGCCCTGCTCGCGAAGCGGGCGTGCGATCTTCCGGGAGTTGGAGCGGAACCGTGACACGACCGGGCTAGTCTAAGCAGTCGTGTCGGACCTGGACCACGAGGTCCTGCTGCCGTTGCTGCGGGGCCGTCTGGGCCGGCCGTACCGCTTCGTCGAGGAGTGCGAGTCGACGCAGCGGCTGCTCACGGCCGACGATCCCGAGGGCGCGACCGTCGCCTGCGACGTGCAGACGGCCGGCCGCGGCAGGCTCGGCCGGACCTGGGTCGCGCCCCGCGGCAAGGGGCTCCTCTTCTCCGTGCAGCTGCGCCCGCGCCCGCCGATGGCGCTCTGGCCGGAGCTCTCGCTCGTCGCCGGGGAGGCCGTCGCGGCGGCGCTGCGCCGGGAGACGGAAGTGCCTGCGGAGCTCCGCCACCCGAACGACGTGCTCGTCTCCGGCCGGAAGCTCGTCGGCGTCCTGCCGGAGGCGGTCCCGGGCCGGGTGGTGCTCGGGATCGGCGTGAACGTCGGTCAGGCGGCGGGCGAGCTGCCGGCCGAGTCGCCGAAGCCGCCCACCTCCCTCCTGCTGGAGACCGGCCGGAAGTGGGAGCGGGCGCCCCTCCTCGCCGCGATCCTCCTCGAGCTGGAGCAGGACTACGACGCGTGGCAAGACGCGCACGCGCACCGGTGAGCCGAGCCTAACGGCGCGGGCCGGGCGCGGCGCGCTGTTCCCGAAACCGACGCGCCGCCTCGATCGCGGCACCGAGATTCAGGCCCTTGTCCTTCGCCTGCTTGATCAACATCACGGTCTCGAGCGCGTCGATGTCGTAGATCCGCTGCTTCTTGCCCTTCGTCGGGATCTGCGCCTTGTTCGTCCAGTAGTCGAGCTGCATCTTCGAGATGCCCGCGATCTGGCAGACCTGGCCGAGGTAGAGCTCGACCTTGTCGAGATGCTCCGCCAGGTTGATTGGCTCTAGAAGATCGACTTGCCGGCTGATGGCCATTACCGTCCTCGCCGAGTCGGGCGTGGGACCCCTCGGTTGTGAGTTATAAAGGCCCCGCTCGTCTTTGGGAAGAGGAAGCAGCCGCGCGGGACGGCTGCGTCACTCGCCCGCGGCGGACTCCGGCTCGGCCTCGGGCGCAGCGGCGGCCTCCCCGGCCCCGTCGTCGTCGCCGTTTTCGGGCTCGACGACGGGAGCGAGCGCGGAGACGGTCTCGTCGTCGCCGCGGAGCCGCATCACGATCACGCCCTGCGTCGAGCGGCCGAGCCGCTTCACCTCCTCGACCGGGATCCGGATCACGGTGCCGCCGGTCGAGATGAGCATCACCTGGTAGCCGTCGCGGACGACGCGAGAGCCGACGAGGTAGCCCCTCGCCTCGCTCAGCTGGACGGTCTTGACGCCCATCCCGCCGCGGCCCTTGACCGGGTACTCCGAGACGCGCGTGCGCTTGCCGAAGCCGTTCTCGGTCACGACGAGCAGGTCGGCGTCGTCCTCGGCGATGTTGACCGAGATCACCTCGTCGCCGCTGCGGAGCTTCATCCCCGCGACCCCGGAGGTGTCGCGCCCCATCGGGCGCACGTCGGACTCGTGGAAGCGGATCGCCTGCCCCTTGCGCGAGACCATGAGCAGGTCGTCGTCGCCGGAGGAGTGGCGGACGCCGACGAGCTCGTCGCCCTCGCGCATCTTGATCGCGATGATCCCGTCGGCCTTGAGCGGCGTGTTGTACTGCGCCAGCTCGGTCTTCTTGACGACGCCGTTCTTCGTCGCGAACACGAGGTAGCGCGCCTCCCCGAAGTCGCGGGTCTGGATCACGGCGCGCACCTGCTCGTCCTGCCGGAACGGGAGCAGGTTCACGATCGCGCGGCCCTTCGACTGGCGCGACCCGAGCGGCAGCTCGTGCACCTTGAGCCGGTAGACCTTGCCGACGTTCGTGAAGAAGAGGATGTAGTCGTGCGTCGAGGCGACGAACAGATGCTCGATGTAGTCGTCCTCCTTGAGCTCCATCCCCATCACGCCGATGCCCCCGCGCCGCTGCTCGCGGTACGTGGTGACGGGCAGCCGCTTGATGTAGCCGGAGCGGGTGATCGCGATCACCATGTCCTCTTCCGCGATCAGGTCCTCGAGCTCGAGCTCCTCCTCGGCGGCGACGATCTCGGTGCGCCGGTCGTCGCTGCGGCCGTAGTCGGTCTTGATCTGGAGGAGCTCCTCCTTGATCACGCCGTCGATCTTGGCCGGGTCGCCGAGGAGGGCACGAAGCTCCCCGATCAGCTCGACGAGCGTGCGGTGCTCGTCCTCGACCTCCTTGCGCGCGAGCCCCGTGAGGCGCGCGAGCCGCATGTCGAGAATCGCCTGCGCCTGCGTCTCCGAGAGCGCGAACCGCTCCATCAGCTGCGTCCGCGCCTCCTCGGTGTCGGACGCGGCGCGGATGAGCGCGACGACGGCGTCGATCGAGTCGAGCGCGACGAGGTAGCCCTCGAGCACGTGCGCGCGCCGCTCGGCCTGCCGCAGGTCGTGCTTCGCGCGCCGGGTGACGACCTCGCGCTGGAAATCGAGGTAGTGGCGGACGAGCTCGAGGAGCGAGAGCGTCCGCGGGACGTTGTCGACGAGGGCGACGGCGTTGTAGCCGAAGGTCGATTGGAGCGGCGTGTGCTTGAAGAGCTTGTTCAGCGCCACCTGCGGCACGGCGTCGCGCTTCAGCTCGACCTGGATCCGCATCCCCGTCCGGTCCGAGTGGTCGGCGAGATCGGAGATCTCGGTCAGCGTCTTGTCCTGGACGAGGTCTGCGATCTTCCGGATCACCCCGGTGTCGCCGCCCTTCTTGACGCCGTACGGCAGCTCGGTGACGACGATCGCCGACTTGCCGCCGCG
>DASQQF010000007.1:0-11445 GCA_035643535.1 Gaiellaceae bacterium
GCAGGTGCGCGAGTGCGGCCCGCACGGCCACGGGGTTCGCGTTCCAGGCGTCGTTGATCAGGAGCCCCCCGTCCGGCAGCGCGACCTCCTGCGAGCGCCAGCGCGAGAAGACGACCTCGACCGGCTCGCCCGGCGGCTCCAGCCCGAGCGCCTCCAGCACCGTGAGCGCCGCGGCGGCATTCGGCGCGTGGTGGATTCCCGAGAAGCCGAACACGACCTCGCTCCCCCGCCAGCGCACGTGCGTCCGCCCGTTTCGCACCTCCGCCTCCGGCGGCGCGAAACGGCGCACGTCGAGGCTCGGCGGGACGAACGGCTCGAGCTCCGGCGCATCCTCCGGCAGGACGGCGACGGCACCCGCCGGCAGCTCTTCCAGCAGCTCCGCCTTCGCCCGAGCGATGTTCTCGAGGCTGCCGAGCTGCTCGAGGTGGACGGGAGCGATCGCCGTGATCACGCCGAGATGCGGCCGGGCGACGCGGGCGAGTGCACGGATCTGTCCCACGCCGCGCATCGCCATCTCGGTCACGACGATCTCCGTGTCCTGCTCGATGCGGCAGAGGGTCAAGGGCAAGCCGATCTCCGCGTTGTAGCTCTGTTCCGCCGCGACGGTGCGCCGGAGCGGGCGCAGCAGCGCGGCGAGGATGTCCTTCGTCGAGGTCTTGCCGACCGAGCCGGTGATCGCCACCACACGAGCATCGCTGCGGGCGCGGACGGCAGCACCGAGCGCGGCGAGCGCCGCATGCGCGTCGTCGGGGACGAGCGTCGCCGCCGCCCCCGCCGCGCGCGCGTCTCCGAGGTACCCCTCTCCACCGGAGACGGCCACGAACAGGTCGCCCGGACCGATGCGGCGCGAGTCGACCTGGACACCCGTCACCGGGCCCTCATCGCCCTCGAGCCGGCCCAGCCCGAGCGAGCGCACCTCCTCGAGCGCGAGCGAGATCAGCGGCTCGCCTCCAGGAGCGCCCGCAACGCGTCCTTCGCCGTCTCCCGGTCGTCGAACGGGATCGTACGGTCGGCGAGCTCCTGCCCCTGCTCGGCTCCCTTGCCGGCGATCAGCACGACGTCGCCGGGCCGCGCGAGCTCTACCGCCCTGCCGATCGCCGCCGTCCGGTCGAGCTCGAGCTCGAGCCCGTCCGCGGCGCCCGCCGCCACCTCCGCTGCGATCGCCTCCGGATCCTCGCTGCGAGGGTTGTCGGAGGTTACGATCGCGACGTCCGCGAGCTCCGAGGCGAGCCGCCCCATGAGCGGGCGCTTCCCGCGGTCGCGGTCGCCGCCCGCACCGACGACGCAGATCACGCGGTTGCCGTCCGCGAGCTCGCGCGCCGCGCGCAGGACGTTCTCGAGCGCGGCCGGCTTGTGCGCGTAGTCGACGATCACGTGGAACGGCTGTCCCGCGTCGACCGCCTCGAAGCGGCCCGGGACGCCCCGGACCGACTCGAGACCGCGCCTGATCGCGTCCTCCTCGATCCCCAGCAGCCGTCCGGCGGCCAGGGCCCCGAGCGCGTTCTCGACGTTGAAGCGGCCGCGCAGCCGCAGCGCGACCCCGTCGAGGGCCTCCGGCCGCACCTGCGCGTCCTCCGCGAAGCCGAACGTCACGGCCTCCGGCAGCTCCGCCGCCAGACGACGCCCCCACTCGTCGCCGACGTTCACCGCCCCCGGCGGCGGCCGCCCCTCGACGAACAGGCGCCGCTTCGCCTGGAAGTACGACTCCATGTCGCCGTGGAAGTCGAGATGGTCCTGGCTGAGGTTCGTGAAGACGAGCGCCGCGAAGCGCACCCGGTCGAGCCGGTGCAGCACCGAGGCGTGCGAGGACGCCTCCATCGCGCACGAGCGGTCGCCGGCGTCGAGCATCTCCCGGAACAGCCGCTGCAGGTCGATCGCCTCCGGTGTCGTCCGCACCACGCCGCGGCGCTCGCCGCCGACGCGCGCCTCGACGGTGCCGAGCAGCCCCGGGCGCCGCCCCGCAGCCGCGAGGATCGCGAAGAGGAGGAACGACGTCGTCGTCTTCCCGCTCGTTCCGGTGACGCCGGCCACCTCGAGCTCCTGCGTCGGCCGCCCGAAGAGCTCGTCGGCTGCGGGGGCCATCGCCGCCCGCGCATCGGCCACGACGAGCTGCGGCACCGGCAGCTCGAGCGGACGCTCGACGACGAGCGCCACGGCGCCCCGGTCGACGGCCTCCGAAGCGAAGTCGTGACCGTCGGCGCGGGCGCCGGGGACACAGAAGAAGACCGCACCGCGCGCGACCGCGCGGGCGTCGTACGCGAGGTCTCGCACCTCGACCGAGTCCCGCCCGAGCACCCGCACCGGCTCGAGCGCTGCGACGAGGCGCTCCAGGTCCATCGCCCGGCGAGTCTACCCGGGCGTTTCCCGCCGCCGTCGGCTTCCCCGCCGTGCGAAGGCACGCCCCTCAGTGCAGGCGGAGGTCCGGCGGCACCTGGAGGTACTGCAGGTCGAACGAGGCGATCTTCTCGAAGGCGGGCGCGGCGACGAGGCCGCCGTAGATCGAGCCGTGCGGCTCGTCGACGCTCACGAGCACGACGAGCCGCGGATTCGACGACGGCACCATGCCGACGAACGTCGCGACGTACTTGCCGGGCATGTAGCCGTTCGGCCCCGGCTTCTGCGCCGTCCCGGTCTTCCCCGCCACGCTGTAGCCCGGGATCGACGCCTTCTCGGCCGTTCCCTGGTCGGAGACGACCCCGCGCAACATCGAACGCAGCGTCTCGTCGACCGCCGGCGAGAGGATCCGCCGGCGGCGCAGCTGCGGCGGCTCCTGGCCGAGGACGTGGTCGACGAGGTGCGGCTGGATCCACTCGCCGTCGTTCGCGATCGCCCCGTACACCGACGCGAGCTGGATCGCCGTCACCGAGACTCCCTGGCCGATCGGGACGTTCCCGATCGTCGAGCCCGACCAGTACGAGGGCAGCAGCCCGGCGCTCTCGCCGGGGAAGTCGATCCCCGTCGGCCGTCCGAACCCGAAGCGGGCCATCCACTTCTTCAGGCCGTCCTCGTGGAGGTAGCGCTCGGCGATCGTGACCGTCCCGACGTTCGACGACTGCTGGAGGATCTGCGCGACGGTCATCGTCTTCGTCGGGTGCACCTCGGCGTCGTGGATCACGCGGTCTGCGACCTGGAGCGTGTCGGGGACGCGGAACGTCGTCTGCGGGGTCACGTCGTGATCCGAGAGCGCCCCGCCGATCGTCACCACCTTGAAAACGGATCCCGGTTCGTACACGTCGGTGATTCCGTGCTCGATCGTGAGGCCGCGGCTGTACGCCTGGGAGAAGTCGTTCGCGTTGTAGCCCGGCTCCTGCGCGAGCGCGAGCACGGCGCCCGTGTGTGGGTCGAGGACGATCGCGGTCGCATCCTTCGCTTGCCACTGCCGCACCGTCTGCGTCAACACCTGCTCGGCGTCCGCCTGGATGTGGCTGTCGATCGTGAGGAAGACGTCGTGACCGTTGTGTGCCGGCCGGTCTTGCATCGTGTCGACGACGTGGCCGAGGGCGTCACGCACGACCGTCTCCCGCCCCGAGGTGCCCGCCAGCTCCTTGTTCAGCTCGACCTCGAGCCCGGAGAGGCCCTTGTCGTACCCGGCGTACCCGAGCAGCGGCGCGGCGACCGTCCCCTGCGGGTAGTCGCGGCGCTGGCTCGGCTGGAACGTGAAGCCGACGAGATCCTTCTTCGCGAGTGCGGTGGCGAGCGCCGGCGGCGCCTGCCGCTCGACGTAGACGAACTGGCTCCTGCGGTCGGAGAGCGCCGTGACGAGCGGACCAGCCTTGATCCCCAGCACCTTCGCGGCGATCCGCGCCTCGCGGCGCGGCTGGGTGATCTGCATCGGGTCGGCGACGACGTCGGTCGCCTGCTCGCTGATCGCGAGCGGCGTGCCGAGCCGGTCGAAGATCGTCCCGCGCCCGGGGGGCAGCACGAGGCTCGTCTTCGTCTGCGCCTGCGCACGGGCGGAGAGCGACGAGGCCCGTACCGTCTGCAGCCACGCCGCGCGGACCAGGAGGACGCCGAAGACGAGGAGGACGGCGAGGAGCAGGAGGCGCAGACGCGAGTTGACGACGCGCGCGCCGACCACCTACGGGCGTCCCAGGTCGAGATACGTCGTGTCCGACGCCTGGGCCTGGACGAGCCCGAGCTTGTGCGCCGCCGCCTCGATCCGCGGCGCGGAGCTCGCCGCCGAGAGCTGCGAGGCGAGCGCCTCGTTCTGAGCGTGCAGATGCGCCTGCTGCTCCTCGAGCCGCGTCACCGCCATGTGCGCCCGCAGGACCGCGACGTTGAGCGCGACGACGCCCGCGAGCAGGACGGCGAACGCGATCATCCAGACGATGTGACCGCGGACGCGGCGTTGCACGCGCCGGCGCGTCGTGCGGGCCGGACGCGCTGCCGCCGGCCGTTCTCCTGCCCGTCTCCGCCGGGTCGGCGCGGGAGCGGGAGCAGGCTCGGCGACCGCCGGAGCGAACCAGTCGGCGACCGCGCTCACTCCGCCGCCTCCGCCGCCTCGGTCTTGACCGCCGCCCGCAGCCGCGCCGACGCGGCCCGTGGGTTGGCCGCCACCTCCGCCTCGCCCGGCCGGATCGGCCGCCGCTGCACCGCCCGCAACTCCGGCTCGTGGCCGCAGACGCAGACCGGGAAGTCGGGCGGGCACGTGCAGCCGCGCTCGTGCCGGCGGAGGAACTGCTTGACGATCCGGTCCTCGAGCGAGTGGAACGACATGACCGCGAGCCTGCCGCCCGGGCGCAGCATCCGCAGCGCCGCCGGGAGCGCCGCCTCGAGGGAGCCGAGCTCGTCGTTCACCGCGATCCGCAGCGCCTGGAAGACGCGCTTCGCCGGGTGCCCGTCGCCGAAGCGGGCCGGTGCGGGAATGGCCGCACGGATCGTGTCGACGAGGTCGCCGCTGCGCTCGAACGGCTGCTCGCGGCGGCGGCGGGCGATCGCCCGCGCGATCTGCCGCGCGTACCGCTCCTCGCCGTAGCGGCGGAAGATCGTCGCGAGGTCGCGCTCGCTCCACTCGTTGACGACGTCGCGGGCGCCGAGCTCCTGCGTCGGGTCCATTCGCATGTCGAGCGGCGCGTCGGCCGCATACGAGAAACCGCGCTCCGGCCGGTCGAGCTGCATCGACGAGACGCCGAGGTCGAGCAGGATCGCGTCCGCCCGCACGTCGTTGTCGGCGAGCTGCGGCAGGACGACGCCGAAGTCGCCCCGCAGCAGGCGCGCATTGACCTGCGCGGTCTTCGCGAACCGCTCGAAGTACGTCCGCGCCGTCGGGTCGCGGTCGATCGCGATCAGCTTTCCCTGGCCGCGGAGGTCGGCGGCGAGGAGCGCGGCGTGGCCGCCCGCGCCGAACGTCGCGTCGACGACGGTGTCGCCCGGGCGGACGGCGAGGCAGGCCCGCACCTCCTCGGCGAGGACGGGGACGTGGTCAGCTGCCCTGGGCTGCAAGACGTTCGGCAACATCCTCGGCACTCCCTTCGACCTCGGCGAGCTCGCGCTGCCAGGCGGCGCGATCCCAGATCTCGAGGTGGTCGTTGACGCCCGCGACGACGACGTCGCGGCCGAGCTTCGCGTGCGCGAGCAGCGCCGACGGGACACTCACGCGCCCCTGCTTGTCGGGCACCGCCTCGGCGGCGCCGGAGAAGAAGAAGCGCTGCATCCGCCGGCCCTGCTTGCTGAGCGGGCTCAACGTGGCGAGGTTCGCTTCGACGAGCCGGCTCCACTGGTCGGTCGCATACGCGTAGAGGCAGCCGTCCATCCCGCGGGTGACGACGATCCCGTCCTCGAACGCCCGCCGGAACCTCGCCGGCAACGTGAGGCGGTTCTTGTCGTCGATCGTGTGCTCGTACTCGCCGAGAAGCATCCAGGGCCGCTCCCTATCTCACCACGGTGCCCCACTTTACCCCACCAGCTGCCACCGTGTCCACCCGGAAGGGGGATTCCGGGTAGCGCGAAGGGACGGCCGTCGGCCCGTCCCTGGTGTGCGCTCGCGGCGGCGGGGTCTCGCTCAGCCGGCGTCCGTGAGCTGGCCCGCGTACGCACCTCGGCCGGTCAGGACCGACGCCCCGCAGCGCGCCGCGAGCGCGACCGCCTCGTCGACCGGCTGCCGCTGCGCGAGCGCGTACGTCAAGCCGCCGGCGAAGCAGTCGCCGCACCCGTATGCATCGACGATCGGCCCCGGCAGCGACGCGGCGCGGAAGGGGCCGCCGGGTCGGATCCAGCCACCCAGAGCGCCGGCCGTCGTGACGACGATGCGCGGCGCGGGATCGAGCGCGCCCGGCTCGAAGCTCTCCCCGACGTCCGCTGCGCTCCCGACGAGCACGTCGACCTCCACCCCGCCGCGCTGCAGCGTCGTGAGCTCGCGCGAGGTGGCGACGAGGACCGGCGCGCGACGCGCCGCACGAAGTGCCGCGACGTCGCCGCTCACGAAGTAGACGGCGTCGCAGCGGCCGAGCTCCTCCCACGGGAGGGAACCGTCCTCGCCCGACGGGAGGAGCTTGTCGCCGAGCACGGTGATCGTCCGCTCGCCCTCCTCGTCGACGAACGTGAAGGCTCGGCGCTGCGTGCCGGGAGCGCGCGCCGCCCGGACGGTGACGCCGTGCTTCTCGAGCTCCGCGCGGGAGCGGCGGCCGAGCTCGTCGTCGGCGAGCGAGGTGAAGAGCGTCGCGGAGCCTGCGAGGTTCGCGAGCTGCACGGCGGCGACCGCGCCGCCGCCGGCCGGCTCCTCCCACGTCTCCGAGGCATGGACGATCTCGCCCGCGGCCGGCACGTGGTCGACGCGCGCGAACTCGACCCACTCGACATGCCCGACCACTGCGAGGTTCACGGCCTCACATCTTGATACGGGAGTACGTTTCAGTGCTCGATGGGCGCGTCTGCGATCCCGCCGTTCGAAACGTTCTACGAGGCGCACAAGGGCGAGGTGCTCGCGTTCCTCCGGCGGCGGGCCGGGCGCGACCGCGCCGACGACCTGTTCCAGGACACGTTCCTGCGTGCGCTTCGCGCGTACGAGCGGCTCGAGCACGGAGACCACCTGCGCGCGTGGGTCCTCACGATCGCCTCGAACGTCGCGACCGACGGCGCGCGGCGCGAGCGGCCGACGGCCGCCCTCACGACCGAGCCGGCGATCGAAGACGCCCTGCCGTCCTTCGAGGAGCTCGCGCCGCTCACCGACGGGCTGCCCGCGAAGGAGCGGGCGGCAGTCGTGCTCCGCTACGGCTACGACCTGGACTACGAGACGATCGGCGACGCCCTCGGCTCGAACGAGCAGGCGGCGCGGCAGGCCGCCTCCGCAGGCGTGCGGCGGCTACGAAAGGAGAAGGAGTCGCGATGACCACCGTTCCGGCAGTCCTGGACGAGCGCTTCCGCGCGGCCGCAGCCGCGAGCGGCCGGCTCGACGTGGCGTTCGACGTGCTCGAGGAGACGCCGATCGGACCGCTCCTCGTCGGCGTGAGCGACCGCGGCCTCTGCCGCGTCACGTTCGATCCGGAGCCCGAGCAGGAGGTCGAGCGGCTCGCCCGCCTGTTCGGCCCGCGCGTGCTGCGCAGCAGGACGTCCGTCGACCGCGCCCGTCGCGAGCTCGACGAGTACCTCTCCGGCCGCCGGCGGACGTTCGACCTCGAGCTCGACCTCCGCGCGACGCCCGAGTTCCACCGCCGCGTCCTCGCCGAGCTCGCCCGCGTCGGGTACGGCCGGACGACGACCTACGGCGCACTGGCCGCGCAGGCGGGCTCGCCGCGCGCTGCCCGCGCCGTCGGCACGGTCATGAACCGGAACCCGGTACCGATCGTCCTCCCCTGTCACCGCGTGGTGGGGTCCGGCGGCGGCCTCGTCGGCTACGGCGGCGGGCTGGGGCGGAAGGAGTGGCTCCTCCGCCTCGAGGGCGCACTTCTCTAATCCGCGCGGCCGGCGAGCGCGTGCTCGTAGTAGGCGGCGAGCTCGCGCGCGAGCTTCGGCCACGCGTAGCGCCCGGCGGCCTCGCGGGCCGCTGCTCCGGATCGCTCGCGTGCAGGGTCGTCGGCGAGCACCGAGACGATCGCGCCGGCGAGCGCCTGGGCGTCGCCCGGCGAAACGAGCACTCCGGTTCCGGGGACGGCGACGGCCCGATACGCAGGGATGTCGGAGGCCACGACCGGGGTGGCCGTGGCGAGCGCGCGCAGGACCACCATGCCGAAGCTCTCGTTGCCGAGCGAGGGCGCGACGAGGAGCTTCGCCGTCGCGAACTCCCGGGCGAGCGTCTCCTCGTCGACGATCCCGAGCAGGTCGATCCCGTCCTCGGGGAGCCGCAGGCGCCGGAGCAGCAGCCGGACGGCGAGCGGATCGGCCCCGACGACCCGGAGGCGCGTTCCGGTGCTGCGGCGGATCTCCGGCCAGGCGCGGAGGATGACCGGGAGCCCCTTTCGCCGTTCGTGCCGCCCGACGAAGAGCACGTGCTCGAGGCGGCCCGCCGGGTCGGCGGTGGCCGGCAGGTCGATCCCGTTCGGGAGCAGCTCGTAGCGCCCCGGCGAGTAGCCCTCGGCCGTCTCCCGCGCCTGCTCGGAAACGGCGATCCGCACGTCGATCCGCTCGAGCAGGAACCCCCAGAGCCGGAGCGCCAGCGGCCGCCACGCCGACGCTCCGGCGGCGTGGAACGTCGTGACGAGCGGCCCGTCGTGGAGGGCGAGCGCAGCGGGCCCGAGCATCGGGGCGAGCGGCTCGTGGACGTGGAGCACGTCGAAGCGCTCCCGGTCGAGCGCGCGGCTGAGGCGCGGCAGGGTCGACGGGCTGAGCACGAGGTTCGAGAGCGCCGCGTTCCCGGGGACGATCACCGAGCGCCCGAGCGGGATCACGCCCGGCGGCGGCGGCCCCGACCGGCCCTGGCGCGGATGGAGCACGCGGCTGAAGGAGCCGGGCGGATCCATTCCGACGAGCATCCGCGTCTCGATCCCGAGCGCCTCGAGCGCACGCGCCTGCGCTTCCGCGTGCTCGACCACGCCGCCCCAGAACGACCACGAGTACGGGACGACGATTCCGACCTTCATGTGAGGGGCGCGCTAGTCGAGGAAGCCGATCGAGCGGAGCCGCAACTCCGTCAGGCGCATCGCCTCCGCGTAGAAGCCCTCGGGCGCGACCCCGTAGCCGGCGGCGACGATCTCGCCCATGTCCTCGTTCGCGGTGGCGAGCATCTCGTCGGCGACCTGCGTCAGCTCGCCGACGACCGTGCCCACGACCTCGCGCGCCCGGTCGGCGTCGCGCTCGAAGCGGGAGCGGGCGTACGAGACGCCGATCCCGATGTGCCTGGCCTCGTCGCGTGCGACGAGCCGCTGCCCGCGGGCGAGGCCCGGGAAGGCGAGCCGCTCGTACTGGTCGGCCGCGAGGTGCTGCGCGGTGCGCGCGATCACGCCCTCGCCGAGCAGGTGGTAGACGACGACGGCGGCGAGGAAGTCGTCCTCGCTCGAGTCCGCGTTCAGACGAGAGACGTAGTGCTCGAGCCGGTCGTAGAGCGTTTCCGCGACCGGATCCATGTTCTGGTCGGCGACCTCCCGCACCGTGTCGATCCCGCCGTCGATCCCGAACACCTCGCGGTAGATGCGAAGCACGGCCTGCAGGTGCTTGTGCTCGTCTGCCACCTGGGTCGCGAGCAGTAGCTGCACTTCCCAGCTGGGAGCGGCGAGCAGGAACGGAGCGAGCAGCCGGGCGACGTGGAACTCGGCGTGGAAGCGATGCGCGAAGATCCAGATCATCCCGCGCTGCTCCTCCTCGCTGAGCGCGAGGAAGCTCGCCCGGTCGCCGGCGAGATCGAGCTGAAGCGCGGACCACTGCGTCCGCTCCCAGTGGGCGTAGAGCGCCTCGTACGGCGTCGCCCGCTCCTCGAGCGCGCTCTCCTCGGCGGCGGTCGTCGATTCGAACTCGTCCAGCACGTCGCTCGCCATACGGCCCTCCTTCACCCTCGCACCACACTCCCGGTGCAGGATCGTACTCCGAACGCCCGGACGGAACGGCGCGAGTGCGCCGCACCCGGCGGGGCTCAGTGGAAGTGGCCCCAGCGGGTCGCGATCACGAGCAGCACGCCGCCGGCGGCGAGCGCCAGCCCTCCGAGGATCTGGCCCGCCCGCTTGCCGAACGGCGTCATGCCGCCCAGCAGGAGCGCGACGCCGGCGAGCGCCGCAAGCGCTTCCCCCGCCTCGGCGAGCCTGATCCCGGTGTGCGCCTTGAGAACGAATGCAAGCAGTGTCATGCGCCGATCATCGCGCCGCCGCCGGACGTCAGAACGCAGGGACGTGTCTCAGCTTGTAGCCGATGCCCCAGACGTTCACGACCCAGCCGCCGAGTCCCGCCGCCGCGAGCTTCCGGCGGACGCGGGAGGCGTGCGACTCGAGGGTGCGCGTCGGAACGTAGGTGCGGAAGCCCCAGACGTCCCGCAGCAGCTGCTCACGCGTGAAAACCCGATCGGGATCGGAGGCGAGCTTGACGAGGAGCGCGAACTCCTTCGCCGCGAGCTCGACCTCCCGCCCCTGGGCGAGGACCCGTCTCGCCGCGCGGTCGACGACGAGGTCGCCGAGGTCGATCAGCTCGTCGCGCGGCGGGCAGCGCCGCAGCAGCGCGTGGATCCGCGCGAGCAGTTCCTCGTACACGAACGGCCGGGCAAGACAGTCGTCGGCGTGCCGTAGCGCCCGCGCGCGCGCTGCGGGGTCGGCGACGCCGAGCACGATCACGGGACAGTCGGGCACCACGCCCCGCTCGAGCGCGTCGGCGTCGCCGAGGACGAGAACGTCGGGATCGGCCGCCCGCGGCAGCTGCTCCGCCCGCGCGCACGAGACGACGTCGAAGCCGTCGCTGCGCAGCTGCCGTTCGAGGAAGCCGCGGACGCTCGGCTCGGGTTCCGCGAGAAGAAGCGCTGTCATGACGGCGAGCGTAGGACGGGCGGCCCGGCTCCACCAGATGTCCTTTCGCGCGAGAGAGTGACGTTTTCTCTACAGCCGTCCCGAGCGGACGACGCCCCAGAGGAGCCAGATCCCGAGCACGGTCGAGAGCGCGAAGCCGCCGATCGAGATCACGTTCACGCCGAGAACCTGCGGCCCGCCCTTGGCGAAGATCCCGATCAGGCTCGAGCCGATCAGCCCACCGACGACGACGAGCGCGATCACGAGCCGGTTGAAGACGCGCTGCATGCTCTCGAGGAAGTCGTCGAGGCCCTTGTGGACGAAGCCGACCTCGATCTGGCCGTCTCGGATCTCCTCCATGAAGTCGTGGAACTGCAGCGGCGCCTCGGCGAGGATGTGCGCATAGCGCAGCGTGTCGCGGCGCGCCCGCCGCGCCATGCGCTCGGGCGTGAACCGCTCGAGCATCAGGTCGCGCGCGTACGGCCGCGCCACTTCGAAGACGTTGAAGTCGGGATACAGCTCGACACCGACCGAGCCGAGGGTCGCGATCGCCCGGTCGAGCAGGAGGAACCTCGTCGGCAGCCGGAGG
>DASQQF010000008.1:0-9650 GCA_035643535.1 Gaiellaceae bacterium
GGTCGAGCGATTCATGGAGGCGGAGCGGTACTCGCACGTGACGCACCTCGTCTCGGAGGTCTCCGGCGAGCTGCGCGGCGGCGTGACGCCGTTCGAGCTCCTGCGCGCGTGCTTCCCGGCCGGCACCGTCTCGGGCGCGCCCAAGGTGCGCGCGATGCAGATCGTCTCGGAGCTCGAGCGTCACCGCCGCGGCATCTACGCCGGCGCGGTCGGGTACGTCGTGCCGGCGGAACGGACGCTCGACACGTGCATCGCGATCCGCACCCTCTGGCTGCGCGACGGCGTCGCGCACCTGCAGGCCGGCGGGGGCGTCGTCGCCGACTCCGACCCCGCGGCCGAGCACGAGGAGTGCCTGAACAAGCTGCGCGCGCTCGAGGCCGCGATCGAGCTGGCAGAGTCGGGGCAGGACGCCGGGCCGTGATCCTCCTGATCGACAACTACGACTCGTTCTCGTGGAACCTGGCGCACCTGTTCGGGGCGCTGGGCGTCGAGGTGGTCGTACGGCGGAACGACGAGCTCGACGCGGACGCGGCCGAGCGGCTCGGGCCCTCGCAGCTCGTCGTCTCCCCTGGACCGGGGCGGCCCGCCGCCGCCGGCAACACCCCCGGGATCCTGCGGCGCCTGTTGCCGACGACTCCGACGCTCGGCGTCTGCCTCGGCCACCAGGCGCTCGTCGAGGTCTGCGGCGGCGAGGTCGGCTACGCGCGGGAGCTCGTCCACGGCAAGGCGAGCCCGGTCCGGCACGACGGTCGCGGGCTCTTCACAGGCCTGCCCGATCCCTTCGCGGCGGGCCGCTACCACTCGCTCGCCGCGACCCGGCTGCCCCCCGAGCTCGAGCCCACTGCCTTTGCGGAGGACGGGGAGCTGATGGCGGTGCGCCACCGGGAGCTGCCGGCGGCCGGCGTCCAGTTCCATCCCGAGTCGGTGCTGACCCCGGACGGCCCGGCCCTCGCCCGCAACTTCCTCGAGGGCCGTCTGTGATCCAGCGGGCGCTCGCGCAGCTGCTCGACGGCCACGACCTCCCGCGGGAGCACGCACGCGCGACGATGGCGCAGATCATGGCGGGCGAGGCGACGCCGGCCCAGATCGCCGGTTTCCTCGTCGCGCTGCGTGCGAAGGGTGAGACGGCGGAGGAGATCGCGGGCTGCGCGGAGGCGATGCGCGAGCACGTCCTCCACGTCGACCCGATGCGGCACGACCTCGTGGATGTCGTCGGCACCGGCGGCGACGGCGCGAACACGTACAACATCTCGACCGCGGCGGCGCTCGTCACGGCGGCGGCAGGCGCCGCGGTCGCGAAGCACGGCAACCGCGCCGCGTCGTCGGCGAGCGGCTCGGCGGACGTGCTCGAGGCGCTCGGGTTCCGGCTCGAGCTGCCGCCGGAGCGCGTCGCGCGCTCGATCGACGAGCTCGGCTTCGGCTTTCTCTTCGCGCAGGCGCATCATCCCGCGATGCGGCATGCGGCGCCCGTCCGGCGCGAGCTGGCGACGCGTACGGTGTTCAACGTGCTCGGGCCCCTCACGAACCCCGCCGGCGCGCGCGCCCTCGTCCTCGGCGTCTACTCGCCCGAGCTGACGCGGACGCTGGCCGAGGCGCTCGTTCGCCTCGACGCGACTCGCGCGTACGTCGTCCACGGGGCGGGCGGCATCGACGAGCTGTCGCCGTGCGGGCCGAACCTCGTCTGCGAGGTCGAGGACGGCCTCGTCCGGGAGTACGAGCTCGACCCGCTCGACCTCGGGATCGAGCGCTGCGACCCGGCGGAGCTCGCCGGCGGCGAGCCGGCCGAGAACGCGGCCGCCCTGCGCGAGGTGCTCGCCGGCGGCGGCAGCGCCGGACACCGTTCCGCCGTGATCCTCAACGCAGCGGGCGGAATCGCGGCCGCCGGGCACGCCGAGAGCCTGCGCGAGGGGATCGGCCGGGCGCGCGAGGCGATCGACTCGGGCGCGGCGGCGGGGCGGCTACACCAGCTCGTGGAGTTCTCCCGCGCATGAGGTTCGCCGAGGCGCTTACACAGTCGGGGCTGGGCGCGGTCGCCGAGTTCAAGCGGCGGTCGCCGTCGGCGGGCGACATCCGTCCGGACGCGCGCGTCGAGCAGGTCGTGCCTGCGTATGCGGCGGCGGGAGCGAGCGCCGTCTCGGTGCTTGTCGACGAGCGCTTCGCCGGCTCGCTCGACGACCTCCGTGCCGCGCGTGCGGCGACGGACCTGCCGCTGCTCGCGAAGGGCTTCTTCCGGACGGTTGCGCAGCTGCGCGAGCTGCGGGAGGCAGGCGCCGACGCCGCCCTCCTCATCCTCCGCGACCTCGACGACCAGGCGGCTGCGCGGCTCCTGCAGAGTGCCCCGGCGCTCGGCCTCGACGCGCTCGTCGAGGCCCACGACGAGGAGGAGCTCGCCCGCGCGGAGCGGCTCGAGGCGCCGGTCATCGGCATCAACGCGCGTGACCTCACGACCTTTGCGGTCGACCGCCGCGCCCAGCTCGCGCTCGTGGCGAAGGCACCGCGCGGCCGGGTCGTCGTGGCCGAGAGCGCGATCCACACGCGGGCGCAGGGCGCTGCAGCCGAGCTCGCCGGCGCCGACGCGATCCTCGTCGGCACCTCGCTCATGCGTTCCCCCGAACCTGGCGGCAAGCTCCGCGACCTCGTCTCGCGGCCACTCGTCAAGGTGTGCGGGCTGACGCGGCAGGAGGATGTCGACGCGGCCGTCGACGCGGGGGCGGATTTGCTCGGCTTCGTCCTCGCCGAGGGATCGCCGCGCCGCGCGGAGGCGGTGCTCGACGTTCCCGAGACCACCCTCTCGGTCGCGGTCTTCGTCGGCGCCGCGGAGAAGACGCCGGCCGACCTCGTCCAGCTCTACGCGGACGACGGCGGCACGGTCCGGGGCCGCCGCGCAGTGCTACTGCGAGACGGCGATCCCGTCGCCAGCGTGCTCGACCTGCCCTGGCAGGGAGAGGATCCCGACCACTGGCGCAAGGCAGCGGCGGTCGAGGGACGCGTCATGCTCGCCGGCGGCCTCGGCCCGGAGAACGTCCACTCCGCGATCGAGGCGGTGCGGCCCTGGGCGGTCGACGCCTCGTCCTCCCTCGAACGGGAGCCGGGAATCAAGGATCACGAGCGCGTCCGCGCCTATGTGAAGGCCGCGCGATCATGAGCGGCTTCGGCGAGTACGGAGGTCGCTACGTCCCGGAGACGCTGATCCCGGCGCTCGACGAGCTCGAGCGGGGCTGGCACGAGGCGCTCGGCGACGAGTCCTTCCGCCGCGAGCTGCACACGCTTCTCACGACGTACGCCGGGCGGCCGACACCGCTCACCCTCGCCGAGCGGTTCGCGCCGGGAAAGCGCATCCATCTGAAGCGGGAAGACCTCCTCCACACGGGAGCGCACAAGCTCAACAACGCGCTCGGCCAGGCGGTGCTCGCGCGGCGGCTCGGGAAGCGGCGGATCGTCGCCGAGACCGGAGCCGGCCAGCACGGCGTGGCCACGGCGACCGTCTGCGCCCGCTTCGGGCTGGAATGCGTCGTCTACATGGGCGGCGAAGACATGCGCCGACAGCGACCCAACGTCGAGCGTATGGAGCTGCTCGGTGCGCAGGTGCGCAGCGTCGACTTCGGCACGAAGACGCTGAAGGAGGCGACGAGCGAGGCGATCCGCGACTGGATCGCGAACGTCGAGACGACGCACTACCTGATCGGCTCGTGCGTCGGTCCGACCCCGTATCCCGAGCTCGTGGCCGAGCTTCAGTCGGTGATCGGCCGCGAGGCGCGCGAGCAGATCCTCGCCGCCGAGGGACGGCTGCCGGAGGCGGTCGTCGCCTGCGTCGGCGGCGGCTCGAATGCGATCGGGCTCTTCCACGGCTTCCTCCAGGACGAGGAGGTGCGGCTCGTCGGGGTCGAGGCGGCCGGCGCCGCCTCCCTCGGCAGCGGCCGCGCCGCCGTCCTCCACGGCGCCCGCTCCTCGGTGCTCGCGGACGAGGACGGCCAGGTCGCCGACGCCCACTCGATCTCGGCCGGCCTCGACTACCCCGGCGTCGGCCCCGAGCACGCGTACCTTCGCGACAGCGGCCGGGCCGAGTACCGCACCGCGACCGACGAGGAAGCCCTTGCCGCGTTCCGGGATCTCGCCCGGAGCGAGGGCATCATCCCCGCGCTCGAGCCCGCCCACGCGCTCGCCCGCGCCCGCGACCTCGATGCCGGGCTGATCCTCGTCGGGCTGAGCGGCCGCGGTGACAAGGACCTCGCGGAGGCGCTCGCACGGCTATGAGCGTGTGGGATCCCGGGCGGACGGCCGAGTACTACGACACCTTCGGCGAGAACGAGTGGACGCGCTTCGAGAAGGGCGTGACACCACCTGCGGGCCTCGACGTCCACGTCCGCTTCCTCGAGCGGTTCGTCCGCGCGGGCGACCGGGTCCTCGACGCCGGCTCCGGCCCCGGGCGCTTCTCGCTCGAGCTCGTGCGGCTCGGGGCGGAGGTGGTCGCGCTCGACATCTCACCGGGCCAGCTCGGTCAGCTGCGCGCGCGGCTGCCGGAGATCGAGACGCACGTCGGCGACGTCACCGACCTCTCGCGCTTCGCGGAGGGCAGCTTCGACGTCACCGTCTGCTACGGCGGGCCGCTCAGCTACGTCCTCGACCGAGCCGAAGACGCGCTCGCAGAGCTCGTCCGCGTCACGCGCCCGGGCGGCCACGTCCTCGTGAGCGTGATGTCGACGATCGGCACAATCGTCCACTACCTCGCGATCCTCTTCGACCTGGCCCGCCGCGACGGCGTCGAGCAGCAGGTGGAGATCGTCCGCACGGGCTTCCTCCCCGAGGCGCCGGACTACGGGCACCTCGCGATGCACCTCTACCGCTGGAGCGAGCTCGAGACGCTCCTCTCCCGCCACGGCGACGTCGTCGCCGCCGCGGCGGCCGGGCTGCTCCCCGACCTGCGCCCCGAGGAGCCGGAGCTGCAGGAGCTCGTGCGGCGGCTCGAGGCCGAGCTCTGCGAGGAGCCGGGCGCCCTGTCCTGCGGGCAGCACATCGTCGCCGCGCTGCGCCTACCGTGAGCAAGGCGCTCGTCGTCTACCTGATGGCGGAACCGGAGACGCCGGAGCTCGCCCGCGCGGCCGTCGACGGCGGCGCCGACCTCGTCGAGCTCGGCTTCCCGTTCTCCGACCCGCTCGCCGACGGCCCGGTCATCCGCCGCGCCGCGGAGCGCGCGCTCGCGCGCGGGATGCGCACGTCCGCGTGCCTCGACGTCCTCGCACGCACGCGGGAGCTGCTGCCCGAGACGCCGCTGATCCCGATGACGTACGCGTCGCTGCTCGAGGCGTACGGCTGGGAGCGCTTCCCGGCCGCCGCGGCCGCGGCCGGCGCGACGAGCCTGATCGTCGCCGACCTGCCGGCCGGCGAGCGGCCCCGGCTGCGCCGCGTCCAGCTCGTCGCTCCCACCTCGACGGACGAGCGCATCCGGCTCGCCGCCGGCGAGACGGACGGCTGGCTCTACCTCGTCACCGTCGCCGGAACGACCGGTGCACGCCCCGAGCTCTCTCCCGCGCTGGCCGGCCTCGTCGAGCGGGCACGGGCGGCGACCGACGTCCCGCTCTACGCCGGGTTCGGCATCTCGACGCCCGAGCACGCCCGCGCGGCGGCGGCACTCGCCGACGGTGTCGTCGTCGGCTCCCGCGCCCTCCAGGCGGCCGAGGACGGAGCGGCCGCCCTCGCCGGCTACGTCGCCTCGCTACGGGCTGCACTCGATTCATAGCCCGCTCTTACGCGCACCTCAGCTTCCTCTCACACTCGGCGGGGAAGCTGGGCAGGACCGCGAAGGCGCGCTACGACAGCGCCAGCCCCGCCGCGGCGCCGGTTCCCTCCCCCTCCCCAAGTACCGGCGTCGCGGCCGGCGCGGCCTCCGGCGCCGTCCGCACCGGCAGGTGGAGCCGGAACGCGGTTCCGTCCGCAAGCGGGTGCACCGAGCAGCCGCCGCCGTGTGCCCGCGCGACGGCCGAGACGATTGCGAGGCCGAGGCCCGCGCCGCCCCGCTCCCGGGTTCGCGCGCTGTCGGCGCGTGCCCAGCGGTCGAAGATGCGCGACAGGGCTTCGTCGGGGACGCCGCACCCGGAGTCGGAGACCTCGATGAGCATTCCCGCTCCCTCGGCCCGCGCCTCGAGCTCGATCCGGTCCCCCGCCTCCGTGTACTTGACCGCGTTCTCGAGCAGTGCGTCGAGCGCCTCGCGCAGCCCGTCGGGATCCGCGTAGAGGCGACCCGCGAGGTCGACGTCGAGCCGCCAGGCGCGCGGCGCCACCTCCGACCAGCGCATGAAGACGTCCGAGAGGAACTCCTCGAGGTCGATCTCCTCGAGCACGAAGCTCTGCTGCTCGGTCTTGGCGAGGAGCAGGAGCCGGCCGACGATTCGCTCGATCCGCGCCAGCTCGTCGAGCGCGACCTCGAGCTCGGGCATTCCCGGATGCTCGCGCTCGAGCAGCTCGAGGTGGCCGCGCGCGATCGTCACCGGCGTCCGCAGCTCGTGCGAGGCGTCGTGCAGGAACCGCTCCTGCCGCTCGAGCAGCGAGGCGCGCATCTCCGCCACGGCCCGCAGCTCGGAGAGCGCGGCCTGCCGCCGCCGCGCATGCCAGACCATCGCGAGGAACATCGCCGACATGAGCGGCACCTCGAACAGCTCGCCCCAGAGCTGCAGGCCGTCGAAGGCGTCGCCGAGGATGCTCGCCCCGGTGGCGAGGATGACGACGGAGAGCACCGCGTAGGTCGCCCGGGGTGACCAGACGCGGAAGCCGAAGAGCAGGGTGAGGCTGATCCAGACGAAGTGGAACGGGATCGTCTCCCAGCTCGGCCACTGCACCATCGCCACCCAGTTGACGGCGGCGAAGACGGCCCAGCCGGCCTCGAGCCGGTTACGCCGCAGCCAGGCGATAGCCCGCATGTCGTACCGTCTCGATCAGGGCGTCGGGGCCGAGCTTCCGGCGCAACCGGCGCACGCACACGTCGACGACGTTCGATCCGGGGTCGAAGTCGTAGCCCCAGACCTCGGCGAGCAGCCGCTCGCGGCTGATCACCTCTCCGGCGTGGACGAGCAGGTGGTGGAGGAGCCTGAACTCCCGGTCCGAGAGATCGGTCTCGTGCTCGCCGACCCGGGCCCGGCGGCGGGCCACGTCGAGGACGACGCCGCCGGCGCGCAGGACGTTCTCGTCCCCGAAGGGGGCGTTGCCGCGCAGCCGAGCGCGGATCCGCGCGAGCAGCTCGTCGAGCGAGAACGGCTTCGGCACGTAGTCGCTCGCGCCCAGCTCGAAGCCGCGCAGCTTCGTCGGCAGGTCGGTGCGCGCGGAGAGGATCACGACCGGCACGTCGGGGTGGACCCGGTGCAGCTCCCGCAGCACCTGGAGCCCGTTCAGCCCGGGCAGCAGCAGGTCGAGGACGACGAGGTCCCAGCGGCCGCGCGTCGCCAGCTCCAGGCCCTCGCGCCCGTCGGCGGAGGCCACGACCGTGTAGCCCTCCGCCTCCAGCCCGCGCGCGAGAAACGCCTGAATCCGCGCCTCGTCCTCGATCACCAGGATGCGCATCGCCCTCCGAGCGAGGAACTTACACGGCTCCCGATGACGTGTAAATGACGCCGGCATGACAGATTGGTCATCTTCGTGTCGCCCCGGTGACGCAGTTGATAGGAACCCCGCCGATGCGCACGGGAGCGAAGCTGATGCTGACGGGCCTTGGGGTCGCGGTCGTGGGCCTTCTGATCGGCTTCTACGTCAACCACCTGACGACGCTCGCCGGCTCGCCCGCCTACACCGTGCCCGTCCAGACGCAGAACGGGCACAAGGTCGTGAACCTCCAGATCGAGACGGTCGCCGCGGTCGGGCCGAAGCTCAGCCAGAACCCCGACTGGGTCTCGTACCTGATCAAGGACACGAGCGGCCAGTGGAAGCGTGAGACGGTCTGGAACCTGCCGGCGAACGCAACCGTCCACGTGACGATCTACAACTTCGACGGAGCGAGCGCCCTGCGCAACAACTTTCTCGCGCGGCCGCAGGGGATGACCGGGAACCACATCCTCGTCGACGGCAAGTCGGTCGACCACATCAACCCCGACGACGCGTCGCACACGTTCGCCGTCCCCGGGCTCGGGATCATCCTCGCGATCCCGGGCGTCGCCGACGACGCGAAGCACCAGTGCGGCTACGCGCCGTGCCCGATGTCCAACGCGCACCGCACGGTCCAGTTCACCTTCCACACGACGACGCCCGGGCACTACCGCTGGCAGTGCTTCGTCCCGTGCGCCGCCGGCTGGATCGACGGCTTCGGCGGGCCGATGCAGACGATCGGCTACATGGACGGCTTCCTCAACGTGAAGGCCTAGACGGATGACGACCGGACCGACCGCAGCCGCCCCGCAGCCAGCCGACAACGTCAACCACGGCCGTCGCGTGATCGTCGCGTGGCTCGTCCTGAGCGCGATCGCCACGCCGCTCGTCGCCGTCTTCGTCGGGCCGCTCATCCCGCCGGGCAACTCGAGCTGGCAGGGCCAGGGCCAGGTCTTCGACAACCAGGTGATGACGAGCCTCGTCACGCCGATCCTCTGCCTGCTCGCGGTCTTCTTCGGCTACGGGCTCGTCCAGTTCCGCGCGAAGCGGGGCGAGGCGCTCGTCGACGGGCCGCCGCTGCGGAACGACTCGCAGGTGCAGGTCGTCTGGGTCGCGATCACGACGTCGATGGTCCTCTTCCTCGCCGGTTTCGGGACGTACGAGCTGCTGAAGGACGGCGCGGGCGGCGGGCAGGGCCCGAGCCCGATCGCCTTCCCCGCGAACCACCAGCAGGCCTTCCAGGTGCAGGTGATCGGCCAGCAGTGGCAGTTCACGTACCGCTATCCGTCCCTGGGCGGGATGGAGTCCAACCAGCTCGTGCTGCCGGCGAACACCGACGTCGCGCTCCACGTCACCTCGCTCGACGTCGTCCACTCGTTCTGGGCGGTCGAGCTCGGGATCAAGGCCGACGCGAACCCGGGTGTCGACAACGTCACGTACGTCGAGACGAAGAACCCGACGAACTTCCACGTCCGCTGCGCCGAGCTCTGCGGCCTCTGGCACGGCTACATGTTCAACAACGGCCGCGTCCTCGACAGCTCGAAGTTCCAGTCCTGGGCGGCCTCGCAGGAGAAGATCTACGCCTCGATCAAGAAGTACATGCCGCCGTACGCGAAGACGTACCTCCCAGACCCGCAGAGGAGAGCCGGATGACCGACGCCGCCGTCGCGCCCGCACCGCCGCTCTGGCGTCGCCTGATCGGCTTCAACCTGCTGACCGGAATCGTCCTCGGCGTCGTCGGCTGGTATGTCGGCTGGTTCGGCGCGCACGCGATCGTCGGTCCGAGCATCGACTACTTCGGGGACATCGACTACAACGAGATCTCCGTCTTCCTCGCCTACCTCGGCGGCGTCGTCGGGTTCCTCGCCGGCCTCGGCTTCCTCAACTACCCGATCCAGCGCCTGCGCGGCTATCCGCCGTCGCTGCGCGAGAAGGAGACCGAGGGTTTCGGCCGCTACTTCAGCCTCTGCACCGACCACAAGGTGGTCGGGATCCAGTACCTCTGGGGCATCGGGCTGTTCTTCGCCGTCGGCGGCCTGAACGCGATGCTGATCCGCACCGAGCTGCTGCGGCCGAACCAC
>DASQQF010000009.1:0-2129 GCA_035643535.1 Gaiellaceae bacterium
GAGCGGCGGCACCGCGATGTGGACGTGGCCGCGCTCGAACAGCTCGCGCATGTGCCGGTAGAGGAACGTGAGGACGAGCGTCCGGATGTGCGACCCGTCGACGTCGGCGTCGGTCATGACGATGATCCGGTGGTAGCGGAGCCCCCCGATGTCGAACTCGTCGCCGATGCCGGTGCCGATCGCGGTGATCATCGCCTGGATCTCCGCGTTCGAGAGCACCTTGTTGATCCGGTTCTTCTCGCTGTTGATGATCTTCCCGCGCAGCGGCAGGATCGCCTGGTAGGTGCGGTCGCGGCCGGTCTTCGCCGAACCGCCGGCCGAGTCGCCCTCGACGATGAAGAGCTCCGCCGACTCCGGGTCGCGGATCGAGCAGTCGGCGAGCTTGCCCGGCAGCGAGGAGCTGTCGAGCGCGGACTTGCGACGCGTCAGCTCGCGCGCCTTGCGGGCGGCCATGCGCGCGCGCATCGCGGCGATCGCCTTGTTGCAGATCGCCCGCGCGTCCTGCGGGTTCTCCTCGAGGAACTGCCCGAACGACGCGTTCACCGTCGTCTGGACGAGACCCTCGATGCCGGGGTTGCCGAGCTTCGTCTTCGTCTGCCCCTCGAACTGCGGGTTGCGCAACTTCACGGACACGACCGCGGCGAGCCCCTCGCGCACGTCCTCCCCGTCGAGGCTCTCCTCCTTCTTCAGGAGCTTCAGGTCCTGCGCCTTCGCGTTCAGCGTGCGGGTGAGCGCACTCCGGAAGCCGGAGAGGTGCGAGCCGCCCTCGACCGTGTTGATGTTGTTGGCGAAGGTGAAGACCGACTCCTGGTACGAGCCGTTCCACTGCATCGCGACCTCGACACCGCCCTGGCCGGTCTCGCCCTCGAAGTAGACGATGTGACGGTGGATCGCGTCCTTCGCCTCGTTGATGTGCGAGACGAAGTCGCGGATGCCGCCCTCGTAGTGGAACTCGACCGTCTTGCCGCCGGCGCGCTCGTCGACGAGCTTGATGTGCAGGCCCCTCGTGAGGAACGCGGTCTCGCGCAGCCGCTGCGTCACCGTCGCCGCCTCGACCTCGAGCTCCTCGAAGACCTCGCTGTCGGGGAGGAACGTGATCGTCGTGCCGGTCGGCTCACCCGTCTCGAGCTTCCCGACGACCTCCATGTCGCCGAGCGGGACGCCGCGCTCGAACTCCTGGCGATAGATCTTCCCGTCGCGGCGGACCTCGGCGACGAGTCGCTCGGAGAGCGCGTTCACGACCGAGACGCCGACGCCGTGGAGCCCGCCGGAGACCTTGTAGCCCTCGCCGCCGAACTTCCCGCCCGCGTGGAGCTTCGTGAGGACGACCGTCAGCGCGGGCAGCCCCTGCTCGGGCATCACGTCGACCGGGATCCCGGAGCCCCAGTCGCGGACGGTGACCGAATGGTCGGGGTGGAGCGTTACCTCGATCCGGTCGTTGCGGTTGGCGAGGACCTCGTCGACCGAGTTGTCGCCGACCTCGTAGATCAGGTGGTGGAGGCCGCGGATCCCCGTCGAGCCGATGTACATGCCGGGCCGAAGCCGGACCGGCTCGAGTCCTTCGAGGACAGTGATGTCCTTTGCGGTGTAGTTCGCTTCAGTCATGAAAAAAGCCCTGCAAATTCCGCATTTGCGGGCACGGAGAAGTGTATCAGACGGAGCGGTCGTCCGGGCGGCGGGCGAGCGAGGCTCGTATGGCTTTCGCAACAGATTCGCGCAGGTTCGGGTCGTCGATCGGCGCGGCGAGCGACGCCGCCTCGCGCACCTGCTCCGCCGTCGGCTCGACACGGGTCGCCGGCTGCGGCGCAGGAGCCGGATCGGGAAGCGGCCCCGGCAGGAAGCGAAGCGGCGGCCGGCCGGGCAGCCGTTCGGCGATCTCGCCGGCCCGCTGCGTGAGCTCGAAGCCCCAGACCGAGTCGCGCACGTGGACGACGAGCGTGCCGTCGGCCTGGGTGCGCATCGGCCAGGCGTTGCGTGCGATCACCTCGCCGACCGCGGCCGGCCAGGCGGTCGCGACATCGGCCGCGGCGCCGGCGTCCGCCCCCGCCCGGCGCAGCTCCTCGCGGATCGCGTCGCCGAGCGGCTCCATCAGCCCGCCTCCACCGCCGTTCCCGGCCGCACCTCGACGA
>DASQQF010000010.1:0-17348 GCA_035643535.1 Gaiellaceae bacterium
GATGACCTCCATCCCCGCGTCGCGAAGAGCGCGGGCGATGATCTTCGCGCCCCGGTCGTGCCCGTCGAGGCCCGGCTTCGCGACGACGACCCTGATCTTCGCTGCCACGGGCGGCAGTATAGGAGCGCGGTTTCCGGTGAAGCGCTAGCGCAGGAAGGAACCGATCCGCGCTCCCGTCCGCGAGAAGATGTCGCCGATCGGCAGCGCCGTGTTCCAGATGCTGACCTGGGTGATGTCGCCGACGAAGCTCAGGTCGCAGCCGCCGAACGCACCGAACTCGCCGGTGCCGATCGGGAGGTCGTACGCGATCGCGAACGGCGACGGAACCGACGTTCCCTCGCCGACCTGACTGCCGTCCACGAAGAGGCGCACCGTCGTGCCGTCGAACGTGCCCGCAACGACGTGCCACTTCCCGTCCCAGATCGTCGGCGGCGCCTCCGGCGAGCCGAAGAAGTTCTGGCCGTCGAAGACGTAGAACGCCAGCCCGCCGCCGAACCCCGTGTAGAGGCCGTATGAGCCTGCGGTGCAGCCCATTGCACCCTTCGAGACGACGTAACGCCAAGTGCCGGGCGAAGCCGACCCGCGCACGAGCGCAAACACCGTGACCTGCTGCGGATCGAGGCTCGGCGAGTCCGGAATCGTCACCTCCTGCCCACCGGCGAAGTGGAGCCCACCCAAGAGCGTGCCCCGGAGCCACGTCGGATCGGACGCCTCGACAGCCTTCGATGTGCCGAGGACGCCGTTGTTTCGGTTCCCGGAGAAGTCGTGGACGACCTGGCCCGACCGTTCGATCATCGGCCAGTATCCGACAACGCCTGCATTCGCAGGTGCGGCGACGGCGAGCATCGCAACGAGGCTGGCCAGCGCGATCTTCACTTCTCTCAATCTGATGATTTCTGCGAAATTCGCCACTGGACGAACGTCCAGATCCGCGAACCGACGCCTTCGCCGAAGCCTTCAGTACTTGAGACGCAGGCCGACCGCCCAGATGTCACTCGGCGAAACGGCGGCGAGCTCGTTGAGCAGGTCGTTGCTCCCGGGCGTCCCCTCGGCGCTCCAGGCGCTGCCGTCCCAGTGCCCGACCGATGTCTCACCCACCGCCCAGGCATCGTCCGAGGACAGCGCCGTCACGCCCGAGAGGCCGCCGGACCCCGGGAACGACACAACCGACCACCGCGTGCCGTCCCAGTGCTCGACGAGGGGCTGATTCCCGTGCCGGACATAGCGGCCGACGGCCCAGACGTCGCTCGCCGAGCCCGCCGTCACGTCGTTCAGGAGGCTCGTGCGGCTGTTTCCGCCGGGGCTCGGGCTCGGAACCTGCGTCCACCGTCTGCCGTCCCAGTGGACGACGAGCGTGTGGTGCGTGTGACGGCGCCCCGCCCGGAAGAAGTAGCTCCCGACGGCCCACAGGTCCTTCGCGGAGGCGCCGGCGACGGAGTAGAGCGAGTCCCAGACCTGCGCCCTGAGCGTCTTCCGGGCGGCGGGATTCGGGCTCCGCACCCGCTTCCAGCGCCTGCCGTTCCAGTGCAGGACGAGCGTCCGCAGCGCGATCCGCTTGCCGACGTCGACGCCGGACGCGCCCACCGCCCAGATGTTCTTCGGCGAGAGGGCCGTCACGCCGGAGAGCTCGCTGTAGACCTTCACCCGCGGGATGGGCACGATCCGCCACCTGCTGCCGTTCCAGTGCTCGACGAGGGCCCGGTTCCTCGGCCTCGTCGCACCCTCCGACGAACCGACGACCCAGACGTCGTTCGCGGAGGTCGCCGCCGCCCGCACGAGCTCGACGGCCTGGACGCCCCTCGGCAGCGGCAGCGAGACGCTGTGCCACGAGGAGCCGTTCCAGCGTTCGGCGAAGCGGGACGAGCCGAACGCCCACGCGTCGCCGGCCGCCGGCGCCACGACCGCGGACAGGCCGGGCCCGTGAGGAACCGCCACCTCGGCCCAGGAGCTCCCGTCCCAGTGCTCGGTCAGCGGGAGCATCCGCACGGGCCTCGCCGAGCTCGAGCCCGCCGCCACGAGAGAGAGGGCGGCGGCGGCCGCGAGAGCGCCTAGAAGACGGGCGTCTCGCGCCACGTGCCCCAGACCTCCCGCAACGCGTCGCACATCTCGCCCATTGTCACGTATGCGCGCGACGCCGCCAGGATCGGCTCCATCAGGTTGCGGTCGTCGTGCTCCGCGTCCTCCCTCAGCCGCGCGAGGGCGGCCTCGACCGCGCCCGCGTCGCGCCGCGCACGCACCGCCTGCACCCGCGCGACCTGCTTGCGCTCCAGGGCGGGGTCGATGCGGAGGATCTCGAGCGGTTGCTCCTCGGCGACCTCGTGGCGGTTGACGCCGACGACGACGCGCTCGCCGCGCTCGACCTCGGACTGGTAGCGGAAGCTCGCCTCGGCGATCTCGCGCTGCTGGAAGTTCTGCTCGATCGCGGCGACGACGCCTCCGAGCTGCTCGATCCGTTCGAAGTACTCGTAGGCCTGCCGCTCGAGCTCGTTCGTCAGGTGCTCGAGATGGTAGGAGCCGCCCAGCGGATCGATCGTGTTCACGACGCCCGTCTCGTGCGCGATCACCTGCTGCGTCCGCAGCGCGAGCCGCACCGCGTGCTCGGTCGGCAGCGCGAGCGCCTCGTCGAAGGAGTTCGTGTGCAGGCTCTGCGTCCCGCCGAGGACGGCGGCGAGCGCCTCGATCGCCGTGCGGATCAGGTTGACCTCGGGCTGCTGCGCGGTGAGCGACACGCCTGCGGTCTGGGTGTGGAAGCGCATCAGCCACGAGCGCGGGTCGCGCGCTCCGTACCGCTCCCGCATCTGCCGTGCCCAGATCCGGCGGGCGGCCCGGTACTTGGCGATCTCCTCGAAGAAGTCGAGGTGCGCGTTGAAGAAGAAGGAGAGGCGCGGCGCGAAGCTGTCGACGTCGAGCCCGCGCTCGAGGCACGCCTCGACGTACGCGAAGCCGTCGGAGAGCGTGAACGCGAGCTCCTGCGCCGCCGTCGAGCCCGCCTCGCGGATGTGGTAGCCCGAGATCGAGACGGGATGCATCCGCGGCAGCCGCTGCGAGCACCACTCGATCATGTCGACGACGAGCCGCATCGACGGCTCGGGCGGGAAGATCCACTCCTTCTGGGCGATGTACTCCTTCAGGATGTCCGTCTGGACCGTGCCGCTCAGCCGCTCGAGCGGCACGCCCTGTTCCTCGCCGACGGCCGCGTAGAACGCGAGCAGCATCGCCGCCGGGCCGTTGATCGTCATCGAGGTCGAGACCTCGCCGAGCGGGATGCCCGCGAACAGCGTCTCCATGTCCTCGAGCGAGTCGATCGCGACCCCCTCGCGGCCGACCTCGCCGAGCGAGCGCGCATGGTCCGAGTCGTAGCCCATGAGCGTCGGCATGTCGAAGGCCGTGGAGAGGCCCGTCTGGCCGTGCCCGAGCAGGTAGCGGAAGCGCTCGTTCGTCTCCTCGGCGGTCCCGAACCCGGCGAACTGGCGCATCGTCCACAGCCGCCCCCGGTACATCGACGGGTAGACGCCGCGCGTGAACGGATACGCGCCCGGCCAGCCGAGGTCACGCTCGTAGTCGAGCTCGACGTTCTCGGGCGAGTAGAGCGGCTCGTTCCCGACGCCGGAGATGGTCGAGAAGAGCTCGCCCTCGCGCTCCGGTGCCGACTCGTACCGCCGCCGCCAATCGTCCGCGCCGGCGGCCTTCTTCCTGTCCGTCGCAGCCATGAGTCCCAAGTCTAGAGAGGGTGCGCCGGGCCTCCCCCGTTCGAGGGACATGCGCCGGGATACCCCTTCCGGGCGATCGGAGATCCCCGCGACGAGCCGACGTTTGTACCTGGTCGAGGAGAAGGAACGCACGACCGGCCAACGAAGGAACCCCGCTGCGGCGCACTTCGCGGGAGACCTGAGAAGGCGCGTGCGCCTCGACGCGGCACTGTACGGCCTAAGGAGCGAAAAATGTCACGGAAGCGGGTAAAGCAGTATCTCATGCTGCTCATGGCGCTCGGCGTGGTCGCCGTCGCCATGACAGGCGGCGGCACGTTCGCGAGCTTCGATGCCCAGGTCACGAACCCGGGCAACACGTTCGTGGCCGGCACGCTCTTCCTGCACGACACGAACGGCACGACGACGTGCACGTCGGAGTCGGCGCAGAGCGCGACCTTCAACTACAACCCGGGCGACGGGTCGAACGGCGACAACTGCGCCGTGCTCTTCAACGGCGCCGACCTGAGCAGCGGCCCGGTGACGGCGGATCTCGAACTCTCGAACGCCGGCACGATCGACGCGAGCCAGCTGAAGTTCTCGGTCGACGGCTGCACCGTCGGCGACAACTCGGCGAACACGGGCACGACCACCACGTTCGGCGCAGCGCCGACGTGCGGCGACCTGTACATGACGGTCCAGGAGACCCAGTCCGACTACTCCACCAAGGTGTGGTGTGCCTACGGGCCGGGCGCCGGCACGGCGAACTGCGGCGCACCGGACAACACGGCCACCCTCGCCGATCCGACCTCGCTCACCTCGCTCGACGTGGACAGCTCGCCCGCGCTCGCAGCCGGAGCGGCGAGGTACTACGTGATCACGATCGACCCGGCGGGCGTGTCGAGCGGCAACCAGCTGCAGAACCGCTCGGTGTCGTTCGGCCTGACCTGGAACATCGCCCAGTAGCAGAGGCGTAGGGACGTGGTGACCGGGCCGGATCCGCTCCTGTCCGGCTCGACCGGAACGGGAGCCGCCGCGACGGGCGGCGGCTCCCGCGATCCCCTCCGAGGATGCGGATGACCGAGAGGACTGGGTACCTGGAGCAGCGGCTGCGGCGCTGGAACGTGTGGGAGCTCGAGCGGCTCGCACGCGACCACGCGGGAGCCGACGCCGAGCTCGACGAGGAGCGGATCTTCCTCGTCCGGCACCTGCGCGATTTCGCCGACGCGGCCGGGCTGCTGCCGCCCGAGTTCGACGGGCTGGTCCAGGAGAGCTTCGGCGAGCTCGCCGACCTCCCCGCGGCGGCGACGGCCGAGCCGGAGCCCGTCGAGGCACCGGCGGCGACGGCGACGGCCGCCGCTTCCCCGGCGGCGCCGCGGAAGCGGCTCGACCTCGCGAAGAAGATCCTCGTCCTCGCGATGCTGGCGGGCCTGATCGCGATGGTCGCCGGCGGGTCGACCTTCGCGAGCTTCAGTGCCCAGACCGCGAACCCGGGCGGGGCCTTCTCGTCCGGGACGTTGACCCTGAGCGACCAGGTGAACTCGGGCACGGCCTGCAACTCCTACGGCGGCGCGTCGAAGGACAACTACAACGCCGCCTGCGACGCGATCCTCGCGCTCGCGAACGCCGCCCCCGGCGTCACCGGCGGCCAGGCGAAGCTCACGATCACGAACACCGGCTCGCTCGACGCGTCGCTCTTCTCGGTCTTCGCCCCGTACGCCGGGGGCGTGCTCGGGACCGCGATCGGTTCCGGCGCGACGATCGGCACCGGGCAGAGCGTGACGAGCTTCTCGGTCTCGTCGCTCGAGGGGCCGATCTCGACCGGCGACAAGATCGTCCTCAGCTACGGGACGGTCACCCAGCAGTTCTGCGCCGGCGGGAACGTGAGCCCGAGCAGCGCCACCACGACGATTCCGATCTCCGGCGGCTATCCCGCCGGCTCGAGCGGCTCGTGCGCCGGGACGCCGCCGACGACCACGGCGGCGACGGCGTTCGCAGTCGGGACGCGACTCGAGGACACGAGCTCCGACACCTCGGCGGCGAACACCGACTGCTACGACCAGAAGACGACGACGGCGGGCGTCGCGGGCGCGACGAAGGGCACCGACCTCAACTTCAACGCGACGACGGGCAACCCGTTCTGCAGCGCCGCGCTGCTCTGGATCCAGGAGCAGTCGACGGCCGGCGCGAGCACGTACGCCTACTGCTGGTTCGGGCGCGGCTCGCCGTACGGCGACCAGGGCGGCAACACCGAGGACACGAACGGCCAGTGCCGCACGCCCACGACGCTGACGCTCTCGGGCACGTACAGCTCGGGGCAGGCGAGCTACACGCTGACGGTCGCGCCGCTGACCGGGAACATCCGGTCCGGCGACACGGTCACGCTCTCGGAGGGCGGCACGACCACGACGTGCACCAACGCGGCGTCGACGTACTACATCGGGGCGACGTCCGTCCAGCTCGGCGGCTGCACCACGAGCGGCGGCGCGACGACCTTCGACAGCTCGGCGACCGTGAAGGACAAGAGCGCGTTCACGGCGCTCGACGGCTCGAACCCCTCCAGCACGATCTCGAGCTTCGACACCGCCCACTCCCCGGCCGCGCCGATCACCCTGGCGCCGCTGACGGGGAACGGCACCGCGAACACGGGCGCGAGCGTCCAGCTGAGCAAGCACGGCACGACGGGCGACACGCGCGTCTTCTACGTCGGCGTCTACTTCCCGGGGGGCGCGAGCACCAACCAGAACTTCCTGCAGGGCCTCCTCTCGACGTTCGGCCTCACGTGGAGCGTCGACCAGTGAGCCGCCGGACGTTCAAGCTCGTCCTCCTCTCGGTGCTCGCGGTGGGCACGATCGGCTCGGTCACCGTGCGCGGCGTCTACGGCGTCTTCAGCACCCGGACGACGAACGGCGGCGCGAGCATCTCCTCCGGGACGCTGACGATGGAGAACACGGCGAACGGCGGCACCGCCTGCAGGTCGCTGGACGGGACGAGCAACGTCAACACCGGCTGCGACTCGGTCTTCACCTACTCGGCGGCGGCCGAGAACTACCCGAGCACGCCGGCCACGGCGAGCGTCGAGATCAAGGACAGCGGCTCGCTCGGCATGTCCGACCTCCAGGTCTACATGCCGAGCTGCCTGCGCGGCGTCACGGCCGACGCACCCTTCGCGGCCGCGACGACGTCGATCAGCTCCTTCACCGGCGCGTCGACGACGGGCGGCCATCTCGCCGGCGGGACGACCTACTACTACGAGGTGACGGCCGTGACCGGTTCCGGCGAGTCGATCGCGGGCAGCGAGTCGAGCTACACCCCGCCGGCCGGGACGACTACGAACCAGGTCACGCTCGACTGGCCGGCGGTCTCGGGGGCGACCGGCTACAAGATCTACCGCTCGACGAGCGAGGGCGGCGAGCAGCTGCTCGCGACGCTCGGCGCGGTCACGTCCTACGCCGACACCTCCGCCACCGTGCCGTCGGGCTCGCCGCCGTCCGGCACCGGCTCCGGGAATCCATGCCTGACCGGCGGCGCGCAGCTCTACGTCCAGGAGACGAGCTCGAGCGGCACGGACACGAAGTGCTGGTACCCGACGACCGGCACCAGCTGCACGTTCGACGGGATCTTCGACCTCGGGCTCTTCGCCCTGTCGCACACCACGGTCGGGACGGCGCTGGATCTCGGTGCCGGGCCGAACGCCACGCAGGCCCGCTACTTCGAGATCGGCCTCCTCCTGCCGGCCGCGGCGGGCAACGCGCTGCAGGGGACCGAGGCCGCCTTCACCCTCCGCTGGTACGCGCAGAGCTGAGGAGAGCACCGGATGACGACCGAACAGGAGTAGGAGACGATGGAGGGAATTGGAATGGAAGTCGTGATGGACGCCCCCGCCTCCACCGAGCAGGACGTCCACCCCGGGAGCGCCGTGTGGCGCTGGACGCGGCGGGTCGTGGGTGCGCTCGCGCTGCTCGCCGCAACTGCCGCGATCCTCGGCCTCGCCGCGATCACGATCGGGCCGCACCTCTTCGCCTACCAGGCGCTCGTCGTCCGCTCCGGCAGCATGTCGCCGACGATCCCGACCGGGTCGGTCGTCTTCTACCGGCCGGTCCAGGCGTCGGACGTCAAGGTCGGCGACGTCATCGTCTTCAACGAGCCGGGGAAGCAGGACACGAAGGTGACGCACCGTGTCTACGCGATCGGCACCGGTCCGGGCGGCAAGTACTTCCAGACGAAGGGCGACGCGAACGGCGGGCCCGACCCGTGGCACGTCCCGGCTGTCGGCACCGGCTGGAAGGAGGTCTGGCACGTCCCGGTGGTCGGCTACGTCCTCTTCGACATCCAGTCGACGTACGGCCGCCTGCTGCTGCTGCTCGTCCCGGCGGCGCTCCTCGCCGCGCTCACGCTCTGGGAGATCTGGGACGGCCGGCGACCGGAGACGGCGACATGAGCGGGCGCCGGAGCCTGCGGCGGCTCTGGCGTTCCCCATACGTCGTCGCCGCAGCCGTCCTCCTCTTCGCGTCCGGTCTCGCCGCCGGAGGCACGACGCTGGCCTCCTTCTCGGCGCAGACCCAGAACAAGACGTCGACGTTCGCGGGCGGCTGGATCGGCGCCGCCACCGGACCGTTGACGGTCACTCCCAGCGGCTACAACGGGGCTCTCGGCTGGACGCCCGCCACGCACGGCCTCGACGGGCAGCAGCTGTACGGGCTCGACAACGGCACCTCGGCGAGCTGCCCGGCGAGCGGCTACGCGTCGCTCGCGACGATCGCGTCGAAGACGACGAACGCCTACACGGACTCGAGCACCGCCCTCGACAACCCCCGGAGCAACGTCAACGGCCACTACGTCTGCTACCAGCTGGCCAGCACCCGTTCCGGCTCGAGCTGGACGGCGAGCGCGAGCTTCCCCGCCACGGTCCTCGGTCTCGTCCCTACGGCCGTCTCGTATGTGGGCAACCCGCTCACCACCGGCTCGACGTTCACCCTCTCGTACAACCAGAACGTCGCCTACTCCGGGGGCACCATCGAGGTCTGCATCTCTTCCGGCACGGTCACGTTCGGCAGCGCCGCCTCGTGCACGGCGTCGATCGGCACGCTCTCCGGGGGCACCGCGAGCAAGTCGATCACCTGCTCGAGCTCGTCCGTGACCGTCGTCAACAGCACCCAGCTCCAGATCGCGCTCGGAAGCTGCCCGAACGGCAACGGGAACATGGTCACGATGAGCGGCGGCCCCGTGACGTACACGGCAACGGGTACGACCGTCTCCTCGAGCACCGGCTCGGCGCCGCAGTGCACGACGTCGCTCTGCCAGCCCCAGATGACGAGTTGGTAGGCGAGCCCGCGGATGGCAGTCGTCGAGCGTCCCCGGCAGCAGCAGCGCCTCCCGGCGCGCCGGCCGGTCGCCCGGAAGCGGCAGCTGCACCTGCTGGTCGGCGTCGCCGTCGCCCTCCTCACGGTGGGCTTCGCGGCGCAGCGCGCCGCCGACGGCGCGCGCAGCATTCTCGACACGCGGCTCCTCCAGGCCGGCGCGGGCACCGACGCCGGGGTCGTCGACGTGGAGTCGGAGCAGCTCACGGTCGCCCGTGCGATCTCGTTCACGCAGGGAGTCGCGCAGGACATCGCCTCTCGGGACACGGCTGCGTTGAGGGAGCTCGTCGCGCCGCTGCAGGCGAACTCGACCGTGCCGATGGTGGACGTCGTCGTCCCGGACGGCCGCGTGCTGCTCGCCGTCCGCTCGAAGGGCGCGCCGGCGCCGGTGAGCTCACACGCCGGCCTCCCCGCGCTGAAGTGGGCGCTGAAGCACGCCCACGGGGCGCGCGGCGGCAGGTCGAGCCAGATCGTCGTCTTCCGCAGCGGCGCGACCCTCGTGACGGTCAGCCCGATCGTGCAAGGACGGACGCCGGTGGGAGCGGTCCTCGCGATGACCCCGCTCGCGAACGTGCTCGGCCGCCTCTCGCAGGAGGTGGGCGCCGACCTCACGGCCTACGACTCGAACGGCGACCCCCTCGACACGACCGCCCAGCTCCGGCCGCCTCCGCTCGACCGGCCGGTTGCCCGCGCGCTGCTCGGCGGCGGCGCCGTCGTCACGCGCTCGATCGACGGCAACCGCCGCGAGAAGCTCGGCCGCCTGATCGTCGATCACACGGCCGAAGCCGTTCTCGGCGTCTCGCTCGTGGACGACAGCGGCACCGTCGGCCGCACCGTTGCGATCTACGCGGGAATCGGCCTGATCTGCACCGTGCTCATCCTCGCCACGTTCTGGGCGCGGTTCGTGCACGCAAGGCGACCGGAATGAGGGCCGGCGGGGCGGTTCTCGCCGTTGCGGCGCTCGTGGGCGCGGCGGCCGCCTCGGCGGCGACCGGGCCGCCGCCGCTCCGGCACCCGAACCCGCTGCTCAGCAACCCGAGCCTCGACTACGCACGCCCGATCCCCGCTCCCGGCGGCGGCTTCGCCACCCTCGGGGCCCTCGGACGCGCGGCCGTCCCCGCCTCGGTACGGGACCTCGACTTCCTCCGCTACCGGACGCCCGGCGACTGGGGCGGGTTCGTCCCCGCGCCCGTCGGCCGGCTCGCACTCGACACCGGCGGCAGCGTCCACAGCTTCGTCTTCGGCAACGGCGTCCGCGCGCCGAAGCCGCCGCCGCTGCCACAGCCGCCCCTGCCGGGCGGAACGCCGGTTCCACCGGCCAACGGCGGCTTCGGCGGCAACACGAGGCCCCCTCGCCACCACGGGGGCGGCGGAAACGGCGGAGGGACGAGGACCGGCGGCGCCGGCAACTGCGGCACGAAGGGCCTCTCGATCGTCAGCGACCTCCCCCACTGCCGCATCCACGTCGTCGACCAGGCTCCCGGCGACAGCACGTTCGAGCACCTGACGATCGAGAACACGTCGTCGAGCCGGTACACGCTCTCGCTGCAGGTGCAGGGGAGCGAGAACGCGCTCTGGAACGACCTCGAGATGGGCGTCTGGCGGCACGGAGCGGCGCCGCCGACGCCGCTGCCGCCGCTGCTCTTCTGGGCGACGCAGTTCACGCCGCTGATCACGCTCGACCCGGGCCGGCAGGTGCGCCTCACGATCGAGCTGTACCTCCCGCCGAGCGCCGGCAACGGCGACCAGAAGCTCGCCGCGGTCGTCGACTTCCTCTGGCGCGCGTCGTCCTAACGCTCGCCGCCGGGCCGCCAGAGCGGCTCGCCCACACCCGCCGCGACGTTCGCGGCACGGGCGAGGATGAAGAGGAGGTCCGAGAGCCGGTTGAGGTACACCGGCGCGAGCGGGTTCACCGGCCGTTCGGCCGCCGCCTCGAGCGTCACGCGCTCGGCACGGCGGCAGACCGCGCGGGCGACGTGCAGTCTCGCCGCCGACTCGCTGCCGCCGGGCAGGACGAAGCTCCTCAGCTCGGCGAGCGGCGCGTTCGCGTCGTCGCAGTCGCGCTCGAGGCGGTCGACGGCGGGCTGCTCGATCCGCAGCCTCCCGTCGCCCGGGGTGAAGGGCACCGAGAGATCGGCGCCGAGGTCGAACAGCTCGTTCTGGATGCGGTCGAGCCGCGCGTCGCCGGCGACGGCGTTCGCCCAGCCGAGGAACGAGTTGAGCTCGTCGACGGCACCGTACGCCTGCACGAGCGGGTCGAGCTTCGAGACGCGCGAGCCGTCGCCGAGGCTCGTCTCCCCCTTGTCGCCGCCGCGCGTGTAGATGCGCGTCAGGCGGACCGGCTCGTCGGGGCTGCGGCTCACGTGGCGGCGGCACGCTCCTGGAGCCCGAGGATCGAGCGGGCGATCACGAGCCGCTGGATCTCGCTCGTCCCCTCGTAGATCTCGGTGATCTTGGCGTCGCGGTAGTAGCGCTCGACCGGGAATTCCTTCGTGTAGCCGTAGCCGCCGAGGACCTGGATCGCCTCGGCCGTCTGGCGGCGCGCCATCTCGGAGGCGAAGAGCTTCGCCTTCGCGCCCGCCTCGGCGTGCGGCCGGTCGTTCTGCTTGAGCCACGCGGCGCGGCGGACGAGCAGCCGTGCGGCGTCGATCTCCGTCGACATGTTCGCGAGCTTGTGCTGGATCGCCTGGAAGTCGCCGATGCGCCGGCCGAACGCGCGCCGCTCCTTCGCATACTCCCGTGCGACGTCGTACGCGGCCTGCGCAATCCCCACCGCCTGCGCAGCGATGCCGATCCGGCCGCCGTCGAGCGTCTCCATCGCGACGCGGAACCCTCTCCCCTCCTCGTGGAGCAGCCGGTCGCGCCCGACGTGCGCGCCTTCGATCACGATGTCGTTCGTCACCGACGAGTTGAGGCCGAGCTTCTCCTCGTCGCGCGTGACGCGGACGTGCTCGGCGTCGAGGACGAACGCGCTCACGCCGCGCGCGCTCTGCGTCGTGAGGTCCGTCCGCGCGAAGAGGAGGAAGGTGCCGGCGTGGCGGCCGTTCGTGATCCACTGCTTGGCGCCGGTGATCGTCCACCCGTCGCCCTCGGCTTCCGCACGGGTGCGGAGTGCGCCGGCGTCCGAGCCCGCCTCGGCCTCGGTGAGTGCGAAGGCGCCGAGCTGCTCTCCGCGAGCGAGCGGCGGGACGAAGCGCGCGCGCTGCTCGTCGCTCCCGAAGCGCAGCAGCGGCAGCGTCGCCGCGCTCGTGTGGACGGCGACCGTGACCCCCACGCCGGCGTCGCCGCGCGAGAGCTCCTCGAGCACGAGCACGTACGAGAGGAAGTCCGCCCCCGCCCCGCCGTACTCCTCCGGCACGCAGACCCCCATCAGGCCGAGCTCGGCGAGCTTGCCGAAGAGCTCGTGCGGAAAGCGGTGCTCGCGGTCCCACCCGGCCGCATGCGGCTCGACCTCGGCGCGCACGAAGTCGCGTGCCAGGGCCTGGATCTCCTTCTGCTCGGGCGAGAGCTCGAAGTCCACCGTCAGCCCCCGTACTCGTAGAAGCCGCGGCCGGACTTGCGCCCGAGGCGGCCCGCCTGGACGTACTGGCGAAGGAGCGGGCACGGCGCGTACTTCGGGTCGCCGAGGCCCTCGTGCAGCACCTCCATGATGGCGACGCACGTGTCGAGGCCGATCAGGTCGGCGAGCGCGAGCGGCCCCATCGGGTGCGCGAACCCGAGCTTCGCGATCGTGTCGATCGCCTCCGGCTCGGCGACCCCCTCGAGCAGCGCGTACGCGGCCTCGTTGACGAAGGGCATGAGGATCCGGTTCGAGACGAAGCCCGGCAGGTCGCGCGCCTCCGCCGGCGTCTTGCCGAGATCCTCCGCGAGCGCGACGACCGCCGCCGTCGTCGCATCGGACGTCTCGAGGCCGCGGACGACCTCGACGAGCTTCAGCACCGGCACCGGGTTGAAGAAATGCATCCCGATCACGCGGTCGGGCCGCGAGGTGACGGCAGCGAGCGAGGTGATCGGGATCGACGAGGTGTTCGAGGCGAGGAGCGCGCCCTCCGGCAGCGCGTCGTCCGCCCGGCGGAAGACGTCCGCCTTCACGGCGAAGTCCTCGACGACGGCCTCGATCATCAGGCCGGCCCCCGACGAGGCGGCCGAGCCGAGCTCGTCCACCGGCTCGACCCGGGCGAGCACCTCGTCGGGATCGGCGCCGCCCTTCTCCGCGAGCTTCTCGAGGCTGCGCCTCATCGCCGCGAGACCGCGCTCGGTCGCCCCGGGGGCGGCATCGTGGATCGAGACGCGGCGGCCGGAGGCGGCGACGACCTGCGCGATCCCGCCGCCCATCTGCCCCGCGCCGACGACGAGGACGTGTGGGAACTCCACGGTGCGAACGCTATCGTCGCCTCGTGCCGGTGGTCGACGTGAACGGCGCACGCCTCTGGTACGACGAGGCGGGCCAGGGCGAGGCGGTGGTGCTCCTGCACGGCGGCCTCGGCGACTCGGGGTTGTGGGAGCCGGTCGTGCCCTTCCTCGCGGAGCGGTTCCGGACGATCCGCACCGACCTCCGCTTCTACGGGCGCTCGGCGGGGCCGAACGTCCCGTGGTCGTGGCCGGACGACGTCCTCGGCGTGCTCGACGAGCTCGGGATCGAGCGTGCGGCGCTCGTCGGGCTGTCGCTGGGCGGACGGGTCGCGGTCGACGTCGCGCTCGCCGCGCCGCAGCGGCTGTGGGCGCTGGCGTGCGTCGCTCCGGGCCTGGGCGGTCATCACGTCGATCCGTACTCGGAGGAGCAGAATGCGCGCTTCGAGTCCGCGGAGGCGGAGGGCGACCTCGACGCGATGCTCGCGATCGACTTCGAGGTGTGGGCGCCGCTCGGCGCCGACGACCGCATGCGGCGGCTGTGGCACGCGACCCCGGACGCGAACCCGCTGCCGGCGGGCGTCGTGCCGCAGCAGACGGACGACGCGCAGGCGCGGCTCGGGGAGCTGGCCGTGCCGACGCTCGTCGTGACGGTCGCGCACGACCCCTCGGTGTTCCGCGAGATCGGGCCGCTCATCGGCAGGGAGGCGCCGAACGCGCGCCACCTCGAGCTCGACTCCGACCACTACGTCACGCTGCGCGAGCCCCAGCTCGTCGCGCGGACGCTGCTCGACTTCCTGGGCTCGGTCGAGACCTCGCCGACGCAGGCGGGTTAGACCTCGATCAGGAGGGCGTCGCCCTGGCCGCCGCCCGAGCAGATCGCGGCGAGACCGAGCCCGCCGCCCTCGCGGCGCAGCTCGTGCACCATCGTCCCCAGGATCCGGCCGCCGCTGGCGCCGATCGGGTGCCCGAGCGCCACGGCGCCGCCGTTGACGTTCGCGAGGTCGGGATCGGCGCCGAGCATCGCGAGCGAGTTGAGCGCGACCGACGAGAACGCCTCGTTCACCTCGACGCGCCGCACCTCGCCGATCGCCTTGCCCGCCTTCGCGAGCGCCTGCGTCCCCGCGTTCGCGGGCGTGCGCGCGAGCCACGCGAACTCGTCGGCCACGTAACCCTGGGCGACGATCGTCGCGAGCGGCTCGAGCCCGCGCCGCTGCGCGAACTCCTCCGAGCAGACGATCACGCACGAGGCGCCGTCGTTGACGCCGGGGGCATTGCCCGCGGTGATCGTCCCCTCGGGATCCATCACCGGCTTGAGCGAAGCGAGCTTGTCGAGCGACGTGTCGCGCCGCACCGACTCGTCCGCGGTGACGTCGCCGACCGGCACGAGCTCGTCGTCGAACCGCCCCGCGTCCTGCGCCGCCGCCGCGCGCTCGTGCGACCGCAGCGCCCAGCCGTCCTGCTCCTCCCGTGAGATGCCGAGCTCGCGGGCCACCTTCGCCGCCTGCTGCACCATGTGCAGCTCGTCGAACGTCGAGCGGAGGCCGTCCCAGATCATCAGGTCGACGAGCGTGCCGTCGCCCATCCGGTAGCCCTGCCGCGCCTTCGGCAGCGCGTACGGCGCGTTCGTCATCGACTCCATGCCGCCGGTGACGACGAGCTCGACGTCGCCGGCGCGGATCATCGAGTCGGCGATCTCCACCGCGCGAATCGACGACGCGCACACCTTGTTGATCGTGTCGGAGGGGACGTCGATCGGGATGCCGGCCTCGACGGCGGCCTGCCGCGCCGGCGCCTGCCCCGCGCCCGCCTGCAGCACCTGGCCCATGATCACGTACTCGACCTCCCGCCCCTCGAGGCCCACTCGCTCGAGCGCGGCGCGGACGACGGTCGCGCCCAGTGCAATCGCGGAGTAGCCGGCGAGGCCGCCGTTCAGCCTCCCGAACGGCGTACGCACGGCGGCGACGATGACGGAACGGCTCATCGGCCCAAACTTAGCCGCGGAGGCTCGCCCCGGGGCTCGAGCCGCAGTGCGAACGCCACGATCAGCTGCACGGCGTGCTCCACGTCGTCGAGGTCGACGAGCTCGATCGGCGAGTGCATGTAGCGGAGCGGCAGCGAGACGAGCCCGGTCGCGACGCCGCTGCGGCTGAGATAGACGGCGTCCGCGTCGGTGCTCGTCGTGCCGCGCGTGACCTCGACGGTGAACGGGATCCGCTCTGCCGCGGCCGCGTCGTGGAGCAGCTCGAAGACGTCGGGATGAAGCGACGGCCCCCGTCCGAGCGCGGGCCCGCTGCCGAGGGGATGGCTGCCGTACTCCTCCGGGTCGCCGTCGCGGATGTCGGTCGCGTCCGTCACGTCGACCGCGAGCGCGACATCGGGCTCGGTCGCGAAGGCGGTCGTGCGCGAGCCGGCATAGTCGCCCACCTCCTCCTGTACCGCCGCGAAGGCGACGACGTCCCCCGGCGCACCGCCCTGCTCGGCCACGCGCCGCGCGGCTTCGAGCGCGACGTAGCAGCCGACCCGGTTGTCGAGCGAGCGGGAGGCGAGCCGCGAGCCCCGCAGCTGCAGCGGCGGGCCGTGCCAGACGACGGTGTCGCCCGTCCGCACGAGCGAGCGGAGCTCCTCACCGTTCTTCGCGCCGACGTCGAGGAAGAGGTCCTCGTGGCTCAGCGGCTTCCGCTCGCCGTCACGGCGGCGGCGCTTCCGGTGGCGGCCGGCGACGACCCCCGGCAACGAGCCGTCCCGTGTCAGGACGTCGACGCGCTGCCCGAGCATGACATGCGCGTCGACGCCGCCGAGGGGCCGGAGCGCGGCGAGGCCGTCGTCGCCCAGGTGCGTGACCACCATGGCGATCTCGTCGATGTGAGCGACGATCGCGAGCAGCGGGCCGTTCGCGGTCCCCGGCACCCGCACCCACGAGCTGCCGAGGACGTCGCCGTCCACCTCCCCCACCGCCGCGGCGGCCTCCCGCCAGACAGCGGCGGCGGCGCGCTCCTGCCCCGAGGGGCCCGGCGTGGTCAGCAGGCGGTCGAGGAGCTCGGGGACGGCCACGGCGGGCGCGACACTACCTGCGACGCCTCGTGCGACTCCGCGCTAGCGTCCGGGCGTGCAACTCCGCGCGCTTCCCGAGAGCTACGCCGTCGTGCGCCTCCAGCCGGGCGCCGAGCTTCCCGCGTGGGTGGACATGGGCCCGTTCCGCTCCGTCACGCGCACCGAGCAGGAAGTCTCGGTCGTCTGCCGCGATCACGACGTGCCCGACGGCGAGAGCGCCGAGCGGGGCTGGACCGTGCTCGAGGTGGTCGGCCCGCTCGACTTCTCGCTCAGCGGCCTCGTCGCGTCGCTCGTCGTCCCGCTCGCCGAGGCGGAGGTGCCGATCTTCGTCATCTCGACGTTCGAGTCCGACTACGTGCTCGTCCGCTCGTCGGACCTCGCGCGCGCGGCCGACGCGCTCGAAGACGCGGGTCACGCGTTCGCGGCTTGACGTCGCCCGCGCTGCGGGCGAGCCTGCTGCGATGGAGCTCGCGACCGACCTGCTGACCCCTCTCGGGGCCTACCTGCGCCTACGCGAGGGCGCGGGCGGCGCCTTTCTCCTCGAGTCGGTCGAGCGCGGCCGGCTCGGCCGCTACAGCTTCGTCGGCGCCGGCTCGCGTCTCGTCTCCTTCGCGGAGGCGGAGACGCTGGGGGAGCCGGTCGTCGGCTACCTCGGCTACGACGCCGTTGCGGCCTTCGAGCCGACGGTGCCGCTGCCGGAGGACGGCCCGGACGTGCCGGAGAGCCTCTTCCTCGTTCCCGACGTCCTCCTTCGCTTCGACCTGGCGCGCGGCGTCGCCGAGCTGCTGCGCGGAGACGCCGCCGCATTGGACGGGCCGGAGCCGTCGGTTCCCCGGGGCAGCGGACCGCGCGGCGCCGTCGAGCGCGACCCGTCGCGGGACGTGCACATGCGGCGGGT
>DASQQF010000011.1:0-15802 GCA_035643535.1 Gaiellaceae bacterium
GACTGCGGAGATGCGGCCGGGAGCTGGGGCGCCGGCGCGCCGCGCGGCTGCGTCAGGGCTACCGCCGCGGGCGGCTGCAGCCGCGGCACACGTGGCGAGCGCGGGCTCCCGGCAGGCGGCGCCAGCGCGATCTGCGGCACCGGAAGCGCTCCGACGGTGGGCGACCTCCAGGGCACCCGGAGCGCCGGGGACTTGAGGAGCAGAGCGGCCGCGGCCGCGCCCGTCAGGAGCGGTGCGGCTCCCAGGGCTGCCCTACGAACTAAACGAAAAACGACCCCCAACATTCGCCTTCCCCTCAGCTACGGCACGGTGCCACCAAGACCGACGGCGAGCATACCGCCGTCATCGGCCGGTCGTCCGCCGTCCTTGATCTCGAGTGGGGGGTCGTGTGACTACGCGGCCCGCGAGGCCGCTCTCGGAGCGCCCTCGTGGGCGGGCACGTACAGGTGTTCGACGTACTCGCGAACCATGCGCCTCGTCCCGAAGCGCGGGCCCAGCTCGGCGATCGACTCCCGCATCAGAGCCAGCCACCGCTGTGGCAGCCCGGCCTCGTCCCGCTCGTAGAAGGCGGGCAGCACCTCCTGCTCGAGTACCGCGAAGAGCGCCTCCGCGTCCGCCTCGTCCTGCTCGGCGTCGCTCGATGCACGGTGGCCGTTGCCGATCGCGAAGCCGACGGCGGGCGAATACGCCTCCGCCCACCAGCCGTCGAGGATCGAGCAGTTGAGGATCCCGTTGAGCGCCGCCTTCATCCCCGAGGTTCCGGACGCCTCCATCGGCCTGCGAGGCGTGTTGAGCCAGACGTCGACGCCCTGCACGAGCCGCCGCCCGAGCGTCATCTCGTAGTCCTCGAGGAAGACCACGTGGCCGGCCGACTCGGGCTCCCGGGCGAACTCGACGACCTGCTCGATCAGGTCCTTGCCGCCCTCGTCCGCCGGATGTGCCTTCCCCGCCACGAGCACCTGGATCGGCCGCTCGGGATCGGCGAGCAGCCGCGCGAGCCGCTCGGGACGGCTGAACAGGAGCCCCGCCCGCTTGTACGTCGCGAACCGGCGCGCGAACCCGATGGTCAGCACCTCGGGGTCGAGCTCCGGTGCGCCGCGCGTGTCGGCGATGAAGTCGAGCAGCCGCGCCTTCGCGCTTCGATGGGCCTCCCACAACGATTCCGAAGGCAGCTCCCGCGCGAGCTCGAAGGCGGGGAACACCTCGCCGAGCAGCTCCTCGAGCTCGCCCGAGATCCACGTCCGCTGGTGGACGCCGTTCGTGATCGACCTGATCGGCACCTCGTCCACGGGCCGGTCCGGCCACAGGCCGTGCCACATCTCGCGCGAGACGGCGCCGTGCAGCTCCGAGACGCCGTTCGCGTACTCGGAGGTGCGGAGCGCGAACGGCGTGAGGCCGAAGCCGGTCTCGTCGGGCTCGACCTTCCCGAGCGACTCGAACTCGTCCCAGGAGAGGCCGCACCGCTCGACGACCTGGCCGACGTTGCGGCGGACGAGCTCCGGGTCGAACACCTCGTTGCCGGCCGGCACCGGCGTGTGCGTCGTGAACACGCTCGTCGCCCGTAACCGCTCGAGCGCCTCCTGCGGTTCGACCCCCTGCTCCTCGACGAGCTCCCGCATCCGCTCGAGCTGGAGGAAGGCCGAGTGGCCCTCGTTCATGTGGAAGACGGTCGGCTCGAGCCCGAGCCGGCGAAGCACGCGGACGCCGCCGACGCCGAGCACGAGCTCCTGGCGCAGCCGGTTCTGCCGGTCGCCGCCGTACAGCGTGTCGGTCACGTCGCGCGCCCAGTCCGGGTTCCCCTCGACCTTCGTGTCGAGGAGGTAGAGCGACACGCGCCCGACCTGCGCCCGCCAGACGCCGAGTCGCACCGGCACGAGCCTGTCCTGGCCGTCCGCGAGGTCGACCACGGGCGCCATGGGCACCGGCGTCAGGGGAAGCCGGCTCGTGTCGTTGCGGGGAAACCGCTCGGTCTGCCGGTCGTCCTCGTCGAGCCGCTGGCGGAAGTAGCCGCGGCGGTAGAAGAGCCCGACGCCGACGAGCGGCACGCCGAGCTCCGCCGCGGCCTTCAGGTGGTCGCCGGCGAGGATGCCGAGGCCGCCGGAGTAGACGGGAAGGCTCTGGTCGAGCCCGAACTCCGCCGAGAAGTACGCGACGCAGAAGTCGTCGGGCCGCTCCTGCTCCTCCCACCAGGTCTCCATCGCCTGGTCGCGCTCGAGCCGCGCCTGGACCCGTGCGAGCCGCTCCCGGTACTCCGGCGTCAGGCAGCCGTCGAGGTCCTCGTCGGTCAGCTCGCAGAGGAGCGCCGTCGGGTTGTGGGCGAGCTCGGCGAAACGGCGCGGCGCGAGGTCGGAGAAGAGAAGGCGCGCCTCCGCCGTCCAGGTGAAGGAGAAGTCGCCCGCGATCGCCAGCAGCGTCTCGCGGAGCGTCGCGCCGTCGTGCACGTCGGCCACGAGGCCGCACCCTAACGCCAGCGCGGCCGGCTGCGCGCGGTCGAGCCGCAGTTGCCGGGCGCTAACGTCCCTCGGATGAGCGGCACACGCGAACGGCTCGAGGCGATCCTCCGCGACCGGATCGCCGTCCTCGACGGCTCGTGGGGCGTGCTCATCCAGCGGCAGGTGCGCGGTGAGGAGGCGTACCGCGGTGAACGCTTCCGCGACCACCCGCGCGATGTCGCCGGCAACCCCGACCTGCTCAACCTGACGCGTCCGGACGTCGTGCGCGACATCCACCGCTCGTACTTCGAGGCCGGCGCGGACATCGCGACGACGAACACCTTCACCGCGACGCGGATCGGCCAGGCCGACTACGGCCTCGAGGACGTCGCCGCCGAGATGTCGTACGAGGGGGCGCGGATCGCACGCGGGATCGCCGACGAGTTCGAGGGCTTCGTCGCCGGCTCGGTCGGGCCGCTCAACGTCTCGCTCTCGCTCTCCCCGCGGGTCGACGACCCGGGCTACCGAGCCGCGACCTTCGAGCAGGTCGCAGAGGCGTATGCCGAGCAGATGCGCGCGCTCCGCGAGGGTGGCGCCGACCTGCTCCTGATCGAGACCGTCTTCGACACGCTCAACTGCAAGGCGGCCGTCTTCGCCGCGCAGGACGCCGCGCCCGAGCTCCCGCTCTGGCTCTCGTTCACCGCGGTCGACCGCAGCGGCCGCAACCTCTCCGGCCAGACGGTCGAGGCGTTCTGGGTATCCGTCGAACATGCGCGCCCGCTCGTCGTCGGCGTCAACTGCTCGCTCGGCGCGGCCGAGATGCGCCCCTTCGTCGAGGATCTCGCCGCGGTCGCGCCGACCTGGGTCGCGTGCCATCCCAACGCGGGGTTGCCCAACGCGCTCGGCGAGCACGACGAGCTGCCCGAGGACACGAGCCGCTACCTCGGCGAGTTCGCCCGCGACGGGCTCGTGAACATCGTCGGCGGTTGTTGCGGAACCACCCCGGAGCACGTGCGGCGGATCGGCGCCGCGGTCGAGGGCGTGCCGCCGCGCGCGGTACCGGCCCCGCGACCGGCGACCCGCTTCAGCGGCCTCGAGCCGTTCGAGCTTCGCGCGGACTCGAACTTCACGCTCATCGGCGAGCGGACGAACGTGACCGGCTCGGCCCGCTTCCGTCGGCTCGTCGAGCGCGGCGACTACCAGGAGGCGGTGGACGTCGCGCTCGAGCAGGTGCGCGGCGGCGCGAACCTCCTCGACGTGAACATGGACGCCGACCTGCTCGACGGCGAGCGGGCGATGACCACGTTCCTCGACGTGCTCGCGACGGAGCCCGAGGCGGCGCGCCTGCCGATCGTCGTCGACAGCTCCCGCTGGTCGGTGCTCGAGGCGGGCCTCCGTTGCCTCCAGGGCAAGGGCGTCGTCAACTCGCTCTCGCTCAAGGAGGGAGAGGACTCCTTCCTCGAGCAGGCGCGGCGCGTCCGCCGTTACGGCGCCGGCGTCGTCGTGATGGCCTTCGACGAGCAGGGCCAGGCCGAGACGGTCGAGCGCAAGGTCGCGATCTGCGAGCGCGCGTACCGGCTGCTCGTCGACGATGTCGGCTTCCCTCCGGAGGACGTCGTCTTCGACGTGAACGTCCTCGCTGTCGCCACCGGGATCGAGGAGCACAACGCCTTCGCGAAGGCGTTCATCGAGGCGCTCCCGCTGATCAAGGAACGCTGCCCCGGGGCGAAGACGAGCGGCGGGATCTCGAACCTCAGCTTCGCCTTCCGCGGCAACGACGCCGTCCGCGAGGCGATGCACTCGGCGTTCCTCTACCACGCGATCCGCGCCGGCCTCGACATGGGGATCGTCAACGCCGGCCAGCTCGTCGTCTACGAGGACATCGAGCCGGAGCTGCTCGAGCGCGTCGAGGACGTGCTCTTCGACCGGCGCGCCGACGCGACCGAGCGGCTGGTCGAGTACGCCGAGCGCGTCCGCGGCGAGGGGACGCGGCGCGAGGTCGACCTCTCCTGGCGCGAGGCGCCCGTCGAGAAGCGGCTCGAGCACGCGCTCGTCCACGGCGTCGTCGACTTCATCGAGGAGGACACCGAGGAGGCGCGGCAGCGGGCCGACCGGCCGCTCGACGTCATCGAAGGGCCCCTCATGGCCGGGATGCAGGTCGTCGGCGACCTCTTCGGCGCCGGGAAGATGTTCCTGCCGCAGGTGGTGAAGAGCGCGCGTGCGATGAAGCGTGCGGTCGCGTATCTCGAGCCCTACATGGAGGCCGAGCGCGCCGCCGGCGGCGGCCCCCGCGTACGCGGGAAGGTCGTGCTCGCCACCGTCAAGGGCGACGTCCACGACATCGGCAAGAACATCGTCGGCGTCGTCCTCGGCTGCAACGACTACGAGGTGATCGACCTGGGGGTGATGGTGCCGGCCGAGCGCATCCTCGACACGGCACGCGAGGAGGGCGCGAACGTCGTCGGCCTGTCGGGGCTGATCACGCCGTCGCTCGACCAGATGGTGGACGTGGCGCGCGAGATGGAGCGGCGCGGCCTCGACCTGCCGCTCCTGATCGGCGGGGCCACGACCTCGCGTCAGCACACCGCCGTGCGGATCGCGCCCGCGTACTCGGGGCCGGTCGTGCACGTGCTCGACGCCTCACGTGTCGTCGGCGTCGTCTCGGACCTGCTCGAGCCGGCGCGGCGCGAGCGGCTCGACGGGGAGAACCGCGCCGAGCAGGAGCGGCTGCGCGACCTCCACGCCGAGCGCGAGCGGCGGCCGCTGCTGCCGCTCGAGCGCGCGCGGGCGAACCGGCACCGCGTGGCGTTCGACGACCTGCCGGTGCCGGAGTTCGACGGCCGGCGCGTCGTCGAGCCCGACCTCGCGACGCTGCGGGAGTACGTCGACTGGCAGTTCTTCTTCCACGCCTGGGAGCTGAAGGGGCGCTACCCGGCGATCCTCGAGCAGCCGGTGGCACGGGAGCTCTTCGACGACGCGCAGCGGCTGCTCGACCGCATCGTCGCCGAGCGGCTGCTCGAGGCGCGGGGCGTGTTCGGCTTCTGGCCGGCGTCGTCCGACGGTGACGATATCGTTGTCCGTAGTGGCAACGACGACGCGATCCGCTTCTGCTTCCTGCGGCAGCAGGCCGACTATGCGGCTTCCTACGGGGGGGATTCCCGCCCGAACCGCTGCCTCTCCGACTACGTCGCCCCTGCCGGCGACCACATCGGCGCGTTCGCGGTCACCGCCGGCATCGGCGCCGGCGAGCTCTCCGTCCGCTTCGCAGCCGAGCACGACGACTACCACGCGATCATGGTCAAGGCGCTCGCCGACCGTCTCGCCGAGGCGTTCGCCGAGTACCTGCACGAGGTTGCGCGCCGTGCCTGGTACGAGACCGGGCCGAAGCTCGCGACCGAACAACTGATCGCGGAACGCTTCCGCGGCATCCGCCCGGCGTTCGGGTACCCCGCCTGCCCCGACCACAGCGAGAAGCCGAAGCTGTTCGCCCTGCTCGGCGCGGAGGAGGCCGGGCTGTCCCTGACCGAGACGTATGCCATGCAACCGGCTGCGAGCGTGAGCGGCATCTACCTCGCGCATCCCGACACGCGCTACTTCTCGGTCGGGCGCATCGGCCGCGACCAGCTCGCAGACTACGCCGGCCGCAAGGGCATGCCGATCGCCGAGGCCGAACGCTGGCTCCGTCCGAACGTCGCGGAGGAAGCGGCCGGCGCGGTACCCGCCGCCGGCGGTGACGGCGCCGCCGCGGCGGACGGGACGGACCTCGCGGGGACGGCGAGCCCGGGCCGCTGACGAGCCTGCGGCGGGCCCGCTCGGTCCGGCCGTTTCACCGCCGGACCCTCGGCTATCCTCGGCGCAGGCGCCGGGCGGCGCCTCTCTCCTATGCGGACGACGATCAAGCGCGGAATAGGACGGGCCGGATTCAACGGCAACGGCCACGCGGGATCGCCGCCGGCCATCGGGCCGGTCGTCCGCTACCGGCAGCCCGAGCCGCCGAGGCGGTCGCTGGTGGCGATGCTCCTGCGCGGGCTGGGCTGGCTCGTGCTCGCGATCGCCGTGGTCGCCTCCGGCGTCGGCGGCGGGCTCTACCTCTACGCCCACGAGACGCTGAGGTCCGTCTCGGCGATCAACGATCCCTCCCTCCGCCGTGCGCAGGTCAACCTGTCGCCGATCGCGGACCCGTCGAAGCCCGCGATCGCGCTCATCGCCGGCTACGACCACCGCGCCGGCACCGGCACGACGTCGTACGCCGGGTCGAACTCCGACACGCTCATGCTCGTGCGCGCCGACCCCACGAACGACACGCTCTCGCTGCTCTCGTTCCCGCGCGACATGTGGGTCCCGATCTACTGCCAGGGCAACACCCCGATCACGTCGAACCGGATCAACTCGGCGTGGGCGATGTGCGGCGCGAACGGGCCGGGCGCGGTCCTCGACACGATGGAGCACCTGACCGGGCTGAAGATCAACTACCTGATCACGCTCGACTTCCACGCGTTCAAGCAGATCGTCAACCGCCTGCACGGCGTCTACATGAACGTCGATCGCCGCTACTACAACCCGCTCGGCACGGGCTGGTCGGCGATCAACCTCCACCCCGGCTACCAGAAGCTCGACGGCGGCCAGGCGCTCTCCTACGTTCGCTTCCGGCACACGGATTCGGACATCTACCGCACGGGGCGCCAGCAGCTCTTCCTCGACGCCCTCAAGGCGCGCGTCAGGCAGACGCTCTCGCTCTTCGAGATCCCGCAGCTGATCGGGGCACTCAAGAACAACCTCGAGATCGGACGCGGCGGCGGCGGCACGGTGAGCCTCGGCGAGCTCCAGTCGTACGGGAAGCTCCTCGAGCACCTGCCTGCGGGCCATGTCTTCCGCGATTCGATCCCACTCGACCAGTTCCACTACTTCACGACGGCCGGCGGCGCCGACGTCGAGTCCGTCGCGCCGCAGTCGATCGAAACCGCCGTCCACCAGTTCGAGCATCCGAACATCAGCGAGCCGAAGCAGGTGTCGGACCAGCTCCTCGGGCACAAGGCCACGCACAAGAAGAAGAAGACGAACACGCCGCCGCTGAAGGCGAAGGACATCTCGGTGCTCGTGCTGAACGCCGGCACCGTCCCGGGTCGCGCCGCGAACACGACGTACCTGCTCACGCAGCGCGGCTACCACACGGCGCAGCTGCCGTCGACGGTCGCGGCGAACGCGCCGCGCGAGACGCGGGACACGATCGTCTACTACGACCCGGTGCAGCCGCACGCGAAGCAGGCGGCGCAGCAGATGAAGCCGCTCTTCGGCGCCGCCACGCAGGTCGAACAGATGACGCAGTCGATCGCGAGCTTCGCGCAGCAGGCCGGGAACCCGCTCGTCGTCGCCGCCGTCGGCACGCGGTTCGGCGGCACGCTCGTCTCGCCGCCGAAGAAGGTGAAGCTTCCGCCGCCGCCCCCGCCGGCCCTGAGCCCCGGAGGCCCGGTGACGCTCGGCCCGCTGCGCCAGGTCGCCCGAGAGGTCCCCTTCCGGGTCATGGTCCCGCAGAAGATCGCCCAGGGTGCGCAGCTCTCGACCGAGGAGGGGGTGCGGGTGTTCCGGCCGATCCGGAACCACAAGACGATCTGCCTCACGTACGTGATGCCCAACGGCATCGAGTACTGGAACATCGAGGAGACGAACTGGAACTCGGCGCCGATCCTCGACAACCCGACCGACGTGATCCCGTACCACGGCTCGAAGCTGTACCTCTACACGACCGCCGGCGCGGTCCAGATGGTCGTCCTGCGCACGAAGACGGCGACCTACTGGGTCACGAACACGATCCTCAACGAGCTCTCGAACTCGACGATGCTCGCCATCGCCAAGAGCCTGACGCCGATCACGAAGTAACCTGCCCGGCATGTCGCGGATCGGGATCTTCGGCGCCGGCTACGTGGGCCTCGTCACCGGCGCGTGCTTCGCCGACCTCGGGCACGAGGTCGTCGTCCGCGACGTCGTCCCCGAGCGGATCGAGCGCTTGCAGCGCGGGGAGGTGCCGATCTACGAGCCGGGGCTCGACGAGGTGCTCGAGCGCAACCGCGAGCGCATCTCCTTCACCCTCGACGTGCGCGAGGCGGTCGACGGGGCCGAGTTCCTCTACGTCGCCGTGGGGACGCCGCCGACGTACTCCGGCGACGCCGACCTGAGCTACGTCTGGGCCGTCGTCGACGAGCTCCCGGGCGAGGTTCCCGGGCGCCCGGTCGTCGTGATGAAGAGCACGGTGCCGGTGGGGACGGGCGAGCGCGTGCGCGCCCGGCTCGACGCGCGCGGGCTCGTGAACGTCGGCTACGCCTCGAACCCGGAGTTCACGGCCGAGGGCAGCGCGGTCGCGGACTTCATGAACCCGGACCGGATCGTCGTGGGAGCGTACGACCGCGAGGACGGCGAGCGCGTCGTGCAGCTCCACGCGGGGATCGACGGGGAGATCGTCCGCACCGACGTCGCCTCGGCGGAGCTCGTGAAGCTCGCGGCGAACTCCTTCCTCTCGACACGCATCAGCTTCATCAACGAGATCGCGAACGTCTGCGAGCTCGTCGGCGCCGACGTCGTCGACGTCGCGCGAGGCGTGGGGCTCGACCACCGCCTCGGGCCGCACTTCCTCCGCGCGGGCATCGGCTTCGGCGGCTCGTGCTTCCCCAAGGACGTGACGGCGCTCAAGCAGCTCGCCGGCAACTCCGGCTACCCGTTCCTCCTCCTGCAGGCGGTGTGGGAGGTGAACGAGCTGCAGAAGCGGCGCGTCGTCCAGAAGCTCCAGCAGCGGCTCGGCAGCCTCCGCGGCCGCACCGTCGCGCTGCTCGGGCTCGCCTTCAAGCCGCACACCGACGACATGCGCGAGGCGCCGAGCCGCGTGATCGCGTACCGGCTGCTCGCGGAAGGGGCAGAAGTGCGCGGGTGGGATCCGGTCGCGCGGCCCGACGACCTGCCGGGCGTCGAGCTCCGCGACTCGATCCTCGACGCCGTACGGGACGCGGACGCTGCGGTCGTCGTCACCGAGTGGCCGGAGCTGCGCGACCTGGCGAGCCGCGAGGTGCGGGAGGCGATGGCGCGGCCGCTGATCGTCGACGGCCGCAACCTGCTCGACCCGGCGGCGGTCACCACGGCCGGCTTCGAATACGAGGCGATCGGACGGCCGACGTGGTCGACGCCCGGCGGCGTGAACGGAAGCCCGCACCCCGGCGGCGATCGCGAGACGGCCCCCTGATGGAGGCGCTCCTCCTTGCGGGAGGCAAGGCGGAGCGGCTGGGCGACGCGGCGCAGGGACTGCCGAAGCCGCTCGTGCCGGTGGCCGGCTTCCCGCTCGCCGAGTACACGGTGGCGCGCCTCGTCGGCGCGGGCGTGTCGCGCGTCGTGGTCGCCTGCCGCGCCGGACAGGAGGACGTGTTCGTGGACGCCCTGACCGGGCTCGGCGCCGAGATCGAGGCGGTGGGGGAGGAGGAGCCGCTCGGCCGCGGCGGCGGCCTTCGCCTCGCGGCCTCGCACCGCCGCGAGTCGGGGCCCGTGCTCGCGCTCAACGGCGACGAGCTGCTCGACGTCGACTTCTCTGCGCTCCTCGCCGAGCACGCCGAGAGCGGGGCGGCGGCGACGCTCGTCGTCGCGCAGGTGCGCTCGCCGTTCGGCGTCGTCGACGTCGAGGAGGACGGGAGGGTCACGGGCTTCCGCGAGGCGCCGAAGCTCGACCACTGGGTCAACTCCGGCGTCTACGTGCTCGGCGAGGAGGCGATCGCGCTGCTGCCCGAGCGCGGCGACCACGAGCAGTCGACCTTTCCGCAGCTCGCACGCGGGCGGCGGCTGCACGCGCACCGCCACGCCGGCGTCTGGCTGACGGTGAACACGCCGAAGGATCTCCGCAAAGCGGCGGAGTTCATGGAGGCGCATCCCCATTGGCGGCCGCAGAGGCAGCTCGCGTGAACATCGACTCGCCGAACTACGGCTCGCTCGACCGTTTCGCGTTCGAGGCGCGCCGGGTCGAGAAGCCGTGGGGCTGGGAGCTGATCTGGGCCCACGCCGACGCATACGTCGGGAAGATCCTCTTCGTCCGCGCCGGCGAGTCGCTCTCGCTCCAGTTCCACCGGGCGAAGGACGAGAGCTGGTACGTCCAGAGCGGGCGTGCCCGGCTCGAGCTCGGCGACGTGGGGCAGGAGGCGCTCGACGAGGAGGTGGTCACCGCCGGCGCCTGCTTCCGCTACCGCCCCGGCACCGTCCACCGCGTGACCGCGGTCGAGGACACGACGATCCTCGAGGTCTCGACACCGCACCTCGACGACGTCGTGCGGCTCGAGGACCGCTACGGCCGGGAGGGCACGTCCGCGCCCTGAACGAGACGCGCACTCTCCGCTGGGACGGATGCGTCAACGTGCGCGACCTCGGCGGCCTCCCGCTCGCGGACGGCGGCGAGACGGCGTACCGGGTCGTCGTCCGCGCGGACTCGCTGCGGCGGCTGACCACCGAGGGCCGTCGGGCGCTCGTCGACTACGGCGTCTCGCTCGTCGTCGACCTCCGTTCGGAGCGCGAGCGCGACGAGCCGCCGCTCCCGATCGCCGTCCAGGAGGAGCCGATGGATCCGCGGGACGCGCCGGCGGCCTGGGAGTGGCCGTCGACGCGGGAGGCGTACCTCGGCCTCGCGGACCGCTACCGGCGCGAGCTCGCGCGGACGCTGTCCTCGGTCGGCGCGGCCGACGCGCCCGTCGCCGTCCACTGTGCCGGGGGCCGCGACCGCACCGGCATCGCGTGCGGGATGGCGCTCTGGCTGGCGGGTGCCGAGCCCGACGCGATCGCCGCCGACCATGCGCTCAGCGACGAGGGCCTGGCCCTCTTCAACGAGGAGTGGGTCGCAGGGGCGCCGGACGAGACGGAGCGCGAGCGGCGGCGGCGGGTCACCCGGCCTCTCGGCCGCACGCTCGTCGACGTGCTCGAGGAGATCGAGCGGCGGGAAGGTGTCCGCGAGCTCCTCCTCGGCGCGGGTGCCGACCCCGGCGCGCTCGGCCGGCTCGCTGCGCGCCTGCGGGGCGAGACGTGAGCGAGCAGCTGCGCGAGCAGTACGCGACCGACGCGAACCTCCAGGCGCGGATCGCGATCCACGCCCGCTTCTCGACGAACCCCGGCTGGTCGCGCTGGCTCTTCGAGCGCGAGGCGCCTCCTCCGGGCGGGCGCGTGCTCGAGCTCGGCTGCGGGGCGGCGACGACGCTCTGGGGCGCGAACCTCGAGCGGATCGACCCGAGCTGGCGGCTGACGCTCACCGACTTCTCGCCCGGCATGATCGAGGCGGCTCGCGCCGCGCTCGGCGACCGCGCCGAGTACGTCGTCGCCGACGCGGCGAAGCTCCCGTTCGCCGACGAGCCGTTCGACGTCGTGCTCGCGAACCACATGCTCTACCACGTCGCCGACCGGCCGAGGGCGTTCGCCGAGATCCGGCGCGTCCTCGTCTCGGGCGGGGCCCTTCGGGCGGCGACTAACGGCGACGGCCACATGCAGGAGCTCGGACGCGATCGCCCGCGACGGCGCGTTCTTCATCCGCAAGTCGCAGGGCCTGATCAGTTGCCGCAAGGATTGACACGGACGTGTTAGGGTGCTGGGCGATGGACGGCCTCACCGTCGGCGACGCCGCTGCCCGCACGGGCTGGTCGGCGCGCATGCTCCGCTATCTCGAGCGGGCCGGTCTCGTCGTCCCGCCTCGGAGCAACGGCGGCTACCGGCTCTACGGGCTGCGTGAGCTGAACCAGCTGCGCTCGCTCGCCGAGCTTCGCCGGCATTTCGGTCTCGACATCTCCGACCTCGTCTTCGCCGTGCGCCTCCACCGCGAGCAGGACCTGCGGGTCGCCGTCGACGGCTGGCTCGCCGGTGCCGACGACACCTCCTGGGTCGAGTGGGAGCAGCGGAAGCACGAACGGCTACTCGCCGCCTAACGGAAAGGACTCCATGGCAGCAACGCAGCGGTACGACGTGAAGGATCTCGCCCTCACCGCCGAGGGCAAGCGTCGGATCGAGTGGGCCGACCGGCAGATGCCGGTGCTCGCCGCGATCCGCGAGCGCTTCGAGCGCGAGCAGCCGCTCTCCGGCTACCGCGTCTCCGCCTGTCTGCACGTGACGACGGAGACGGCGAACCTGATGCGGACGCTGCAGGCGGGCGGCGCCGACGTCGTCCTCTGTGCCTCGAATCCGCTCTCGACGCAGGACGACGTGGCGGCTGCGCTCGTCTCCGAGTACGACGTCTCGGTCTACGCGATCAAGGGCGAGGACAACGACACGTACTACGCGCACATCGAGGCGGCCGTCGACCACAAGCCGCACTTCACGATGGACGACGGCGCCGACGTGATCGGCGTCCTCCACTCGGCGCGGCGCGAGCAGCTCGGCGAGATCATCGCCGGCACCGAGGAGACGACGACGGGAGTCATCCGGCTCAAGGCGCTCGAGGCGGAGGGGAAGCTCGGCTTCCCGATCATCGCCGTGAACGAGGCGCTGACGAAGCACATGTTCGACAACCGGTACGGCACCGGCCAGTCGACCGTCGACGGGATCATCCGCGCGACGAACGTCCTGCTGGCCGGCAAGAAGTTCGTCGTGGCCGGGTACGGCTGGGTCGGGCGCGGCGTCGCGTCGCGGGCGCGCGGGATGGGTGCGCACGTGATCGTGACCGAGGTCGACCCGATGCGGGCGCTCGAGGCGTCGATGGACGGCTTCGAGGTGATGCCGATCGCGCGCGCGGCCGAGGTCGGCGACATGTTCTGCACGGCGACCGGCGACAAGCACGTGATCGCGCGCGAGCACATGGAGCGGATGCGCGACGGTGCGATCCTCGCGAACACCGGCCACTTCAACGTCGAGATCGAGATCCCGGCGCTGCGCGACCTCGCGGTCGAGACGCGGAAGGCGCGCGAGTTCGTCGAGGAGTTCACGCTCGCCGACGGCCGGCTCGTCAACCTCTCCGCCGCCGAGGGCCATCCCGCGCTCGTGATGGACATGTCCTTCGCGAACCAGGCGCTCGCGCTCGAGTACACGGCGCGCCACGCCGGCGAGCTCGACCGGAAGGTCTATCCGGTGCCGGACGAGATCGACCGCGAGATCGCGCGCCTCAAGCTCGCGACGATGGGCGTCGACATCGACCGGCTCACCGAGGAGCAGGCGAAGTATCTCGCCTCGTGGGACGAGGGCACCTGAACCTCTCGGACGGCTCCGAAAGGACGTGAGCAGCGAGCTCGAGCCCGAGCGGATCGTCCGGCTCGAGGAGGATCCGCCGGCGGTGGTGCTCATCGACCAGCGGCGGCTGCCGCAGGAGGTCGTCGAGGTGCGCTGCCGCTCCGCGGCCGAGGTCGCCGAGGCGATCCGGACGATGGTCGTGCGCGGCGCGCCGGCCATCGGCGTCGCCGCGGCCTACGGCGTCGCGCTCGCCGAGCTCCGCGGCGACGACCTCGCCGCTGCCGAGCGCGTGCTCGCCGCCTCGCGCCCGACCGCGGTGAACCTCCCCTGGGCGCTCGCGGAGATGCACGACGACCCGACGCCCGCGCGCGCCCGCGCGCTGCACGAGGCCGAGGTCGATCGCTGCCGCCGCATGGCCGCGCACGCCGCGGAGCTGTTCGCGCCGGGGACACGTGCCCTCACGCACTGCAACGCGGGCGGGCTGGCCACCGCCGGCTACGGCTCCGCCGTCGGCGCGCTCCGCGCCGCATACGAACGCGGCCTCCTCGAGCGCGTGCTCGTCGACGAGACGCGCCCCCTGCTCCAGGGCGGCCGCCTGACGGCCTGGGAGCTCGAGCAGCTCGCCATCCCGCACGCCGTGATCGCGGACTCGGCCGCGGGGTCGCTGATGGCGCGCGGGGAGGTCGACCTCGTCGTCACGGGCGCCGACCGCATCGCCGCGAACGGAGACACGGCGAACAAGATCGGGACATACTCCCTCGCCGTGCTCGCCGCCCACCACGGGATTCCGCTCTACGTCGTCGCGCCCACGTCGACGATCGACCCCGCCACTCCCGACGGCGCCGCGATCCCGATCGAGGAGCGGGATGCCGCCGAGGTGAGCGACCGCTTCCCCGCCCGCAACCCCGCCTTCGACGTCACGCCGGCCGCGCTGATCGCCGCCATCGTCACCGAGCGCGGCCTCCACCGGGCTCCGTACGCGTTTTGACGGTCGACGAGATCCTCGACCGCTACGGCTTCGACGAGCGGCGCTTCGAGGAGCTGCGCCGCCGCGTCGCGTCCGGTGAGCTGTCGAGGGAGTCGAACCTCGTCCGCGGGCGGATCGAGCCGCTCGGCGAGGAGGAGATCGTGCAGCTGCCGGACGAGGCCGACGCCGAGCTCGACGGCGTCGCGGCGGCCGTTCTCAACGGGGGTATGGCGACGCGGTTCGGCGGCGCGGTGAAGGGTCTCGTCGAGGCGGTCGACGGCGTCTGCTTCCTCGACTGGAAGCTGAGCGACGCCGAGCGGGCCGGTGTCCCCGTCGTGCTCATGAACAGCTTCGCGACCGACGAGGAGACCGCCGCCCATGTCGGCGAGCGCGACGGCGTGCTCATGTTCGCGCAGTCGGTTTCGTTGCGTCTCGAGCCGGACGGCAGCGTCTTCCCCGGGCCGTCGCCGTACAGCCCGGGCCACGGCGACTTCGCAGACCTCGCTCCGGTCGGCCGCCTCCGCGCGCTCGGCGTGCGCACGCTGCTCCTCTCCAACGTCGACAACCTCGGGGCACGCGTCGACCCGCGCGTCGTCGCCGCCCATCGCGCCGCCGGCAACCCGCTCACGGTCGAGGTCGCGGCCGCGCAGGGCGAGCCGGGCGGCGCACCGGCCCGGGTCGACGGACGCCCGCAGGTCGTCGAGGGCTTCCGCTTCCCGTCGGACTTCGACACGTCCGCGCTCGGGGTCTTCAACACGAACAGCCTCGTGCTCGACCTCGACGTCCTCGAGCGGCGCTATCCGCTGACGTGGCTGTACGTCGAGAAGGAGGTGGAAGGGCGGACGGCCGTGCAGCTCGAGCGGCTCGTCAACGAGCTCTCGGCCTTCCTGCCGACGACGTACCTGCTCGTCCCGCGCGAGGGGCCGCGCAGCCGCTTCGTCCCCGTGAAGACGCCGGAGGATCTCGAGCGCGCCCGGCCGCAGCTGCGGGAGCTGCTCGCGACGCCGCTCTTCTGACACGAAGCCGTCACCGTTCGCGCCGTAGCGTGACGGGATGCTCGACCTGCTCCTGCCGCAGCGCTGCGTCGTGTGCGGGCGCGACGGGAGCCAGCTCTGCACCGGCTGCCGGGAGGGGCTGCCGCGCCTCGATCCGCCGCTCTGCGCCCGCTGCGGCGCGCCGACCGCCTGGCCCGTGGAACGCTGCCGCGAGTGTGCCGGCCGCCGCCTCGCCTTCGCCCGCG
>DASQQF010000012.1:0-5673 GCA_035643535.1 Gaiellaceae bacterium
GGCGTGGGAGACGCTCCTCTCGCTCGGCGGGCGTCGCACGCTCGCCGAGGCGCTCGACGCCGCGATCACCCACGCGGAGGACGGAGTCCCCGTCGCACGCTCGCTCGCGGCGGCGGGCGAGTCGCTGCGGGACGAGCTCGCGGCCGACGAGGGGACGGCGTCGCTCTTCCTGCGCCAGGGCGCGCCGCTGCGCGAGGGCGAGCCGCTGCGACAGCCGGCCCTCGGACGTACGCTGCGGGCGATCGCGGCGGACGGGCCCGCCGCGCTCTACCGGGGCGAGGTCGGCGCACGTCTGCTCTCCCGGCTCCGCTCGCTCGGCTCACGGTTGACGCCAGACGACCTCGCCGCGCACGAGACCGAGCTCGCCCGCCCCGTCGCAGGCGCCTTCGGCGGCCTCGAGGTACTCACGGCCGGCCCGAACTCGCAGGGCTTCGTCCTGCTCGAGATCCTCGCCGCGCTCGAGGCCTGCGGCGACGGCCTCGACGTCGGCGGCGCGCACGCCGGCGTCCTCGCACGGCTGTTCGCGCTCGCCGCCTCCGACCGCGAACGGCTCCTGGCGGACCCCCGCTTCGTCGACGTCCCTCTCGACGAGCTGCTCTCGCCCGAGCGTGCCGCCGAGCGCGCCCGCCTCGCTCTCGGCCCTCGTGAAGGTTCCTCCGCCGAGCCCACTCGTGGGGCGAGCGGCGACACCGTCGCGGTCGTCGCGGCCGACGGCGAGGGATATGCGGCCTCGCTGATCCAGAGCGTCTTCTTCTCCTTCGGCGCCCTGATCGCGGACCCCGCGACCGGCATCCTCGTCCACAACCGCGGCGCCACGTTCTCGCTCGACCCGGCCTCGCCGAATGTGCTCGAGGGGCGAAAGCGGCCCGCGCACACGCTCATGCCGGTGCTCGTCCGCGAGGGCGGCCGCATCGTCGGCGTCAACGGGACGATGGGCGGCCGGGCCCAGCCCCAGATCCATACCCACCTGCTGCTCGCCGCCCGCGCCGGCGCCGCGCCGGCCGACGCGGTTCGTGCGCCGCGCTGGACGGTGGTCGCGCTCGACGACGGCGGGGCCGGAAAGGTGGTCGCCGAGCGCGACGTCGCGCCCGCGGCGGTCGCGTCGATCCGGGCGGCGGGCTTCGACGTCGAGACCGTCGGCGAGCTCGACGAGGAGGTCGGGCACGCTCAGGCGATCCGCATCGACGAGGCCGGATTCGCCGCCGGCAGCGACCCTCGCGCCGACGGGACGGCCGTCGTCGCCTGAGCCGGCCGGCAGGGCACGAGCGGTTGCCTTTCCAGCATCTTCTGTCACGATCTCGGAGGGTGCTCTCCCCGATCGTCGGTCGCGAGGAGGAACTCGCCGCCGTGCGAGGGCTTCTCGACGACGTGCCTCAGGGGCCCGCGCTGCTGGCCCTGGCGGGCGAGGCCGGCATCGGCAAGACGGTGTTGTGGCGGGCCGGCGTGGAGGAGGCGAGGAGCCGGGGTTTCCACGTGCTCGCCTGCCGGCCTGCGGAGGCCGAACAGGGCTTCGCCCACTCGGGACTCGCCGACCTCTTCGAGCCGGTGCGCGAGGAGGTGCTGCCCCTGCTGCCCGGGCCGAGGCGGCGCGCGCTCGAGGTCGCCCTGCTTCTCGAAGAGCCGAGCGGCTCGGACGACGTCGACCCGCGTGCGCTCGGTCTGGCGGTTGCCGACGGTCTTCGCACCCTGGCGGTCGAGGCGCCGGTGCTCGTGGCGATCGACGACATCCAGTGGCTCGACGCCTCGTCGGCCGGGGTGCTCGCATTCGCCTTGCGCAGGCTGGCAGAGAGCCGCGTCGCGGTTCTCCTCGCCCGCCGGCTCGTCGCAGGGGCCGTGCGGCGGTCGGAGCTCGAGGACGCGATGGGCATCGAGCACGCTCGGCAGTCGAACGTCGGGCCGCTCAGCGTCGGAGCGCTCCACCGGCTCTTGAGCGAGCGGTTGGGGAGGCCGTTCGCCCGCCAGACGTTGCTGCGCATCCACGAGCACTCGGGGGGCAATCCGTTCTTCGCGCTGGAGCTGGCCCGGGCACTCGAGGCGGATGTCGATCCCCTCCGCCCGCTTCGCGTGCCGAACACGGTCGACGAGCTCGTGCGGGCAAGGATGTCGGGACTGCCTGTCGCGACCCGCGAGGCACTGGCCTTCCTCTCCGCGTCCGGACCGGTCGCCGGTGCACTTCTCGAGCGGGCGGGCCTGGCGACCGAGGCGCTCACTCCGGCGTTCGACGCCGGGATCATCGAGTGGGACGGCGGCGCGATCCGCTTCACGCACCCGCTGCTCTCGTCCGCTCTGTACGGCGACCTGCGAGCGGAGCGAGCGCACGTTCACGCCCGCATCGCCGGGCTCGTCGACGATCCGCTGATCCGGGCGCGGCATCTGGCGCTCTCGACGGAGGATCCGGATGCGGCGGTGGCCGCGGTGCTGGAGGAGGCGGCGGGCTCCGCAGCGGCCCGCGGCGCCTCGCAGATCGCCGCCGAGCTTGCGGAGCAGGCCCTGCGCCTGACCCCCTCGGCAGCGGCCGAGGAGCGCCGTCGCCGGGCGCTGGTGGCAGCCCGTGCCGAGCACAGGGCCGGAGAGTGGACGCGGGCGCGGGCCATCTTGATCGACCTGCTCGGCGAGGTCGAGAGCGGCCCGTTCCGAGCTCAGGCGCTGATGGTGCTGGCCGAGCTCGAGCCGCTCGACCGTTCGGTCGCGCTGCTGGAGGCCGCGCTGGGCGAGGCCGCGCCGGATCAGCTGCTCGAGGCTGCCGTGCACTGCCGCCTCGCGTGGGCGACTCGCTTCACGTCGGGGCTCGAACACGCCGACGCAGCGCTCGAGGGCGCCACCGCCCTCGACGACGAGGTGCTGGCAGCCCGCGCACGCGCCATCCGGCAGGTCATCGGTTGGTTCCAGGGCGGCACGGATGCCCCTCCCGACCTCGCCCGGTGGACGGCGGAGTTCCCGGCCGCAGTCGGCGGCGATCAGCTGGTGCAGGAGGCGGCGCTCGCGGTCGTCAACACGTTCGCCGCCCTCCCCGAGCGAGAGGAGGTCCGGGTCTTCTTCGAGCGGGAGTACCGGGCGTGGTGCGCGCGCGACGAGCCGCGCAGCGCCCGCGCGCTCTGGGCACTCGCGTGGATCGAGCTGTGGGCCGGACGGTGGGAGCTCGCCGCCGCGCACGCGGGGCAGGCGCACGACGTCTCGATCCAGTACGGCCTCGAGCGGCCGCAGGATCACCTGCCGATCGCCCTGGTCGCACTCCACCAGGGGGAGCTCGACACGGCCCAGGCGCATTCCGAACGGGCGCTCCAGCTGTCGGAGGAGCAGCTTGCGCTCCACCCGCCGCAGCACCAGGCGATCCTCGGCCTGGTCGCGCGGGCGCGCGGCGACCGGACCGTGGCCGCCCGCTGGCTTCGTGGCGCGGAGCGGCGCGCCGCCGAGTTCCGGTGGCGCGAGCCGAGCGTCCGCTGGTGGACTCCGGACTGGCTCGAGCTCCTGCTCGAGGACGGGAACCTCGAGGACGCCGAGCGCCTCCTCGACGCCTGGGAGGCCGACGCCTTGCGTGTCGACCGCCCGTTCGTCCTCGCGCAGGCGAGGCGATGCCGGGGGCTCGTAGCGGCGGCGCGTGGCGATGTGGATCGGGCGATCGTCGACCTGCGGCGGGCGGTTGAGGAGCACGAGGCGGTCGGCGACCCGTTCGGCCACGGCCGCGCGCTGCTCGCGCTCGGCATCGTCAGACGCCGCACCCGGCAGAAGCGCCCGGCCCGCGAGGCGATCGAGGCGGCGCTACGGGGGTTCGAGGAGATCGGAGCGGCCGGTTGGGCGGAGAAGGCACGCGCCGAGCTCGGGCGATTCGGGGGTCGCAGGCGGGAAGAGGGGCTGACTGCCGCCGAGCAACGGGTGGCGGATCTCGTCGCCGAGGGTCGGACCAACCGCGAGATCGCCGCTTCGCTCTTCCTCGCGGAGCGGACGGTCGCCAGCCATCTGACGCACATCTACGCCAAGCTCGGGGTGCGTTCGCGCACGGAGCTCGCCCACCGGCTGAACGTCCGAGAACCTGCGTAGCGGCAAAGTTCCGACGTTCTGACGTTTCCACCTCGCTCGCGCTGCCGTAGCGTCGCGGCCCTCAGGAACGCGAAGCCGAGGAGGTCTCATGAGCAAGGCCATCTTCCGAAGACGCACCATCGCCGTGCTGCTCACGACGCTCGGTGCCGTCGGAGCCGTTGCCGCCTTCACGACCGCGACGGCGTCGGCCCAGGGCCGCACGATCGAAGGCGGCTTCTGTCTGAGCGAGCATCTGTTCTGCATGAGCGCCGGGCTCGACGGGCAGACACCGGTCGAGGGCTACGGCGTCGACGGCAACGGGGGGAAGTGCGCGAAGCCCCCGGGAGACCCGAGCGTTCCTTCCGGCCCGCAGTACTGCGTCCCCAGCGGCACCGGGCTGCTCAGGCTCAGGCCGGGGACGTACTGGATCACCGTCGACGACGCACTCAACACTCACAACTTCGAGCTCAGGAGCTGTCCGGGCTCGACGGGGCCCTGCAGCCCCGGCCAGGGCTCGGAGATGCAGCTCACTCCTGTCTGCAACGACGATCCGGCGAACCCCGACGTGTTCAAGTGCAGCGCCACGAACCCGTCCCCGGAGGCCGCGGCGACCGACATCGTCAGGACGGTGAAGCTCGAGTTGAAGCCCGGCACGTACAGGCTCTTCTGCGACGCACAGAAGCCGGTCGTCCACGAGCTGGCGGGCATGTACGTGGATATCGAAGTCGGTGGCGTCGGACAGGTCGGCTGATCGCCGTTCCGACGCCGCGGTGGGAGCGCGGCGCTCGAGCGCGGACTTCGTGTCGCTCGAGCGCCGGGCTTCCCGGACGATCGACCCAGCCCCGAGATGCCGAGCTACCTCGTCGAGACGTATCTGAGCCGCACGAGCGCGGGCGAGCGGCTCGCCCGGGAGCAGCGAGCGCGTTCGGCAGCGGAGCAGCTGACGCGGGAGCGGTCGAGCGTCCGCTTCGAACGGTCGATCCACGTCCCCGAAGACGAGATCTGCTTCTTCGTCTTCCGGGCCGCCACGAGCGGTGACGCGGCGCTCGTCGCCGAGCGTGCCCGCCTGGATCCCATCCGCATCGTCGAGGCCGTCTCCTCGGAGGAGGAAAGCGCATGATTCGTCTCAGCCCACCCGCCGGACCGGCTGCACGGAGATGAAGAAGCCCTCGACGCTTCCGGATCGGCGTGATCGCCATAGGCGTCGTCGTTTCATCCCGATGTCCACACCGCACGGTAGGACTGGTTGTTGGTGGTGCAGTAGTAGCTGGTGCCGTTGTCGGCGTAGGTGATGTCCTCGCGCCAGATCCCGTTGATGCGGCTGTCTCCGGAGGTGTTCGGGCCGTGGACGTAGCCGTCGAAGGTGAAGGTGATCGTCGCCGGCTGGTTGCCGACGAGCCCGGTCTGCGTGGTCGTCGACGAGAACGACCCATCGCTGTTGATCGGGATGGAGGCGATCGTGACGGCCGAGCTCAGGTTCGGCTCGGCCGGTGAGCACGCGAGCGAGGTCGAGGGGATGGAGACGTTGTCGATCGTCGAGCTGCCGGATGCGACCGTGAAGTGGATCGAGGAGCAGCACGAGCGCTCGGTATAGCCCGTGTAGGTGCCGGGGGACGCCGTCGCGGAGTTCTGGTTGGTCTGGCTGCCGTCGAGCGT
>DASQQF010000013.1:0-26395 GCA_035643535.1 Gaiellaceae bacterium
TCTCGAGCTTCGCGAGCACCTCGCCGGTCAGCGGGTCGAAGTGCGTCATCTGCTCGACGTCGTCGCCGAAGAAGGAGATCCGGTACGCCGTCTCCTGGTTCGCCGGCTGCACCTCGACGAGGTCGCCTTTCACGCGAAACCGGCCGCGCCCGAGCATCGCGTCGTTCCGGACGTACTGCGAGTCGATCAGCTTGCGCAGGAGGGCGTCGCGGTCGTGCTCGGCGCCGACCTCGAGATAGATCATCCGCTCGCGCCACTCCTCCGGCGAGCCGAGGCCGTAGATGCACGAGACCGAGGCGACGACGACCACGTCGCGGCGGGTGAAGAGCGCCGAGGTGGCGGCGAGCCGCAGCCGGGCGATGTCGTCGTTCCTCGACGAGTCCTTCTCGATGTAGAGGTCGGCCTGCGGCACGTACGCCTCGGGCTGGTAGTAGTCGTAGTACGAGACGAAGTACTCGACGGCGTTGTGCGGGAAGAACTCCCGGAACTCGTTGCAGAGCTGCGCCGCGAGCGTCTTGTTGTGGGCGATCACGAGCGCGGGCCGGCCGACCTTCTCGATCGTCCACGCCATCGTCGCCGTCTTGCCGGTGCCGGTCGCGCCGACCAGGGTCTGGTAGCGCTCACCGGCGACGATCCCCTCGGCGAGCCGGTCGATCGCCTGCGGCTGGTCGCCGGTCGGGTGGTAGGCGGATGTTGTGCGCAGCTCGGGCACGGGGACAGCGTATCCGTGGACGAAACGCCTCCCTACGCGGCGTACGCGGCGATCATGGCCGCCTTCGGCGGTGGCCTGGCGGGCGCCGGCGCGCTCGCGCGGGCACTCGACCGCGACCCGTACGAGCACAGCGCACTCGACCTCGTCACGCTGGCGCTCGCGACCTTCAAGGCGGCGCGGACGCTCTCGCGCGACGAGGTGGCGAGCTTCCTCCGCGAGCCGTTCGTCGAGGGGCACGCCCACCACGGCGGCGAGCACACGATCGAGACGGGCGGCTTCCGCCAGGCGTTCGGCGAGCTGGTCACGTGTACACGTTGCGCGGGGACGTGGGTAGCAGCGGGTCTCGGCGGAACGCAGATCGTGGCGCCCCGCTTCGGCCGCCTCCTCACGTGGACGCTCGGCGCCGCCGCCGTCAACGACTTCCTCCAGGCGGGGTTCGCGGCGCTCGCCCACAAGAGCAACGAGCTCGAACGGCGCGCCGGCGACTCGGGCTAGTAGCCCAGCTGGCTCGGGTAGGTCCGGCGGTAGATCACCTTCAGGTGCTCGACCCGGTCGACGTAGGCGCGCGTCTCGGGGAACTGGATCCCCTCGTGCGCGGCGCGCCACGCGTCGACGTTCTGCTCGCCCGCGTTGTAGGCGGCGAGCGCGAGCCGCTCGTCGTTCCCGTACTTGTCCAGGAGGTGACGGAGGTACCAGGCTCCGTAGCGGACGTTGATCTCGGGGTTCGTGAGGTCGGAGAGGTGGAAGTCGTGACCGCCCGTGTACTCGGCGATGCCCTCGGCCGTGCTCGGCGTGAGCTGCATCAGGCCGACGGCGCCCGCGCTCGAGCGCGCGGTCGGATCGAACTTGCTCTCCGACTCGATCACCGCCGCGAGCAGCGCCGGGTCGAGGTGGTAGTGCGCCGCGTGGCCGCGCACGATCCAGGCGTAGCGGAGCGGATACCAGTAGCGGGCGTACCAGGGCGGCATCGTCCGCTGCAGGTAGACGAAGCCGCCGATCCCGGCGGCGAGCACGAGGGCGAGCGGGACGAGCAGCCGCCTCAGGACGATGTGAGCTCCTCCAGGACGCGGGCCGCGAACGCGTCGAGCTCGGCGAGCGACCCGTCGTTCACGTATGCGAAGTCGGCGCGCCGCACCTTCTCCTCGTCCGGCACGAGCCGCTCCTCGCGCGGCGCGAATCCGCCGCGGCGGGAGGCGCGCAGCTCGGCGGGCGCCGTGACGACGACGACGCGGTCGAAGCGCGACTCGCCGCCGGTCTCGTAGAGGAGCGGGATCTCGACGACGGCCACGCCGGCAGTCTGGCGCGCGAGCCAGTCGGACACGGCGGCCCGGACGCGCGGGTGGAGCTCGGCCTCGAGCCAGGCGAGCTCGCCGCGGTCGGCGAAGACGATCTCTCCGATCGCCTCGCGGTCGACGTCTCCGTCGCGCAAGACGAGGTCACCCCAGCGCGCCCGAAGGGCGTCCCGCAGCCCTTCGTCCTCGCGGTAGAGCCGGTGGACGATCTCGTCGCTCGAGGCGACGGCGGCGCCGTGACGCGCGAACGCCTGCAGCGCCTCGCTCTTGCCGGCGGCGATTCCTCCCGTGAGCGCGACCGCGAGCGGCCGCATCCCGCTAGGCCGCGGGATCCTCGTCGGAGGCTTCGGCTTCGGCCTCCGCCTCGGCGGGCGGCGCTTCGGCGACCGGCTCCTCGGCAGGCTCCTCCGCCTCGGGCTCCTCTGCCGGCGGTACGGCCTCGGCCACCGGCTCCTCGTCGGCGGCGGGCGGTGCCGCCTCGTCGGCGAAGACCTCCTCGGACAGGTCGAGCGCGGGCGGCTCGGGCTCGTCGCCCGGCCGCGGCTGCACCGGCATCCCCTCCTCGACCCGCTTGAGCGAGAGCGAGAGGCGCCGCCGGTCGGCGTCGACCTCGAGGATGCGGACGTTCACGCGGTCGCCCTGCGAGACGATCTCGCGCGGGTTCTCGACGTGATGCTGCGCGAGCTCGGAGATGTGGACGAGGCCCTCGACACCGGGGAGGATCTCGACGAACGCGCCGAACGTGACGACCTTCGTCACGGTTCCCTGGACGACGTCGCCCTCCTGATAGCTCTCGAGCACCTGCTGCCAGGGATCGGTCTGCGTCTGCTTGAGGCCGAGCGAGATGCGCTGCCGCTCGCGGTCGATGTCGAGCACCTGCACCTTGACCGTCTCGCCGATCTCGAGCACCTCGGACGGATGGTTGACGTGGCTCCACGAGAGCTCGGAGATGTGGATCAGGCCGTCCATGCCGTCGAGGTCGACGAAGGCGCCGAAGTCGACGATGTTCGAGATCGTGCCCTCGACGACGTCGCCCGGATTGAGCCGGTCGAGAATGCGCTGCCGCTGCTCCTTCCGCTCCTCCTCGAGCACGGCGCGGCGGGAGAGCACGACGTTGTTGCGCGAGCGGTTCAGCTCGATCACCTTGCACTGGAGCTCCTGGCCGAGGAACTCGTCGAGGTCCTGCACACGGCGGATGTCGACGAGCGACGCCGGGAGGAAGCCGCGGACGCCGAGGTCGAGGATCAGTCCGCCCTTGACGACCTCGATCACGCGGCCGTTCACCGGCTCGCCGGCCTCGTGGGCGCTCTCGATCGCCTTCCACGCGATCTCGAAGCGGGCGCGCTTCTTCGAGAGGATCAGCCGGCCCTCGGCGTCCTCCTTCGTCATCACGAGCGCCGCGACGTCGTCGCCGACGGAGACCTCGTCCTCGGGATTGACCGAGCGCCGGATCGAGAGCTCGGCGACCGGGATCACTCCCTCCGACTTGTAGCCGATGTCGACGAGCACCTCGTCCTTGTCGACCCGCACGACGGTGCCGTTGACGACCTGGCCCTCCTCGATCGTCGGGAAGGTCGCCTCGTAGTCGGGGACGAGCTCGCCGGTCTCGGGGTCGGTCGTCCAGACGCCTTCCTCGAGCCGGGGATCGTTGATCGTGTCGTTGGCCATGACGGGCGGGGAAGTATAGCCCCGGGTCGGGCGCCTTCCTTCTGGATACAGACGACGGGCGAGTCGGCGAGTTAGGCGGAGGGCGGCACGTCCGGATGCGCCGGATACGCTGGCCGCATGGAGGAGCGGTATCCGATCGGCGCCACCGAGTCCTGCGTGGTCGCCGTCTGGCGCCTCGGCGACACGCCCGGGTACGGGGCCTGGGCAGCCACGATCGGGCTGCGCAGCGCCGAGGCGACGATCCGCGTCCCCGGGCAGTACGCGGGCGTGCTCGGCCAGCGGCTCCGCACGGCGGCGGAGCGCTTCTCTCCCGGCGCACGGCTCGCGCGCGACGAGTTCCTCGACGTGACGGCGGTGGCGGCCGGCGGCGAGGAGACGCTCGCGCTGTCGTCGACGGCGCGCTCCCCGGTCCGCGTGACGGTGGAGGTTCCGCGCGAGGAGGTGGAGGGTCTCGCGGAGCTGCTCGAGGCGGCGCAAGCGCTGATCGAGACGCTGCGCCAGGGGCTCGGCCTCGTGCCGGACTCGCTGCCCGAGGCCCTGTGAGCGCACGCGCCTACGCGGCCGCGGTCGCACGGGTGGCGCCGCGGGCGGTACGGCAGGTGCGGCTTGCGCGAGAGGAGCGGCTCGTCTTCGTGGTGGGCTGCCCGCGCTCGGGCACCACCTTCCTCGGCGGCGCAATCGGCTCCGTCCCCGGGTTCGTCGACCTCGGCGAGGTGACGCCGTGGAAGGCGGCGCTTCCATCTGCGCCGCCGGCCGCTCAGCTGCGCCGGATCCTCGAGCGCGTGCGCCTGCTCGGGCTCGCGGGCGGGCTGCGCGGGGTCGAGCAGACGCCCGAGACGGCCTTCGCGCTCCGCGAGGCGCTCTCCGCGTACCCGCACGCGCTCGGGATCCATTCGCTGCGCGACGGACGCGACGTCGTCTGCTCCTTCCTCGAGCGCGGCTGGCTGAACGCCGACCGGACGGGCAGGGACGACGCGGGGCTGGCGTACGGCCCGCAACCGCGCTTCTGGGTCGAGCCGGAGCGGCGGGAGGAGTTCTCGCGCGTATCGGACGCTCGGCGCTGCGCGTGGGCCTGGCGCCGCTACGTCGAGGCGGCGCGTTCCGCAAGTGACAGTTTGTTACAAGGGCGGGTACTGGAGGTGCGGTACGAGGGGCTCGCTGCCGCCGCCGACGGGCTCGCCCCGTTCCTGGACACCGACGCGGCGGCGCTCCACCGCGCGCTCGACGGGTTCCGCGACTCCTCGATCGGCCGCTGGCGGCGGGACCTCGCGCCCGAGCAGCTCGCGGACGTCGAGGCCGAGGCAGGCGCTCTGCTCGCCGACCTCGGCTACTCCTGATGCCGAAATGCGTCCGGCGGCTGCTCGCGGCGCCGGTCGTCCTCTACCGCCTGCGGCTCGGCTTCCTGCTCGGCCGGCGCTTCCTGCTCCTCGTCCACCGCGGCCGCAGGAGTGGACGCCTCTACCAGACGGTGGTCGAGGTGGTGCGCTGGGATGCCGAGCGCGGCGAGGCGATCGTGATGAGCGGCTGGGGAAGGCGTTCGAACTGGTTCCGGAACGTCGAGGCGGCCGGGGCCTTCGAGGTTCGGCTCGCGCGCGAGCGCTTCCGGCCGGATGTGCGCGTCCTCGAACGCGAGGAGGCGGCGGCGATCTTCGCCGACTACGAGCGGCGGAACCGCTTCGCCGCGCCCGTGGTGCGGGCCGTGCTCTCGCGGCTCGCCGGCTTCCCCTACGACGGGAGCCCCGAGGCCAGACGCCGGGTCGTCGAGCGGCTCCCGCTCGTCGGCTTCCGGCGCCCCTCGATCTAGCTCTTCGCGTCCGCCCAGGAGTCGCCGGCGCCGATGTCGACGGCGAGCGGCGGGTCGAGCGGATAGGCGCCGCACATCTCCGCGCGCACGAGCTCCTTCACCGACGGCGCCTCCGCGTCGGGCGCCTCGAGCAGCAGCTCGTCGTGGACCTGGAGGACGAGCCGCGCGCTTCGCCCCTCCTCGCGCAGCCGGCGCTCGATCGAGACCATCGCCTTCTTGATGATGTCCGCGTTCGACCCCTGCATCACGAAGTTGACGGCGACGCGCTCGCCGAAGCCGCGGGTCTGCCGGTTGCGCGCCCGCAGCTCCGGCACGGGGCGGCGCCGGCCGAGCAGGCTCGTCGCATAGCCGTCGCGCTCGGCCTGCTCGATCGTCCGTTCGATGAAGTCCTGCACGAGCGGGAAGCGCGCCAGGTAGGCGTCGATGTAGGCCTGCGCCTGCTCGCGCGGGATCTCGAGGTTCTCGGAGAGCCCGTAGGCCGAGATCCCGTAGACGATCCCGAAGTTGATCATCTTCGCGATCGACCGCTGCGCCGGCGTCAGCTTCGCGGGGTCGACGCCGAGCACCTCGGCGGCGGTGGCGCGGTGGATGTCCTCGCCGTGCTCGAACGCCTCGCGGAGCTTCGGCTCGCCGGAGACATGGGCCAGGATGCGCAGCTCGATCTGCGAGTAGTCGGCGGAGATGAGCCGGCAGCCGGGCTCGGCCACGAATGCGGAGCGGATCTCGCGCCCCAGTTCGGTCCGGATCGGGATCGACTGAAGGTTCGGGTTCGAGGTCGAGAGGCGGCCGGTCGCGGCGACGGCCTGGTTGAACGTCGTGTGCAGACGCCCGTCCGGGCCGAGCAGCTCCGGAAAGGGCTGCAGGTACGTGTTGAGGAGCTTCGAGAGCTCCCGCCACTCCTCGATCACGGGAACGATCTCGTGCTCGTCGCGGATCGCGCGCAGCACCTTCGTGTCGGTCGAGTACCCGGTCTTGCCCTTCCGTCCGGGCGTCAGCTCGAGCTTCTCGAACAGGATCCGCGCGAGCTGCTGCGGCGAGCCGAGGACGAACTCCTCGCCCGCGAGCTCGTACGCACCCGACTCGAGCTCCTCGACACGGTCGGCGAGACGTGCGGTGATCTCGCCCATCCGGTACGTGTCGATCTTCACGCCGGCCTGCTCCATCCCGCGCAGGACGCCGACGAGCGGCAGCTCGACGTCGCGGTAGAGCCGCTCGCCGCCCTTCTCGCGGACGCGCTCGAGCAGCGGGTCGCGCAGGCGGAGCGTGACCGCCGCGTGGCGGACGAGCCGCGCCGTCTCTTCCTCGGCCTCGGGCTCCGGGACGGCCTCGACCGCGTACTCGGCCGCGAGGTCGTCGAGCAGGTACTCGCTCCGCCCCGGCTCGATCAGGTAGGCGAGCAGCATCGTGTCGTCGACGGCGTCGACGCCGACCGTCTTGGCGTCGTGCGCGGCGAAGGTGCCCGCGAGCCGCTCCGGCCGCGGCGAGACGATCACCTCGTCGCCGAGCGCGAGCGCGACCCGGCCGCCGCCCTCGGAGTCCCAGTCGGCGGCGATCCCGAGCAGCTCGTTCGCTCGTAACAGACTGTTACTTGCCTCCTCGCGCCAGGTAACGGCCGTTCCGGCGGAGATCCTCTCCCGCGCCGGCACCGCCTCGTCGAGCTCCTCCACCCGCCCCAGCAGCGCGCGGAACTCGAAACGGCGGAACGTCTCGCGCAGCTGCGCCCGGTCGGGCGGCTGGAGGACGAGGTCGGCCGGGTCGCAGTCGAGGTCGAGGTCGCGCCGCATCGTCGCGAGCTGCTTCGCGGCGCGCGCCTGCTCGGAGAACTCCGTCAGGTTCCTCCGCCGCGCCGGCGACTGCTCGTCGACGTGGTCGAGCACCGCCTCGAGCGAGCCGTACTGCGCGACCAGCTGGCCGGCCGTCTTGTCGCCGATCCCGGGAACGCCCGGGATGTTGTCGGAGGTGTCTCCCTTGAGGCCGATGAAATCCGGGATCTGGTCGGGGCGGATCCCGTAGCGCGCCTCGACCCGCTCGGGCGTGTAGACGTTGACGTCGCTCACCCCGCGGGGCGTCATCATCAGACAGACGCCTTCCGAGACGAGCTGGAACGCGTCGCGGTCGGTCGAGACGACGCACGTCCTGATTCCCGCCTCGTCGGCCCGGGTGGCGAGCGTCGCGATCACGTCGTCCGCCTCCCAGCCCTCGAACTCGAGGTTGCGGTAGCCGAACGACTCGACGATCGGCCGGAAATGCGGGAACTGCTCGGCGAGCAGGTTCGGCATCGGCCGGCGGCCCTCCTTGTAGACGACCTCGACCGCCGCCGCCTCGGCATGGCGGTGCACGGGCCGGGTGTCCCAGGCGACCGCGACCCCTTTCGGGCGGTAGTCGGAGAGGAGCTTGAAGAGCATGTTCGTGAAGCCGAGCAGCGCGCCCGTCGGGAAGCCCTCGCTCGTCGCGAGCTCCTCGGGCAGCGCGAAGAACGCGCGATACGCGAGGTTGTTGCCGTCGACGAGGAACAGCTCGGCCTCGCGGGCGGGCGCGTCGTTCAGGTCGAGCTCGGCGCCCGTGAGCGTCTTCGGAGACATCTCTGCGAGTGTACGTCGATGGAGATCGCCCCCTTCACCGACGCACACGTGGACGCCGCGGCGGAGCTGCTGGCGGAGCGCCATGCGCGCCACCGCGAGGCCGAGCCGCTGCTGCCGGCGGAGGTCGACTTCCGCGCCGAGGTCGAGAAGGATTGGAGCGCGGACGGCGCGAGCGGGGTCTTCTCGAAGCACGGCTACCTCCTCGGCGCGCCGAGCCGACGCGGCTTCACGGTCGGGATCGCCGGCCACGCCGTGGACGGCGACGTCGAGCAGGCGCGCGACCTCTACGCCGCCGCGGCCGGGAGGTGGCTCGAAGCCGGCCACGCTTCCCAGCACGTCTTCCTGCCGGCGAGCGAAGGACCGCTCGTCGACGCGTGGTTCCGCCTCAGCTTCGGCGCCTCGGCGGTGCTCGCGATGCGGGAGACCGGCGCGGAGGCGTACGACGGCGACGTGACGATCCGGCCGGGAACGCCTGACGACGCGGCGACGGCGATCGAGCTCGACCGGGCCATGCACGACTCGATGCTGCCAAGCCCGAGCTTCTCCGGCCACTCGCACAGCGACGAGGAGTACGCCGAGGAGTGGGAAGGGACGTGGGACGCTGACGAGTTCGTCCACTTCGTCGCCGAGCGCGGCGGCCGCGTCCTCGGCCACATCGTCCTCTACCGGCGCCCGCCGGACCTGCGCGTGCCGCCGGGCTCGATCGATCTTGCGGCCGCCTCCACGCTGCCCGAGGCGCGCGGCAGCGGCGTCGGGCGGGCGCTGACCGCCCACGTCCTGACCTGGGCGGCGGAGCACGACATCCCGGCGATGACCGTCGACTGGCGGATGACGAACCTCTGGGCGTCGCGCTTCTGGCCGAGGCGCGGCTTCCGGCCGACCTTCCTGCGGCTGTACCGCTCGATCCCCTGAGCGCTACTTCAGCGTCTTCAGGTACGCGATCAGCTCGCGGATCTGCGCCGCCGAGAGGATCCCGCCCCAGTGCGGCATGCTCACGATCGGCGCCTTGCCGATCACGCTGCCGCTGCGGATGACCGCGGCGATCTTCGCGTCGGTGTTGAACTCGCCCCGGAAGCCGCCGCCCGAGAGCGGTGGGATCGACTTGTCGGCCGAGAGCGGGTTCGCGACACCGCCGAGCCCGTTCGGGCCGTGGCAGTTGATGCAGCCGTAGCGGACGTAGAGGGCTGCCCCGGCCACCGCGTCGCCCTGCCCCTGCGGCACCGCCGGCGGCTGCGCGTCCGCGACGGCCGGCAGCCCGGCGCGGATGTAGGCGACGAGGTTCGCCACCTGCGTCTTCGAGATCACCTCGCCCCAGACCGGCATGTACGGCTGCTTGGGATTCGCCGACTCGCCGAGGCCGTGGTCGATGATCTGCCTGAGCTGTGCGGCCGTGAGGGTGCGACCGACGGTCTTCAGCGCGGGGACTGCGGGGTCGACGCCTCCGCGCCCCTGCACGCCGTGGCACTCGACGCACGCGAACTGCACGAACGTGTGCGCCCCGGCGGCGACCTGCGGCGACACGCGTGGATAGCTCGTCGCCGAGGCGGCCGCCCCACCGGCAACCGTCTGCGTGACGGTCGTCGTCCGGTTCGTGTAGTGCCCGGCGGCGAACCCGACGAGGGCCGCCGCGACGCCGAGTCCGAGCAGCGCGAACAGGAACGCCGGCAGGATGCGCGCGTCCCTCCGGTGGCGGTCCTCCTCCTCGACCATGTTGGCGAGGTTGCGTCGGCGGCGCCGCCGACGCATCCGTAGGAAACCGCAACAGCGCTCGGGCAACCGCTTGAATCCCGGGGTGCCGCGCGTGCCGCTCCTCTCGGGGACGAAGCTCGTCGTCGCGAGCGCGCCGGACGCCCTCGTGCTGCGGCCGCCGCCGCCGGGACGGCCGACCGACGTCGAAGCTGCGACGCGGGAGGCTTTGCGCTTCCCGCTCGGCGGCGTGCCGCTCGAAGGGCCGGCGCGGAACGCATCGCGCGTGACGATCGTCGTCGAGCCGCCGGCGCTGCCGATACCGACGTTCGCCGCCGACCCGCGGCAGCAGGCGGTCGCGGCGGTCGTCGACGCGCTCGACCGGCTCGGAGTCCGGTCCGACCGCATCACCTTGCTCGTCGCCTGCGGACTCATGCGCAGGACGGCACAGCGCTGGCTGCCGGCGCTCGTCACGCGCGAGCTCGCGCGGCGCTTCCACGGGCACGTCGTCGTCCACGATGCGGAGGATCCGTCGCTCGTGCCGCTCGACGACGGGACGCCGCCGTTGCGCGTCTCGCCGGCGCTCGTCGAGACGGATCTCGTCGTCGTGGTCAGCTCTGCGGAGACGGTGCTGCAGGGCGGGCCCGGAGCCTTGCTCGCCGCCGCCGGCGCGGCCGAGCAGCGACGGGCGACGGCGGAGTCGCTGCTCGAGACCGCGGGCTCGGAGGGCTGGCGTCTCGCGACGCGGCTCGAGCGCACCCTCGCGGCGCGGGTGCCGCTGCTCGGGGTCTCGCTGGTCCTCAACCACCCGCAGCTGACGGGGCTCCTCCACCACTATCCGTACGACCCCGAGGCCGCCGAGCGGGTCGTCCGCTCGCCGCTCCGCTTCGGGTACTCGGTTCTCCCCGCCTTCGCGCGACACCGGATCCTGCGCTCGCTGCCGGCGGAGCGGACGGCCGCGGCCGTCCTCGCGGGTCCGCCGTCCGTTGCCCACGCCGAGGCGCTGCTGCGAGCGATCGAGCTCCGCGGGACACCGCTCTCGACGCCGCTCGACGCGCTCGTCGTCGGGATCCCCGGAACGACGCCGTTCCTCCCGCGCGAGCGCCCGAACCCGCTCGTCGCCGCCCACCTCGGCCTCGCGCACGCGCTCGCCCTCTGGCGCGACGGCTTCCCGCTCTCCGAGGGCGGCGTCGCGATCCTCGTCGGCAGCTTCCGAAGGGCCTTCGCGCGCCCGACCCAGGAGCCGTACCAGGTCTTCTTCCGCGCGCCGCTCGCCCGCGATCCCGGGCAGCTGGACGCGGCCGAGGCGGCTGCCGGCGCCGACGAGCGCGCACTCGAGGAGTACCGGGCCGGGCGCACCGTCCACCCGCTGCTGCCCTTCCGCGACTGGGAGGCGTGCCGGCCGGCGCTCGAGCGGCTCTCCTCGGTCTACGTCGCCGGCGCGCGCGATGCCGGCGCCGTCCGCCAGCTCGGCTTCGTCCCGATCGGGGGCGTCGGCGCGGCGATCCAGATGGCGCGCGGCGAGGCCGGCCCGAACGCGCGCATCGGCTTCCTGCTCGCACCGCCGTACTTCCCGCTCAAGGTCGGCGCGTAGACCCGCCTGGAGGCCGCGTACCATTCCGCCGCAGGCCGAAGTGGCGGAACTGGTAGACGCGCCGGACTCAAAATCCGGTGGCCCTCGGGTCGTGTGGGTTCGAGTCCCACCTTCGGCATCGAGACGACGCGCCGAACGTCGCGATCTGGCGCCGGAATGCCAAGCGACCGCGGCCGCGGGCGCGAGCAACTAGGCTCGGCATCGCGTGGCGAAGAGCATCGGCATCCTGACCGGCGGCGGCGACTGTCCGGGCCTGAACGCGGTCATTCGCGCCGTCGTTCGACGCGCCGACGCCGCCGGCTGGCAGACCGTCGCCCTCCGGGAGGGCTGGCGGGGCCTCGTCGAGCCGATCTTCGAGGATCTGGGGCCGCAGCAGGTCTCGGGGATCCTCCCCCGCGGGGGGACGATCATCGGCACGAGCCGGACGAATCCCTTCAAGCTCGAGAAGGGTGTCGAGCGGGTGCTCCAGAACTTCCGCGACCGCGGGCTCGACGCGCTCGTCGCGATCGGCGGCGAGGATACGCTCGGAGTCGCCGCACGTCTCCACGGCGAACATGGACTGCCGGTGGTCGGCGTCCCGAAGACGATCGACAACGACCTCTCCGGCACCGACTACACGTTCGGGTTCGACACCGCGGTCTCGATCGCCACCGAGGCGATCGACCGGTTGCACACGACGGCCGAGTCGCACAACCGGGTGATGGTCGTGGAGGTGATGGGCCGCCACGCCGGCTGGATCGCCGTCATGAGCGGCATCGCCGGCGGCGCCGACGTGATCCTCATCCCGGAGATCCCCCTCGACTTCGAGGAGGTCGCGGAGGGGATCCGCAAGCGGCATGCGCGCGGCAAGAACTTCTCGATCGTCGTGATCAGCGAGGGGTGCGAGCTGCCGGGGGTCTCGGAACCCGAGGAGCGCGACCAGTTCGGCCACGTGATCCTCTCGAAGCGCGGGGTGGGTGACGTGCTCGGCCGCGAGATCGAGCAGCGGACAGGCTTCGAGACGCGCGTGACGGTGCTCGGCCACGTCCAGCGCGGCGGCTCTCCGACCCCGCGCGACCGTGTCCTCGCGACGCGCTTCGGCCTGAAGGCCGCGGACCTCGCGCTCGCCGGCGAGTTCGGGCAGATGGCCGCCCTGCAGGGCGACGACATCGTCGCCGTTCCCCTCGCAGAGGCCACGGCACAGCTGAAGCTCGTGCCGCGCGAGTGGTACGACGTCGCGCGCGCCTTCTTCGGCTAGGCCGTCAGAGCGCCGGCGCTGCGTCCGCAGCAGGCGGCTCGGACGCGTCACCTCCCTCCGCGAGCACCGAGCCGAACTCCGCGACTTTCTCCGGCGCGGTCGCGCGCAGCCAGAGCAGCCATACGAGGCCGAGCCCGAGCCAGCCGAGCGCCACCCACGGCGCATACTTGATCGGCGCGGACGGCCACGGCACGAGGTTCCAGTAGATCGTCGCGACGCAGACGGCGATCGCCCCGACCGGGAGGACGACGTCGAGGCCGATGTTGTACGCAACGCCCGAGCTACCACGCGTCCGCCAGAAGTAGGCCATCCCGGCGAGCGAGACGAGGATGTACGTGGCGAGAATTCCGAAGGTCGCCGTGGTTGCCATGAAGGCGAAGTACGTGAACGCGTCGTTCCAGGTGCCGCGGGCGAGCCAGGCGACGAGCACCGCGGTGAGCCCGAGCGACGCGATGATCGAGACCCACGGCGTGTTGAAGCGCGGGTGCGTCCATGCGAAGACCTTCGGCAGGCCGCCCTCGCGTCCCATCGCGAACGCCGTGCGCGAGACGAGGGCGGTGCCGGCGAGCGCCGCCACGAACGCGTCGATGACGACGGCGACGTCGACGAGGGTCGCGAACCAGCTTCCGACGTAGCGGGTCGAGAGCTCGTCGAGCGCCGCCGGGCTGCTCGCCCACGCGCCCGAGTTGCCCACGCCGAAGCCGATGGACATCGCCCACGTCAGGAAGACGTAGAACACGAGCGCGACGAGGACGGCCGACAGGATCGCCTTCGGGATCATCCGCCGCGGGTCCGCCGACTCCTCGCCGAGCGCGGCCGCAGCCTCGAAGCCGATGAAGCCGGTGAACGCGAACACCATCGCGTAGAAGAAGTCGTGAGCGTTGTGCGCCCGGCTCGGGTTGAACGGCTGGAGCGTGACGCCTGCCGCGCCGCCCTTGCCGAGGATCACGCACGCGAGGATCACGAGCAGGAGCACTCCGGCCACGGCGAAGACGAGCTGCGTCCGCGTCGAGATCCGGATGTCTCCGAGCGCGAAGACGGTGAGCAACGCGAGCAGGATCCAGAAGCACTCGAACCAGCTCAGGTGGAGCGAGGTGTGCACCGTCAGCACCGTCGAGAGGAAGAACGACGAGATGATGAGCACGAACGAGATCCCGGCGGCGAAGCCCCACGCGTAGAGCCAACCGCCGACGAAGCCGGTGTTCCGGTCGAGGCCGCGCGAGATGTAGGTGTAGAGGCCGCCGGCACTCGCCATCCGGCTGGTGAACCGGATGATGACGGAGGCGAGGCAGAGCGAGCCCAGGCCCGCCGTGAGGTAGACGAGCGGGACGGCCGCGCCGGCGCCGCCGGCGGCGCCGCTCGTGCCGAGCGAGCTGGCCATGACGAGCGCGAGCAGGGCGAGCGAGAGGCCGAACGTCTCGCGCAGGCCGAGGATGCCGCGACGGAGGGAACCGACGCGGCCGAGCGATTCGAGCATCTTCCCTCCTCCTAGTGGTGGTCGGGGACGAAGGCGAGCACGCGCGCGGGCGCCCCGTTCGCCCGGCGCACCTTGAGCGGCGCGACGACGACCTGCGTCCGCGCCGGCAGGAGCTCGAGGTTGGTCAGGTTCTCGAGAATCATTCGCCCTCCGCCGAGCCACACCTGGTGCAGCTCGAAGGTCTCGGTGTCGACCGGGTCGGCCGAGGGGCCGTCGAAGCCGATCCCCACGATTCCCCGCTCGATCAGCCGCTGCGAAGCCTCGGCGTCGGGATAGGACCACCCCGTCCAGTACGCGTCGCCGCCCCAGTTGCGGCCGTTGTCGGAGCAGAGAAAGAGCCAGTCGCCCGCGTGGAGGTCGCCGAGCAGCGGCTCGAGCTCCTCTCGGCCGATGGGGCCCGGCTCGCGGCGGGAGAGGTCGACGGTCACCGCTTCGGTCACGAGCGACGCGAGCGGGATCTCGTCGAGCGTGTCACCGCCGGGGGCGTGGTGGGCGGGCGCGTCGACGTGCGTGCCGATGTGGTTGCGCAGGCGGTACTCCGACATCGCGTAGCCGTCGCGCTCGACGGCCGCGATGTCGTCGAAGGACGGCTCCGGGATCCCCGGGTAGAGCGGCATCCCGTTCTCGAGGTGGTGCGTCAGGTCGACGACCCGCACTGCCCTTCGAGTATGCAGGAAGCAGCGGCGGTCAGGCGAGCATCACGTGCGATCGGGATGCGCTCGGGATCGCGCTCGACGGTGACGTCGGGTCACGTCATTGGCCGATCGGGTGCCAGACCGTCTTCAGCTCGAGGAAGGCCGCGATCTCCCACGGGCTCTGGACGTCGGCGCCGCCGCGGACGACCCGCTTGACGTTGTCGGCGGCGAGACGCTCGAGCTCGGGTGTGTCGCCGTCGGCGCCGCACAGGTCGAGCGCGTTGACGTCCATGTGCGCCGCGAGCACGGGGCCGAGCTCGTCGCGGAAGCCGGTGAGAAGGTTGACGACGCCGCCCGGGACGTCGCTCGTCGCGATCGCCTCCGCGAGCTCGACCGCGGCGAGCGGGCGCGTCTCGGAGGCGACGGCCACGACGGCGTTGCCGCCGACGAGCGGCGGGACGAGGCGCGTGACGAGCCCGAGCAGCGGCGGCTCGTCGGGCGCGAGGACGGCGACGACGCCGGTCGGCTCGGGCACCGTGAAATTGAAGTACGGGCCGGCGACGGCGTTCGAGCCGCCGAGCACCTGAGACAGCTTGTCGGCCCAGCCGGCGTACCAGACGATCCGGTCGATCGTCCGCTCGACCTCGCCGCGGCCGCTGCAGAGCTCGGCGAACTCCGCACTGCGCGCCTCGACCATCTCGGCGAGCCGGTAGAGCACCTGCCCCCGGTTGTAGGCGGTCGCGGCAGCCCAGCCGGGTTGCGCGGCGCGCGCTGCGCGGACGGCGTCGCGGACGTCCTTGCGCGAGGCGCGAGCGACGTTCTGGGCCTCCGCCTCGTATGTGCGGCCCGACTCGCTGCGCGGGAACGCCCCCCCGACGAACAGCTTGTACGTCTTGTTGACCGGAAGGCGCGTCACGCGTCGAACTCCAGGTACGGCTCGAGCCCGTGCAGGCCGCCCTCGCGGCCGAAGCCCGACTCCTTGTAGCCGCCGAACGGCGAGCCCGGGTCGAACCGGTTGTACGTGTTCGCCCAGACGACCCCGGCACGGAGGCGCTGCGCCATCCAGAGGATCCGCGAGCCCTTCTCCGTCCAGACGCCGGCGCTCAGCCCGTACGGCGTGTTGTTGGCCTTCTCGACCGCCTCGTCGGGGGTGCGGAAGGTGAGCACGGAGAGGACGGGGCCGAAGATCTCCTCCTGCGCGATCCGGTAGCTCTGCGCGACGTTCGTGAAGACGGTCGGCGCGAACCAGTAGCCCTTCTCGGGGAGGACGCACGGCGGCTGATAGATCTCCGCGCCCTCCTCCTCGCCGGACGCGACGAGCTCGCGGATCTTCGAGAGCTGGGCGGCGGAGTTGATCGCGCCCACGTCGGTGTTCTTGTCGAGCGGGTCGCCGACGCGGAGCGTCGAGAGGCGCCGCTCGAGCTTCGCGACGAGCTGCTCGTGGATCGATTCCTGGACGAAGAGCCGCGACCCGGCACAGCAGACGTGACCCTGGTTGAAGTAGATCCCGTTGACGATCCCCTCGACGGCCTGGTCGAGCGCGGCGTCGTCGAAGACGACGTTCGCGGCCTTGCCGCCGAGCTCGAGTGTGAGCCGCTTGCCGCTGCCGGCGAGTCGACGCTGGATCTCCTTCCCCACCTCCGTCGAGCCGGTGAACGCGATCTTGTCGACGTCCTCGTGCTCCACGAGCGCCGCGCCGGTGCTGCCGTCGCCGGTGACGATGTTGACGACGCCGGGTGGGAGCTCGGCCTGGCGGAGGACGTCGCAGAAGAGGAGGGCGGTGAGTGGCGTCGTCTCGGCAGGCTTGAGGACGACCGTGTTGCCGCACGCGAGGGCGGGCGCGACCTTCCACGCGAGCATCAGGAGGGGGAAGTTCCAGGGGATGATCTGGCCGGCGACGCCGATCGGGCGCGGACGGCGGTTGGGAAAGGCGTACTCGAGCTTGTCCGCCCAGCCGGCGTAGTAGAAGAAGTGCGCCGCGGCGAGCGGTAGGTCGACGTCGCGCGACTCCTTGATCGGCTTGCCGCCGTTGAGCGACTCGAGCACGGCGAACTCGCGCGAGCGCTCCTGGAGGAGGCGGGCGATCCGGAACAGGTACTTCGCGCGCTCGGAGCCGGAGAGCGACGACCAGCCGTCGGCGTATGCGGCGCGCGCGGCGGCCACGGCGCGGTCGACGTCGGCGCGATTGCCCTGTCCGACCGCGGCGAGCACCTCCTCGTCGCGGGGGGCGATCGTCTCGTACGTCTCGGTCGCCTCCAGCCATTCGCCGCCGACGAAGTGGCCGTAACGCTCGGCGATGCGCACGACGTCGCGCGACTCGGGCGCAGACGCGTACGTCCAGTCCTGCGGAACCTCGAGCGCGCCTTCAGGCTTGTCCAGCTCAGCCATGACTCTCCCAGACCCGTCCCGACCGGCCGGCGGCGGCTGCAACGGGGCGCGTTCCCCAAACCCACCCCCCACCCTCTTGGGTGGGGGCAAGCGTAGGCCGTGAAGCGTCGCGGGTGGATGGCACTTGAGTCACGGAAGCGTGAATTCTCAGTCGAGCGTGAAGTAGTCGGGGCTCTGGTAGACGCCGGTGCGCTCCTTCCGCAGCTGCATCAGCACGTCGTTCAGGAGCGAGGAGGCGCCGAGGCGGTACAGCTCGGGCGTCAGCCACTCCGGGCCGAGCGTCTCGTGCACGAGGACGAGGTGCTGGATCGCCTGCTTGGCCTGCCGGATGCCCCCGGCCGCCTTGAAGCCGACCCGCCGCCCCGTCTCCTCGTACACGTCGCGGATCGCCTCGAGCATGCAGAGCGCCACCGGCAGCGTCGCCGCCGGCGACACCTTGCCCGTCGACGTCTTGACGAAGTCCGCCCCCGCCGCGATCGCGAGCAGCGTCGCCCGCCGCACGTTGTCGTACGTGCCGAGCTCGCCCGTCTCGAGGATCACCTTCAGGTGCGCCCCGCCGCACGCCTCCTTCACCTGCACGACCTCGTCGTACACCTTCGCGTAGCGGCCGGAGAGGAACGCGCCCCGGTCGATCACCATGTCGACCTCGTCCGCCCCGAGCTCGACGGCCGCGCGCACGTCGGCGACCTTGACCGCCGTCGGGTACTGCCCGGACGGGAATCCGGTCGCGACCGCCGCCACCTTGACCGCGCTTCCCGCCAGCCGCTCCCGCACCGTCGGCACGAGGTTCGGGTAGACGCAGACGGCGGCCACGGACGGCACCGACGGGTCGGAGGGATCGGGCCGCCGCGCCTTCCAGGCGAGCGCCGCGGCCTTTCCGGGGGTATCCGCACCCTCGAGCGTCGTCAGGTCCGTCGCCCGGATCGCCAGCAACAGCGCCCACACCTTCGCCTCGCGCTTGATCGACCGCTTCGCGAGGGACGCCGCCCGCTCCTCGAGCGCGACCGCGTCGACGGCGCCGATCCGCGGCAGCCGCGCCTCGAGCGGCAGCTCGAATCCGGCCGGAAGTGCAGGCGCCTGCGCCACGCGATGAGTGTAGTCCCGCCTCCGCGATCGGCAATCAGCGGCGCCCGGCCTCCAGGCGCTCGGGCGGCTCCTCCGCCACCTCCGTCGCACCGCTCGCCTGGCCGCTCACCGCGGCGAGATTCGGATCCGGCCCGCGGCGGCGGTGCTTCGGCAGCAGGAGAGCCGGCACGTACGCCACGGCGGTGAGCGCGAGTGCGAGCCAGAAGGTGCGCGCGAAGCCGTGCGCGATCTGCGGCGCCAGCTGGGCCCGCACCGACGGAGGAACCGCGCCCAGCGTCCCCAGCCCGCCTCCCCGGCCGCCGGCGGCGCCGACGATCTCGCGCTGGAGGACGACCGCGAGCAGCGCCGTCCCCACCGAGCCGCCGACCCGCTGGATGATGTTGATCGAGGTGGTCGCGCGCGGGATCTCCCGGTGCTCCAGCGACGCGTACGCCGCCGCCATCGCCGGCATCATCGTCGACCCGAGGCCGACACCCCGGACCCAGAGCGACCCCGCGAGCAGCGCGTACGACGTGTGCGGGCCCACCTGGGTGTACGCCGCCGTCCCGAGGATCGCGATCGTGAGGCCGACCGGTACGACCCAGCCGGCGCCGATCCGGTCGGTCAGCCGGCCGGCGAGCGGCATCGCCATGGCCGCCCCCACCCCCTGTGGCGCCATCAGCAGCCCGGCACCCAGCGCGCCCTCGCCGCGCACGACCTGGTAGTAGAGCGGCAGCAGGATCATCACGCCGAAGATCGCGACGCCGAAGAGGAAGCTCGTCGCGGCGGCGCCCGTGAAGGCCCTCCGGCGGAACAGCCCGACGTCGAGCAGCGCCGCGTCGCCCCGGCGGCGCGCGTGGAGGACGAAGAGGCCGACCAGCACCGAGCCGGCGGTCAGCCCGACGACGGTCCGCGTGCTGCCGAAGCCGCCGCTCGAGCCTGCCTCGGAGAGCCCGTAGACGAGGAGCGCGAGACCCGGTGAGAGCACGGCGAGGCCGCGCACGTCGAGCCGCTCGTCGCGGTCGACCTCCTGCCGCGGCAGGAGCCGGTACGCGAGCACGAGCGCGAGCGCGCCGATCGGCACGTTGACGAAGAAGATCCAGCGCCAGGTCGTGTACTCGACGAGGAGCCCGCCGATCACCGGCCCGAGCACCGGCCCGAGGAGCATCGGCACGCCGACGATGCTCATCACGCGGCCCATCCGCTGCGGCCCGGCTGCGCGCGCGAGGATCGCCTGGCCGACCGGCATGATCATCCCGCCGCCGATGCCCTGCAGCACCCGGAAGGCGATCAGCACGTCCACGCGCCACGCGAAGCCGCAGAGGATCGAGCCGAGCAGGAACAGCGACACCGACGACATCCAGATCGGCTTCGCGCCGAAGCGGCACATCGCCCAGCCGGTGAGCGGGATCACGATCGAGAGCGCGAGCAGGTAGCCGGTCGTCACCCACTGGATCGTCGAGAGGGAGGCGTGGAAGTCCCGTCCCAGCGTGTCGAGGGCGACGTTGACGATCGTCGTGTCGAGGATCGACATGATCGCGCCGAGGACGACGACGGACGCGAGGACGAGGATTCCCCGGTCGATCGACTGGTCGGCGGCCATCCCGGAGGTCATAGCCGGTCCAACTCCTCCTATGCCTCGCCCGTCTCCGAGGCGGCGCGCCTCGCCTCGACCTCGTACGGGTTGGCGGCGTACCCGGCGACGAGGTAGGAGAGCGGCATCCGCAGCGGCCGGTGCTGCATCTGCCAGACGTGGCACAACTCGTGCGTCACGAGCCCGGTGTCGGCGAGGAACGCGCGGGAGCGGAGGAAGATCGCGAGGTGCGTCGCGTAGCCGTCGAAGCGCCGGAACCAGGGCAGCCGGAAGAGCCACGGCGAGACGAACACACGGACGCGCCGGAGCGAGACCGGCCGCGGATAGAGGTCGAGCCGGTCGAGCCGCGCCTTCGCGGCCTCGAGCGCCTGCCGTCGCTCCTCGTCCACCCGGGCGACGCTAGCGGTTCGAGCAACGGGGCTAGCATGTCCTGGGATGCCGGGGAGAGGGGCAGCTGCGGCGGCCGCCGTGCTCGTCGCGCTCGCGCTCGCCGCGACGGCGGCCGCGTTGACGCAGCACGGCGCGGCGAAGCGGACGGACACGCATCGCCGCGCCGTTCCGGCGCACGTGTCGCCCGCCGAGTCGGTGATGGGGACGCTCCTCGCGCCACCCGACCGCCGCTTCCTCGCACGTGTGCGCAACGGAAAGATGGGAGGCGTCCTCCTGCTCGGGAACGGGTGGACGTCGAGCGGCAAGATCGCGCATGCCACCGCGCAGCTGCAGCGCGCGGCGTGCAGTCGCGGCGGGCCGCTCCTGATCGGGGTCGACCAGGAGGGCGGCATCGTGAAGCGGCTCGCCTGGGCACCGCCGACGGTCGCGCCGGCGCAGATGACGAGCGTCGCGGAAGCCCGACAGCAGGCGACGGGCGCCGCGGCGGCGCTTCGCGCGGTCGGCATCGACGTCGACTTCGCGCCGGTCGTCGACACGCCCACCTCGAACGCGAACTTCCTCGGCACGCGCGCGTTCTCGCACTCCGCACCGCGGAACGCGAAGATGGCGCGCGCATTCGTCCAGGGCCTGCAGTCGGGCGGGATCGCGGCGACCGCGAAGCACTTCCCCGGGCTCGGCGCGGCGGGAGCGAACACCGACCTGAGCCGTGTCGTGATCCGCGCCTCGGCGTCGAAGCTGCGCACCGGGCTCGAGCCGTTCCGTGCAGCCGTGCGCGCCGGCGTCAAGCTCGTGATGATCTCGAGCGCGATCTACCCGGCGCTCGACCCGTCGCAGACGCCCGCCGTCTTCTCGAAGACGCTCATCGGCGGGATCCTGCGGCGGCAGCTCGGCTTCCGGGGCGTGACGGTCACCGACTCGCTCACCGCACCCGCCCCTTCGTCGGTCTACCACGCCGCGACGCGCGCGGTGAGCGCCGGCTCCGAGCTGCTCCTCTTCGGTTCAGAGAGCGCGAGCGAGCGCGCCTTCGCGACGCTGACGCACGACGCGGCGAAGTACCCGCACCTGCGGGCGCAGCTCGCGCAGGCGGCGGCGCAGATCCGGTCGCTCAAGGCCTGGCTCTCCGCCCACGGCGGCCCGGCCTGCCCCGCCAAGTAACAGTCTGTTACTTGCTGCTCTACGACCCGTGGAGGAAGCGGACGCGTTCGATCAGCCCGTCCTTCGCCAGGCGGTAGATCGCGACGGCGTGCACCTCGTCGTCGGCGAGGCCCTCGACGCGCTCCTCGTCGACGACCCACTGCCCGATACGGATCCGGGAGCGGACCTCCGCGTGGAGCCCCGGGTGGCTCTCGAAGAGCGCCCCGTACAGGCGGCGCACCTCGTCGCGCCCCCGCATGACGACCTCGCCGTCGAGGTCCTCGATCACGACGTCGCGTGCGTAGCACCCGGCGAAGGCATCGGCGTTGCGCGCGTTGTAGGCCGTCAGCTGCCGCTCGACCGCGTCCACCGCTCCGACGTTACAGCCCGAGCCGTTCGAGCGTCGCGGCGTCGCGGCGCCACCTCGGCCGCACCTTGACGCGGAGCTCGAGGAAGATCTCGTGGGCGAGCAGCGCTTCGATCTCCGGCCGCGCCCGCACGCCGACCTCCTTCACGATCGCGCCGCCCTTGCCGACCACGATCTGCTTCTGCGACTCGGTCTCGACGAGGATCGACGCCTGCACGACCCGCTCCGCCAGCTCCTCGACCTCGACCGAGACCGCGTGCGGCACCTCGTCTCGGGTCAGCCAGAGCACCTTCTCGCGGATCAGCTCCGCCACCTGCAGCGGGAGCGTGAGATCGGTGCGCTGCTCCTGCGGAAAGTAGAGCGGCCCCTCCGGCAGGAGCGCGACGAGCTCGTCGCGGAGCTCGCCGACACCGTCGCCGGTCTTCGCGCTGACCGGGTGGAGCGCATGGAAGTCGCCCAACCTGGCCGCCGTGTTCATCTGGCTCGCGATGTGGCCCGGCTTGAGCCGGTCGACCTTGTTGAGCGCGATCACGACCGGCACGCCGAGCCCGAAGACGCGCGAGGCGATGAACCGGTCGCCGGCTCCGATCCGCTCTCGCGCGGAGAGGACGAACAGCACCGCCTCGACGTCCTCGAACGCGGCGTCGACCGTCCTCTGCATGCGCTCGGTCAGCGCGTCGAGCGGCCGCTGGAAACCCGGCAGGTCGGCGAGCACGAGCTGCCAGTCGGCGCCGTTCGCGATCCCGAAGATCCGCCGGCGGGTCGTCTGCGGCTTGTCGGAGACGATCGCCACCTTGCCGCCGCAGAGCGCGTTCACGAGCGTCGACTTGCCGACGTTCGGCCGACCGGCCACCGCGACGAAGCCGGTTCTCATGCGTCGGGGAGGTCCCACGTGTCCGGCAGGAGGTCGTCGGGGCGGTACTCGGCGACCGTCCCGTCGGCGCGGGCGAAGAAGACGCGGTCGAAGCGCCACTCGTGCAGCCACTGCCGGCAGCCGCCGCAGGGGGAGGCGGTGATGCCGATCGCCGCGAGCTGCCCGGGCCGCAGCCCGTCGCTCGCGGCTTTCGCGATCGCCGTCCGCTCGGCGCACACGCCGAGCGGGTACGCGGCGTTCTCGACGTTGACCCCGGTGAAGAGCCGCCCGTCGCGGGCGAGGACGGCCGCACCGACGAGGTAGTTCGAGTACGGCGCGTACGCCCGCGCCGCCGCTTCCGTCGCCTGTGCGACGAGCTCCTGGCCGGTCACGCCCGCACGCCGCCGCCGACGAGGAAATGGCCGTTGCCGGTGACGTGCAGGTCGAGCTCGAAGCCGAGCGGCGCGACGCGTGCGCGCAGCTCGTCGCCCGTCCGCCGCGTCTTCACGATGGTGAAGGCCCGGCCGTCGGACAGCGTGCGCGTCTCGCGCTCCCCGTCGCGGGGCCAGGCGTGCGAGGGCTCGCCGCCCGCGCTGTTGTCGACGAGGAAGACGCGCCCGCCCGGCTTCAACGCCGCCCGCACGGTCGCCCAGAACGCCTCGAACCGCTCCTCGGGAACGTGCGACAGCCAGAAGGAGAAGAAGCAGAGGTCGAACCGCTCGTCCGGCTGCCAGGCGAAGAGGTCCGCGACGACGTGCTCGACCTCCGGCGTGTTGAGCGCGAGCGTCTCCGGGTTCGCGTCGACGGCGACGACGTGCCCGGCGAGGCGCACGAGCCGGCGCGTCCAGATGCCGGTGCCGGCGGCGAGCTCGAGCACCTCGCCTCGAGGGGCGAACGCGTCGAGTGCCGCCTCCGCCTCGGCCACGTCCGCCTGCCACCTGCCGAGCTCCTCGGGCTCGAGCTCGTACCGGCCGCGCCGGAACCACCAGTCGTCGTACTCCGGCGCCCGCGCGGCGTAGTAGCGCTTCTGTTCCGAGAGGATGTCGCTCACGCGGCGACCGCCTCGTCGAGGACGTTCTCGACGTCGTACAGGTCGGGTGCGAAGCGCGCCGCACGCGGGTCGGGGCGGCGCACGAGGACGGCCGGGATCCCGACCGCCTCCGCGCCGAGCACGTCCGCGACGACGTTGTCGCCGATCATCACGATCCGGTCGGCCTCGACCGAGTCGAGCAGGGCCGCGAACGCCTGCGGGTGCGGCTTCTCGTAGCCGATCTCGGCCGAGCAGACGACGGTCGCCACCAGCTCGTCGAGGCCGAGCGCCGAGACGATCGTACGCAGCTCCGGGACGTGGTTCGAGAGGATCGCGTGCGTCCATCCCTCTTCCCGCAGGCGGCCGAGGACGGGCAGGACGTCGTCGAAGAGCCTCCAGCCGACGGACGGGTCGACATAGAGCCGCTGCGCGTTCAGGGCGAGCTCTCGAGCCCGGGCCGGCGTGTAGCCGGCCGCCTCGTAGGCACGGGAGAGCAGCGGCCGCACCGCGTCCCACCAGGCGCCCGGTGCGCACAGCTCCGGGTGCGGCACGTCGGGCGCGTGCCACGGAAAGCCGTTGCGCAGGTGCGGCCGGAAGGTCTCGGCGGTGTGCGGGTGCCCCGGCTCCTCCGCGTCGAGCACCTCGGCGAGCAGCCTGCTCCAGCCGGTCTCGCCGCGCCGCTGGGCGAGCGTCCCGTCGAAGTCCCAGATGCAGAGGGCGGTCATCCGAGGAGCTGGAATACCACGAGCGTGACGAGCGCGCCGAGCGCGCCGCCGTAGACGACCTCGAGTGTCGAGTGGACGCCCGACTCGACACGGGTCTGCGCCACGAGGAGAGCCATGATGAAGGTGATGAAGGAGACGACGAAGCGGTGGTCGTCGCCGATCACGTAGGTGGCCGCGGTCCAGCCGGCGAAGGCTACCGCCGCGTGACCCGACGGCAGGCCGCCGCGCAGCGGCGTCCCGCGCCCGGTGAGCGCCTTCGTCGTGATCACGACGAGGACGACGAGGACGAGGGCGGCGAGGGTGATCTCGGCGGGCGCGTTGCGGACGCGGTCGAGCAGCTGCGTGGTCCGGTTCGCCGCCGCCCCCTCGAAGACGAGATAGCCGACGGCGACGGCGGTGATCGAGGCGATCAGGACCGCACCGGCCGCGATGTCCTTGGCGAGCTTCGCGTTCGGGTCGAACGAGGTGGTCGAGACGTCGATCGCGCCCTCGATCGCCGAGTTGACCATCTCGGCGATGAGGACGAACGCCACGGCGAGCAGGAGCTCGATCAGCTCCGTCCGGTCGACGCCGAGCGCGATCGCGGCGCCGAAGACGACGATCGCGGCGAGAAAGTGGATGCGGAGGTTCCGCTGCGTGCGGAGGACGTGGATGATCCCCTCGAACGCGTAGTTGAAGCTGTCGAGGAGCGTCGGGGCGCGGCCCGGCGCGGGCGCGGGCGGGCGCCGCGGCGGCCGGTCGCGCTGCTCCTCGTCGCCGCGTGGCAGCGGTGTGACGCTCACGCGTGCACCTCCTCGAGGTAGCGCGCCTCGCGCGCGCCCATCTCGTCTCCGTGGTCGTGGCCGACGAGGTGGAGCAGGGCGTGGACGAGCGGCCCGTGCCAGGCGTCGCCCGTCACGGCGGGACAGACGACGACGTCGCCGAGTTGCCGCGGCATCCCGGGTGGGAGCGCATCGCGTCCGTCGATCGGGAAGGCGAGCGCGTCGGTCGCCTCGTCGACGCCGAGATGCTCGCGCTTCAGGGCACGGCTCTCCTCCCGCCCGACGAAGGCGAGCCCCAGCTCGCCCGACTCGATCCCCTCCCCCGCGAGCACGCTCCGCGCGAGCCCGGCGGCGCCGGCCTCGTCGACCTCGGCGCCCGAGCGATTGTCGATGGCGATCTCGATCACCGGATCACCGGCTCCGCTCGGTGCCCGTCTGCTCGGTGTGCCGCTTGTACGCCTCGACGATCCGCTGCACGAGCTTGTGGCGCACGACGTCCTGGTGCCCGAACTCGACGAAGCCGACGCCGTCCACCGCCGCGAGGATCTCGCGCACCTGGATCAGCCCCGAGGCCTGCTCGCGCGATAGGTCGACCTGGGTCACGTCCCCCGTGACGACCATCTTCGAGCCGAAGCCGAGCCGGGTGAGGAACATCTGCATCTGCTCGGGCGAGGTGTTCTGCGCCTCGTCGAGGATGATGAAGCTGTCGTTGAGGGTCCGGCCGCGCATGAATGCCAGCGGCGCCACCTCGATCGTGCCGCGCTCCATGTACGCGTTCAGCCGCTCCGGGTCCATCGTGTCGTAGAGCGCGTCGAAGAGCGGGCGCATGTACGGGTCGACCTTGGCGAGCACGTCGCCCGGGAGGAAGCCGAGCCGCTCGCCGGCCTCGACCGCGGGCCGCGTGAGGATCAGCCGCCCGACCTGGCGCTCCGAGAGGGCGGCCACGGCGAGTGCGATCGCGAGGTACGTCTTGCCCGTGCCGGCCGGGCCGATGCCGAAGGTCACGGTGCAGTCGCGGATCGAGTCGACGTACCGCTTCTGCATCACGGTCTTCGGCGTGATCCGCTTGCCGCGGTGCGACCAGACGACGTCCTCGAAGATCTCCCGCACGTCCTCCGCCTGGTCGATCGCGCCGAGGATCGCGTCGACCGTGGCGGCGCCGATCTCCTGGCCGCCCTCGACGAGCTCGACGAGCTCCTCGACGACGGCCTGCGCCTCGGCGACCTTCAGGTCGTCCCCGGCGAGCGTGAGCCGGTTGCCGCGCAGGTTGACCGTGCAGCCGAGCCGGTCGCGGAGCGCATGGAGCACGCCGTCGCCGATGCCGGCCAGCTCCGCCGCCACCTCGTTCGACACGTCGAGAACGGTCTGCACGCGGTCAGTGTAGGGGGAGGGTCGGGCCGT
>DASQQF010000014.1:0-17705 GCA_035643535.1 Gaiellaceae bacterium
GCGAGCGGCGGTGCCGGCGTTCGCCGACCAGCGCTCGGCGAACGCATCGACCTCGGGGCGCGCCCCCGTCACGCCCGGCAGCGGCTCGGCCGCCAGGGCGCTCGCCAGCGCGTCGAGCGCCGCATCCGAGGCGGGCCGCGCGAGGACGAGGTGGAACGGCGGCGTCCGGAGCGCCGCCGCCGCAGGACGGCCGCCGTCCCGGACGAGCCAGAGGCGGTGCTCCTCGTAGAATCCGTCGCGGAGGTTGCCGGCGATCCCGAAGACGAGGTTGTGCCGCGCCTCGTCGGCGAGCAGGAGCGGCTCCGCCTCGCCGAGGAACTCGGCGGCGTCGTCGAGCAGGGCGACCTCCATCACTCGTCGAGCTCGACGAGCACGGCGCCGCCGCCGACGCGGTCGCCCTCGGAGACGTGCACGGCGCGGACGGTGGCGTCGTACGGGGAGACGAGCGGCGTCTCCATCTTCATCGCCTCGAGCACGACGAGCGGCTCGCGGGCGGCGACCGTCGCGCCCGGCTCGACGAGGACGCCGATGACGGTGCCCGGCATCGGGGCGACGACCGCCGACTGCTCGTGTGCGCCACCGTCGTGCGCCGCGCCCGCCGCGTCGACGTCGGGCGCGGGTCGCGAGGCCGGCGCGGGAAGGTTCAGCCGCCAGGGCCCGTCCCAGACCGGCGCCGGTGCAGCCGCGGGCGCCTGCGAGAGGGATGGGTACTCCTCCAGGAACGCCGTCGTGACGCGCCCGGCGCGGACGATCGGATGCGCGACGAGCCAGCGCAGGAAGGGCACGTTCGTCGTCACGCCGGACGTCTCCGTCTCGCGCAGCGCGGCCGCGAGCCGGTCGAGCGCCTCGCCCCGCGTCCGGCCGTGGGCGATCAGCTTCGCGATCAGCGGGTCGTAGGCGGTGCCGATCTCGTCGCCCTCGCGGACACCCGAGTCCACCCGCACGCCCTCCGGCAGCCGCAGCCGCTCGAGGCGCCCCGCCTGCGGCAGGAACGTCCGCGGATCCTCGGCGTAGAGGCGAACCTCGACGGCATGACCCCGCAGGCTGCAGGCTGCAACCTGCGCGGACAGCGCCTCTCCGGAGGCGATGCGGAGCTGCTCCCGGACGATGTCGACCCCGGTCACGAGCTCCGTCACCGGATGCTCGACCTGGATCCGCGCGTTGAGCTCGAGGAACCAGAAGTCGCGGCCGTCGAGGACGAACTCGGCCGTGCCGGCGCTCTCGTAGCCGATCGCACGCGCGAACGCGACCGCGGCGTCGCTCATCCGGGCCCGCAGCACGGGATCGAGGGCGGGGGAGGGGGCCTCCTCGAGCACCTTCTGGTGCCGGCGCTGGATCGAGCAGTCGCGCTCCGCGAGTGCGGCGACGTTCCCGTGGCGGTCGGCAAGCAGCTGGATCTCGACGTGCCGCGGCCGCTCGAGGAACCGCTCGCAAAAGACGGTGTCGTCGCCGAACGCCGCTGCAGCCTCCCGGCGCGCCGCCGCGAGCGCCTCGTCGAGCTCGTCCGGCCCACGGACGACGCGCATCCCGCGGCCTCCGCCGCCGGCAGCCGCCTTCACGAGGAGCGGGAAGCCCACCTCCTCCGGTGAGCCGCTCGGCAGGACCGGGACGCCGGCGGCGTGCGCCGTCTCCTTCGCGGCGAGCTTGTCGCCGCCTGCGCGGAGCGCCTCGGGGGGCGGACCGACCCACGTCAGGCCCGCCTCGAGCACGGCCTCCGCGAGCGTCGCGCTCTCCGACAGGAAGCCGTAGCCGGGATGCACCGCATCGGCGGACGCCTCCCGCGCCGCCCGCACGTGCTCGGCCGGTTCGAGGTACGAGGAGATCTCGACGACCGCGTCTGCCGACTCCGCATGGAGCGAGCCGCGGTCGTCGGAGGCCACGACCGCCACGGTCTCGACGCCCTCCTCGCGGCAGGCGCGGAAGACGCGCAGCGCGATCTCTCCCCGGTTCGCGACCAGCAGGCGGCGCATGCGCTGGAGTCTAGGAGCGCCCGCGTCTACGATGGCGGGCGTTTCGAGGAGGCCAGACGTGGAATCTCCGGGATTCGTGCGGCTCAGGTTCGCGGGAGCTCTCGTGGTGGTTCTCGCCCTCGCCGGAGTGGCCGGAGCGGCCGCGCGCGCCGGCAGCGTGCTCGTGGTCAGCGGCCACGGCTGGGGGCACGGGGTGGGGATGAGCCAGTGGGGCGCGTACGGGTACGCCCGGCACGGCTGGAGCTACCGGCGGATCCTCGCCCACTACTACCCGGGGACGAAGCTCGTGCAGATGCGCGACCCGCGCGTCCGCGTCCTCCTGGCCCAGCGAGCGAAGGTCGCCACCGTGGGGTGCGCGGCGCGGATGAAGGTCGGCGACGGCAGGGCACGCTGGTTCCGGCTCCCCGCCGGGAGGTACGGAATCGGGCCGAAGCTCGTGCTGCCGCTGCGCCGCCACCACGCCGGCCTCTCGCTCGGGCGCGTCGCCGTCTTCGCCTGCGGCCGGGCGCCGCTCGAGCTCGACGGGCGTGCCTACCACGGCGAGCTCGTCGTCCGCAGCTCGGGCCGATCGCTCTCGGTCGTCGACAACCTGCCGCTCGAGGCGTACGTACGCGATGTCGTCCCCAGCGAGATGCCGTCGCGCTGGAGCTTCGCCGCCCTCGAGGCGCAGGCGGTCGCGGCACGGTCGTACGCGCTCGCCGAGCTGAAGCCGACCGCGGACTACGACCTCCTCCCGGACACGCGCGACCAGGTCTACGGCGGCGTCGACGCCGAGTCGCCGCGCACGGACAGGGCCGTTCACGCGACGGCGAGGGAGGTGCTGACCTGGGACGGCCGGGTCGCGCGCACCTACTACTCGTCGAGCTCGGGCGGCCGGACGGAGCCGGTGCAGGACGCGTGGGCCGGTGCGGCGCCGGTTCCGTATCTCCGGTCGGTTCCCGACCCGTACGACGTCTACTCGCCGCACCACGACTGGGGGCCGCTCGTGCTCTCTCCGGTGCAGGTCGCGGCCCGGCTCGGTGCGGGTTCGGCGATCAGCTCGGTCCGGGTGCACCGCTACCCGAGCTCGCGCGTCTCGGAGGTGGTGGCGCGGCTGTCGTCCGGGCGGACGATCCGCTGGAGCGGCGAGCGGGTGGCGCGGGCGCTCCGGCTCCGTTCGACCTGGTTCTCGATCGGTCAGCTCAGCCTGTCGACGAGCAGGACGCGCGTCCTCTACGGCCGGAGCGTGCGGCTCGTCGCCCGTGCGAGCGGGATCGACGGGGCCGTGCTCCAGCGCCGCCGCGGCGAGGGCTGGCAGACGCTGCGGCGCGTCCACGGCAGGGTCTCCCTCGACGTCTCGCCGCTACGGGACACCGACCTGCGGCTGCAGGCCGGACGCGCCACGACGGGCGTGACGGTCGCGGTCGTGCCGCGGCTGCTGGTGCGGCCGGCCGGTCCGAAGCTCCTCCGCGGCACCCTCCGACCGCGGCCCGACTCGCCGGTGCGGGTCTGGCGCTGGATGCGCGGCGGCTGGCGGGTCGTCGCCCGCCCACGCGTCGCTCGGAACGGGAGCTTCGCGACGCAGCTTCGGCTCCGGCCCGGCGGCTACCGGATCACCGTCGCCGCCGACGGATCGCTCGCCGCGACGCAGCGGCGCCTGCACGTGACCAGGCGGATGCTCGCCTCGTTGCGGCGGTAGGGTCGGATCGTGAACCCGACCTTCCTGCTCGGCGGCGAGCTCGAGGTGCGCCGGCTCGGCTTCGGCGCGATGCGCGTCGTCGACGACCCCGACGAGGGGAAGCGCGTCCTCCGCCGGGCGCTCGAGCTCGGCGCGAACCTCGTCGACACGGCGGACGTCTACGGCGCCGGCCGGAGCGAGGAGCTGATCGCGGAGGCGCTCCACCCCTACCCGGAAGGGCTCGTCATCGCGACGAAGGGCGGCCTCGGCTACGGGCTGCAGGAGCGGCTCCGCGACGCGCGCCCCGAGCGCCTCCGGCAGGCCTGCGACGAGAGCCTGCGCCGCCTGAAGCTCGAGCGGATCGACCTGTACCAGCTGCACCGTCACGACCCCGAGGTGCCGATCGAGGAGTCGGTCGGCGCGCTCGACGAGCTCCGGCAGGAGGGGAAGATCCGGCTCGTCGGCCTCTCGAACGTCTCGGTCGGCCAGCTGCGGGCGGCGCAGTCGGTGACGACGATCGCCTCGGTGCAGAACGAGTACAACCGCGGTCTCCTCACCTCGGAGGAGGTGCTCGCGGCGTGCGAGCAGGACGGGATCGCGTTCCTGCCGTGGTCGCCGCTCGGCGAGGGGCTGGGCGAGCCGGCCGCCGAGCTGCGGTGGCTGCTCGACCGCTCGCAGGTCATGCTGCCGATTCCGGGCACGTCGAAGGTTGCGCACCTCGAGGAGAACATGCGCGCCGTCGCGTGAGCGGAGGACCCGTCTGGGGAGCCGCGAGCGACGATCTGAACGCGACGCTGCTCGAGTGGCCGGCGGGCGAAGGGCCGCCGGAGCACGTCAACGCCGAGCGCGACGTCCTGTACGCCGTTGTATCCGGGTCGGCGACGCTCGTGGTCGACGGTGAGCCCGCCGAGCTCGGAGCGGGGGAGGCGCGGATCGTCGAGAAGGGCGCGCGGCGGGCACTCGTCGCCGGCCCCGACGGGGTCCGCTACCTCACGGCCCACACCCGCCGCGGTGCGCTCGGGCTCAAGCGCTTCTGACGAGCCCGAGCCGCCGCCCAGAGCCGCGCCCCGACATAGGCGGCGAACGAGAGCGCGCTGATGAAGAAGCTCGTCGGCCAGGGCTTGGCGAGCGAGAGGAAGATCCCGCCCTCGGTCGACGCGAGCGCGATCGCGACGCTGAGGAGGAGCGTGAGCGCGGGCCGCCCCGTCAGCCGCTGCGCGGCCGCGGCCGGCGTGATCACGAGCGTGAGAACGAGGAGCACGCCGACGACCTGGATCGCCTCTGCGGTCGTCAGCGCGAGCAGGAGGAAGATCCCGACCGAGAGCGCCCGCAGCGGGATCCCGCGGGCCGCCGCGATCTCGGGGTCGACGCTCGAGAAGAGCAGCGGCCGGTAGAGGACGGCGACGCCGGCGAGGACGATCGCGCCGACGATCGCGAGGTTGCGGAGCTGCCCGTCGCCGACGCCGACGATGCTGCCGAAGAGGAGGTTCGTCGCCTCGGTGGCGTAGCCCTGGTAGAGCGAGAGGAAGAGGACGCCGATGCCGAGCCCGAACGCGAGGACGGCGCCGATCGCGCTGTCGCGCTCGCGGCCGCGGAGCGAGAGGAGCCCGAGTACGAGGCCGACGAGCAGCGACCCGCCGAGCATCCCCAGCACCGGGTCGAGGCCGAGCACGAGCGCGCCGGCGGCGCCGGTGAAGCCGAGCTCCGAGATCGCGTGCACCGCGAAGCTCATCCCGCGGGTGACGACGAAGACGCCGATCACGCCCGACACGACGGCGACGACCGCACCCGCCCAGAGCGCGGTGTGGACGAAGTGCTGGGCGAGGAGGTCGGTGAACATCAGTGTGCGTGGCCCTCGCCGACGTGGTGGACGTGCTGGTCGTCGGGCGTGCCGACGACGACGACCCGGCCGCGCACGCGCAGGACGTCGACGTCCGTCCGGTAGAGGCCGGACAGGGTCTCCGACGTGAGCACCTCGTCCGGCGTCCCCATCGCCCAGCGCCCAGGCGCGAGGTAGAGGACGCGGTCGACGCTGTGCAGCACCGGGTTGACGTCGTGCGTGACGAAGACGACCGGCGTGCCGGCCGAGCGCCGCCGCGCGTCGAGCAGGTCGACGACGCCGCGCTGGTGGGCGAGGTCGAGGGACAGGAGCGGCTCGTCGGCGAGCAGGAGCACGGGGTCCGAGACGAGCGCCTGCGCGACGCGCAGCCGCTGCTGCTCGCCGCCCGAGAGCCGCCCGACGGGCGCGTCGGCGTAGTGCGTGGCCGCCACCTCCTCGAGTGCGGCGGCGATCCGCTCCCGTCCCACGCGGTCGAGCCGGCCGAAGCCCCAGCGGTGGCCGTCGAGGCCGAAACGGACGAGGTCGCGTCCCCACAGCGCGAGGTCGCGGTCGAACACCTGCTGCTGCGGGACGTAGCCGATCCGGTTGCACCGCTCGCGCGGCGGGCAGCCGTCGATGCGAACCCGCCCGCCGCTCGGCTCGAGCAGGCCGAGCAGGATGCGCAGGAGCGACGTCTTGCCCGTCCCGTTCGGCCCGAGCACCGCGAGCAGCTCGCCGCGCCCGAGCCCGAAGCTCAGCTCCTCCCAGAGGACGCGCTCGCCGAAGCGCAGCGAGAGCCCTTCTGCCGCGACGACGCTCATCTCGCCAGCGCCGCCGCGAGCTGCCTCGCCTGGCCGAGCTGCCATTGCTGGAACGTCGTGTGGGCCGGCAGCGTCTCCGTCACGCCGACGACGCCGATCCCGGCCCGCCGCGCCTCGTCGGCCAGCGCCTTCGTGATCGGCGAGACGGCCTGCTCGTTGTAGAGGAGGACGCGGATCCGGTGGTTCGCCACGAGCGCGTCCATCGCGGCGACCGCGGCCGGCGCCGGTTCGGTTCCGTCCTCGATCGCGCGCGTGAACGCCGTCGGTGCGAGGTTCCGCAGCCCTGCTGCGGCCAGGAGGTATCCCGGCACCGGCTCGGTGTATGCGACGGCGGTGCCGGCGTAGCGCGCGCGGATGCTCGCGACCTTCCGCCGGAGCGGCGCGAGCGAGCGCTCGAACCGACGAAGCCCGCCGTCGTACGCGGCCGCGTGGGCGGGATCGGCCCGCCGGAGCCCGGCGGCGATCGCGGCGGCGATCCGGCCGAGCCGCGGTACGTCGTACCAGAGGTGCGGGTTCACGTCGGAGCCGTGGACGCCGAGGACGGTCGCGATCGTGACGACGACGCGCCGCTTCGAGGGCGTGGCGCTCTCGAGCTTCGCCATGAACGCGTCGTAGCCGGCGCCGTTCTCGATCACGACGTTCGCATTCGCCACCGCCAGGCCGTTCGCCGTCCCGGGCTCGAAGAGGTGCGGATCGGCGTTCGGGTCGGTGAGGACCGACGTGACGGAGACGTGGCTGCCGCCGATCTGCGACGCGATGTCGCCGTAGACGTTCTCCGCCGCGACGACCTTCAGCCCGTGCGCCTTCCCGCCGCCGGCGCCGCAGCCCAGGAGGAGCAGGGGAACGAGAAAGAGAACGATTCTCAATCGCATGACCGGTAGGATAGGGAACGTGACTCCTCCCTCGCAAGACCTCGGCGAGCTGCTCGAGCGGAACGGCGTGCGTGCGACGCCGCGGCGGCTCGAGGTGCTCGAGGAGCTCGCGCGCGAACGCGACGACGTGACGGCGCAGCAGCTCTGGAGCCGGCTGCGCGAGCGCGAGTCGCGCACCGGGCTCGCGACCGTCTACCGCACGCTGGCGCTCCTCAGCGAGAAGGGCGTCGTGGACGTTCTCTCGCACCACGGGACGGAGCAGTGCTACCGGCTCTGCGGCGGCGAGCACCACCATCACCTCGTGTGCGAGCGCTGCCACCGTGTCGTCGAGGTCGACGAGTGCGACGCCGGCGACTGGCTCGACGCGGTCGCCGCCCGCCACGGCTTCGTGGCGACCGACCACCGGATCGAGATCAGCGGGCTCTGCCCGGACTGCCGGCACGCCACCGGCTAGAGGTCCCGCGACGGTCTCGCCCAGCCGCTCAGGAGAGCGCGCGCTCGAGCGCCGCGCGATCCGTCGGCTCGCCGTGCGCGGGTAGGACGAGCTCGACCGGCAGGTCGAGCAGCGGACGGAGCCGCCCGACGACGTCCTCGCGCGTCACGTGCTTGCGGCCGCCGAGCTGGATGTCCAGCGCGCCGCCGGCGTTCGACAGCGAATCGCCGCTCACGATCGCATGGACGGACGGCAGCCAGAGGACGAGGTCGTTGTCCTCGCGGCCCGGATAGGCGGTGATGCCGAACGGCCACGCCCCGGGGCCGTGGAAGTGCCCTTCGCCCCGGCCCGCGCGCAGCCAGTCGAGGTCCTCGCTCTCCATGCCGCGCACCTGGTCGGCGTCGACGCCGAACTTCTCGACCCAGTCCTGCCAGGTGTCCGCCGGCGGTGTGTGCACGGGGAGGCCGAGCCGACGGGCGTCGCGTTCGTGGTACGGCGCGGTCAGGGCGACGGCGGTCGCGCGCTCCCGCAGTTCGTCCGGAACCGAGAGCGGGTCGAACAGCACGAAGTCGTCGCCGAGCTCGATCCCGTACGACGAGACGAGCTGGGGCCACCACGCTTCCTCTTCCCAGTCGGGATGCGGCGATTGCCAGTGCCAGACGCCGGGGCGCAGCTCACGCATGGACGCGATGCTACGTGGGGCGGCGGGAGAAGGCGCCCCATTCGGCCCCGGCAGTTCGTGCGGCGCGCTTCTCGAGGAAGGCGCGCAGGCCCTCCTGGCCCTCGTCGCTCGTGCGGCGCTCGGCGATCCAGCGGGCGGTCTCGGGCCCGTCCGGCCGCTCGCGGACGAGCCGCTTCGCCCATCGCGCGGCGTGCGGGCCTGCCGAGAGAAGCTCGCCGACGATTCGCGCGACCGCCGCGTCGAGGTCGTGGGCGACCTCGTGGACGAGGCCGATCCGCAGTGCCGTCTCGGCGTCGAACCGCTCACCGGTGACGAAGTAGCGGCGGGCCGCGCCCGGCCCGATCTTCGCGAGCGCGAACGGCGAGATGACGCTGGGGATGATCCCGAGCTTGACCTCCGAGAAGGCGAAGACGGCGTCCGCCGCCGCGACGGCGATGTCCGATGCGGCGACGAGTCCCGCGCCGCCGCCCAGCGCGTGCCCCTGGACGCGGGCGACGACCGGCGCCGGACAGCCGTCGATCGCCTCGAGCATGGCGCGCAGCGCGTTCGCGTCGGCGACGTTCTCCTCGTAGGAGAGGTCGGCGGACGAACGCATCCACTCGACGTCCGCGCCGGCCGAGAAGCTCGGGCCCTCGCCGGCGAGGACGACGGCGCGGGCCCGTCCGACGTCGACGAACGCCTCGGCGAGCTCGGCGATCACCGCGGCGTCGAACGCGTTCCTGCGGTCGGGCCGCGCGAGCGTGAGCCGCAGGACGTCGGCGTCGCGCTCGATGCTCAGGTTCGCCGCCACGGCCGCAGAGCTTAGAGTGAGCGCCATGCTGCGGGGAGCGCTCGCCGCCGCGGTCACGCCGCTCCGCGACGACGCCTTCGACGTCGCGGCGGTCGCGCCGTACGCCGACTTCCTCGCCGGCCACGGGCTCGACGGGATGCTCGTGCTCGGCACGACCGGCGAGGGCGTCCTCTTCTCGCCCGGCGAGCGGCGTGAGATCGCGGCCGCCTTCGTCGAGGCGGCGCAGGGGCGGCTCCAGGTCGCCGTGCATTGCGGCGCCCAGACGACGCGGGACACGGCCGCGCTCGCCGAGCACGCGGCGGCCGTGGGAGCGGACGCCGTCGCCGTGATCGGGCCGCCGTACTTCGCGCTCGACGAGGGCGAGCTGCTCGCCCACTTCGAGACCGCCGCGCGTGCGTGCGCGCCGCTTCCGTTCTACCTCTACGAGTTCCGGGCGCGGAGCGGCTACGCCATCCCGCTCTCCGTGCTCGAGCGGCTGCGCGAGCGCGCGCCGAACCTCGCCGGGCTGAAGGTCTCCGACAGTCCGTGGGAGCGGCTCGAGCCGTATCTCGTCGACGGGCTCGACGTCTTCGTCGGCGCCGAGGCGCTGCTCCTGCAAGGCCTCGGCGCCGGTGCCGCCGGTGCCGTCTCGGGCCTCGCCGCGAGCTTTCCCGACGCGGTGGTGCCGCTCGTCCGCGAGCCTTCGCTGGAGGCGGCGCAACAGGCGACGGCGCTGCGCGACGCGCTCCAGCGCTTCCCGTTCCACGGTGCGTCGAAGACCGCGCTCGCGCTCCGCGGCGTGCCGCTCGCGCCCGAGGTACGTGCGCCGCTCCGCGGGCTGACGGAGCCCGAGCGGGCGAAGGTCGGGCTGATCGTCGCAGCCTGGCAGCAGTGAGCGCGTTGCGCAGGCTCATCCTCGCGGCGGCCGACAGCCGGCGCCTGCACCGCTTCGTCCAGCGGTACGGCTTCCGCCTCGGCGCGGCGCGCTTCGTCGCGGGCGAGACGCTCGACGACGCCGTTCCGGTCCTCCGCCGGCTGAACGAGAGCGGCCTCCTGACGAACACGACGCTCCTCGGCGAGGGCGTGCGCGACGAGGCGGAGACCCGGGAGGTCGTTGCGGCCTACCGCGAGGTTCTCGACCGCATCCACGGCGAGGGGCTGAGGACGAACGTCGCCCTCAAGCTCACGCACCTCGGCCTCTCGATCGGCGAGGAGCTCGCGTACCGCAACGTCGCCGAGCTCGTCGAGCACGCGGCCGCGTCCCGCAACTTCATCCGGATCGACATGGAGGAGTCGGCGCACGTCGACGCGACGCTGGGGATCTTCCGCCGCCTGCGCGAGGAGGGGCATGCGAACGTCGGGACGGCGCTGCAGGCGTACCTCTTCCGCACCGGGGACGACCTCGCCGCGCTCCTGCCGCTCGCGCCGAACCTCCGCATCGTCAAGGGCGCGTACCTCGAGCCTCCGGCGGTCGCGTATCCCGAGAAGCGCGACGTCGACGCGGCGTACGTCCGGCTCGTGGAGGCGTCGCTCGCCGGTGACGGATTCACGGCGATCGCGACCCACGACGAGTCGATCATCGAGCACGCAATCGGTTTCGCGCAGGAGCGCGAGATCCCGAACGAGCGGTTCCAGTTCCAGATGCTCTTCGGCGTGCGCCCGCGCCTCCAGCTCGACCTCGTCGGACGCGGCTACGAAGTCCTGGTCGCCACGCCGTACGGGCCGGAGTGGTACCGCTATCTCATGCGGCGGCTCGCCGAGCGGCCCGCCAACCTGCTCTTCCTGCTGCGGAATCTCCTGCGGGGGTGAGGGCCGTCAGCAGCACGACCGCGAGCGCGACGAGCGCGAGGTCGCGCGCGAGCAGGTACCACGACCAGGGCGAGGCGTGGTCGAGGGCGAGCTGCCAGTAGCTCCACGGGAACCACGTCTGCGTCAGCCCGAGTGCGACGAGCAACAGCACGCCCGCGAGGGCTCCGCGGGCGCCGCGCACGAGCGCGACGAGCGGAACGAGCCAGATCAGGTACTGCGGCGAGAGCACCTTGTCGAAGGCGACGAGCGCCGCGACCGCCGCCGCGGACGCGACGAGCACGCCTTCGGTGCCGGAGCCCCGGCGGCGCGCGAAGGCGACCCAGACGGCGAGCACCGCTGCGATCTCGAACGCGGTCGAGAGGTCCGCCGCGAGGCCGGCGCCACGTCCGCTCAGCGCCTGGCCGCCGCTCGCGGTGATCGTCGCGAGCGGCCGCATCCCGAGATGCTGCGCCGCCATCAGCACCGCCGCGCCCAGGCTCTCGATCTGCAGCGGGCGCTCGAGCTGCCCGGTCAGGCTGGCGCGCAGGCCGCCGGGCGAGAGGACGGCGAAGGGGAGGAAGCAGACGGCCGCGGCGACCGCGAACGAGACGACCACGGCCGTCGCGCCTCGCCCGCCACGGCGCCGCCAGAGGTGCGCGACGGCGAGCGGCAGGAGGACGCCAGGCCAGAGCTTGGCGGCGAAGCCGACCCCGAGCAGCGCGCCGGCTACGACCGGCCGCTCCCGCACGACCGCCGCGACCGCCGCGACCGCGAGCAGCGTGGGCCACAGGTCGTAGCGCGTGTCGAAGAGCGAGCCGAGGACGAGCGGCGAGACGCCGATCAGCAGGAGCGCCGTCCCCGCACGCACCGGAGCCGCTCCGACCGCGCGGAGGGCGGCTGCCGCGGCGGCCACGCAGCCGGCGCCGCACGCGCCCATCAGCACCGCGAACGACGTCGCGTAGCTCCACGGCAGGTACGCCGGAACGAGCACCGCCGGAAGGGCGGCGGGCGGGTACTCGAACGCGAAGTCGCGGTACGGCACCTGCCCCGCCCGCAGCAGCCCCGCATAGCCCTCGTAGACGGGCAGGTCGGCGAGCTGCCCCTGCTCGAGCCAGCGCCGCAGGACGTAGAACGAGACCGCGAGGAGGACGCACGCGGCGACGGCCGCCGTCTTCGTGGCCGCGTCGGTACGCCTCACTCGACGTCGAACTCTTCGGCGACGGCGGGCTCCTCGCCGATCAGCTCCTGCACCTCGCCGAGGTCGGGCAGCTCGTCGGCGAAGCTGATCAGCCCGAACCGGTCCTGCGCGGCGTTCGAGATCCAGCGGTCGCCCTCCGGGAGCGGCGGCAGGTGCGCGCGGAGCTCCTCGAGCGTCGTCTTCGAGTCGAACAGGTTCCAGATGAGAGTGCGCGCGATCACCGCTACATCCTGAAGATGCCGAAGGCCGTCTCGGGGACGGGTGCGTTCCGTGCTGCGGCCAGGCCGAGCGCGAGCACGCGCCGCGTGTCGAGCGGGTCGAGGATGCCGTCGTCCCACAGCCGCGCCGACGAGTGGTACGGATTGCCCTCGGCCTCGTACTTCGCGCGGATCTCCTCCTCGTCGACCTCACCGACGATCGAGAGCACCGTCGCCGCCTGCTCGCCGCCCATCACGGAGATGCGGGCGTTCGGCCACATCCAGAGCTGGCGCGGCTCGTACGCCCGGCCGCACATCGCGTAGTTGCCGGCGCCGAACGAGCCGCCGGTGACGACCGTGAACTTCGGCACCTGCGCATTCGCGACCGCCAGCACGAGCTTCGCGCCGTCGCGGGCGATCCCGCCGGCCTCGTACTCGGTCCCGACCATGAAGCCGGTGATGTTCTGGAGGAAGACGAGCGGGATCCGGCGCTTGCAGCAGAGCTCGACGAAATGCGCACCCTTCTGGGCCGACGCGCCGAAGAGGACGCCGTTGTTGGCGAGGATCCCGACCGGGTGCCCCTCGATGCGGGCGAAGCCGGTGACGAGCGTCTCGCCGTAGAGCTGCTTGAACTCCTGCAGGCGGGAGCCGTCGACGATCCGCGCGATCAGCTCCCGCGGGTCGACCTGGTGGCGGAAGTCCTCCGGGATCAGGCCGTAGAGATCGGAAGGGTCGAGGAACGGCGGCTCCGGCTCGGCGACGTCCCACGGGTCGGCGGGGCGTAAATGGAGGTTCCGGACGATGCCGCGGGCGATCGCGAGCGCGTGCTCGTCGGAGGTCGCGTAGTGGTCGGCGACACCCGAGCGGCGCGCGTGGACGTCGGCGCCTCCGAGCTCCTCCGCCGTCACGTCCTGCCCGGTCGCGGCCTTCACGAGCGGCGGGCCGCCGATGAAGATCGTCCCCGTCCCGCGGACGATCACCGTCTCGTCGCTCATCGCCGGGACATAGGCGCCGCCCGCCGTGCACGAGCCCATCACGACCGCGATCTGCGGGATCCCCTTCGCGGACATCTGCGCCTGGTTGAAGAAGATCCGGCCGAAATGGTCGCGGTCGGGGAAGACCTCCGCCTGGAGCGGCAGGAACGCGCCGCCGGAATCGACGAGGTAGATGCACGGCAGCCGGTTCTGCTCCGCGACCTCCTGTGCGCGCAGGTGCTTCTTCACCGTGAGCGGGAAGTACGAGCCGCCCTTGACGGTGGCGTCGTTGGCGACGATCACGCACTCGCGGCCCTCGACGACGCCGATGCCGGTGACGATCCCGGCGCTCGGCGCGTCGCCGCCGTACATCTCCCACGCGGCGAGGGCGTTCAGCTCGAGGAAGGCGCTGCCGGGGTCGACGAGGCGGTCGATCCGCTCGCGGGCCGGGAGCTTGCCGCGCGACCGGTGGCGCTCGAGCGCGCGCTCGCCGCCGCCCGCCGCGACCCGGGCCGTCCGCTCGCGGAGCTCGGCGACGAGGCCCTCCATCCGCTCCTGCCGGCGCGCGAACAGCTCGGAGTCGCGGTCGAGCTGCGAGGTGAGGACGGCCACGCGCGGAGCCTAACGAGCAGACCCGCCCGGGACACGTCCGGTAGCAGCTACCGGCCGTGCCCCGTCGGGACGGGGGCGTACGCTTGTTCGCATGGCCGTCCCGGGCATCGTCGCGCACCTCGACCTCGATGCGTTCTTCGCCGCGGTCGAGGAGCTCGAGGATCCGGAGCTGCGCGCCCAGCCGCTCGTGGTCGGCGGCGATCCGCGCGGCCGCGGCGTCGTCGCGACCGCGAACTACGTCGCGCGCGCGTTCGGCATCCACTCGGCCATGAGCGCCGCCGAGGCGCTGCGCCGCTGCCCGCACGCCGTCTTCGTCCGGCCGCGCCACTCGCTCTACCGCGAGTACTCGCAGGACGTGTGGGAGACGGTGCGCGGGATGGTCCCGAGCCTCGAGCAGACCGGCCTCGACGAGGGCTATCTCGACGTCGGGGCTGCAATCGCCGGCGGCCAAGCCACCGGCGAGCGGCCGGAAGACCGCGCCGCCTTCGGCGGCCCCCGGGGGGAGGTCGCGGCCGACTTCCTCGCCGCCCGCGTTCTCGCCGAGGCGGTGCAGACGGCCGTGCGAGCGGCGACGAGCCTCACGTGCTCGCTCGGGGTCGCGCCGTGCAAGGTCGTCGCGAAGGTGGCGAGCGACGCGCGGAAGCCGGGCGGGCTCGTCGTCGTCCCTGCGGGACGCGAGGCCGCGTTCCTCGCGCCGTTCGCGGTGCGCCGGCTGCCGGGCGTCGGGCCGAAGGCGGAGGAGCGGCTGCGGGCGGCGGGCGTGGCGACGATCGGCGACCTCGCGGCGCTCGGTGACGACGACCTGCGCCGCGTCCTCGCCGGCAGCGTCGGCACCGTGCTCCGCGACCGTGCGCGCGGGATCGACCCGCGCGGCCTCGAGGGCGGTGGCGAGCGGATCTCGATCAGCGTCGAGAACACGTTCGAGCGCGACATCGCCGACCGCGAGCGCCTCCACGACGAGCTCCGCACGATGGCGGAGGAGGTCGCCGACGTCCTTCGGCGGCGCGGCCAGGTGGCGCGGACGGTGACGACCAAGCTCCGCTACGCCGACTTCTCGATTCGCAGCCGCTCGACCTCGCTCGAGGCCGGCATCGACGACGGCCGGAGGATCGGCGAGCTCGCCTGCCGCCTGCTCGACCGCGGCCTGCGCGACCGCCCCGGCGCGCTTCGCCTCGTCGGCGTCGGCGTCTCCGGGCTGGCGGACTTCCGGCAGCTCGTGCTCGACGCCGTCTAGCGAACGACGGGCGGGCTGGGCAGCGAGCGCGCCTGCGCGGTGCCGGTGTCGGTCCGGACGGTGACGATCACACGGAAGCGCTTGCCGAGCGCGCCGGTTCCGAGCCGGAGCCGCCGGTGCGTCGCGCGGATCCCGTTGCAGCCGAGACCGTGGGCATCGCAGCGTTCCCAGCGGAACGTCATGCGCGTCGGCGGCCCGCCGTGCCAGCGGCCCGTGGTCGCGCTGAGGACGCGCCCGACGCGGGCGACGCCCCGGATCCGCGGCCGGGCGGCGACGCTCGGCAGGACGGCGAAGTTCGACGCGCTCGTCACCGTGCCCGTCGCGCTGCGGACGACGATCGGGCCGCTTCTCGCCCGCGGCGGCACCGTGGCCACGACCTTCTCGTCCGAGACGATCCTGAAGGGCGCCGCGTAGCCGCCGAACTTCACGACGGTCGCCGCCGCGAGGCCGCCCCCGCGCAGTGTCACGCGTTGCCCGACCTTGCCGCGCTGCGGCTGCTGCGTCTCGAGCGTGAGCGGCTCGACGAAGTGGTAGACGTGGACGTCCCACTGGCCGAAGGCGTCGCCGAACGAGCCCGCGGCCGCGCTGACCGTCCGGTCCTCGGTGTAGACGCTGCCCGTCGTGACCCAGGACGGGAGGCCGCTGAACGTGACCTCCGCGGTGCCGATGCCGCTGCGAGCCGCGATCAGCCACAGGTCGTCGACGGACGTGCCCTGTCGCAGCACCGCCTCGGTGGTGGGGTCGTTCGTCGTGACCGGCTCGCTCGTCGCCTCGCTGACGAGCGCCGGCGCGATCGGGCTCGAGGCGGACAGCTCCTGGACGAGGGGCTTCAGCACCGACTGCCAGAACGTCCAGTTCCAGCCGTACTGCGCGTCGGTCTGGCTCCAGCAGCCTGCGATGTTGCCGCCGTAGAAGGCGAGGGCGCGGGCGCCGTTGAGGATCGCGTCGTACGCCATGTAGCGCTCCTGCTGCAGCGTCGGGAGCACGAACGTACCCGTCGAGGGGTCGTGGCTGCCGCTCGCGCAGATCTGCAATGTCGTCCAGACCGGCGCGGAAGGCGTGACGGCGGCGATCGCGGCCGTCCACTGCCCGACCTGGTAGAGCGGCGGCGACGCCTCGTTCGCCAGCGTGACCGGATAGTCGTCGACGCCGTGGACGTCGGTCACCGTCGTGTACTTCGCGAGTGCGGCCGCGGTGCCGCGCGGCGCCTCGATCGTCACCCAGAGCGGGCCGGGGGCGAGCGGCGGCTCGCCGTGACACCAGGGCCCGAGGCCGCGCGACGTGACGCGGCAGTACGCGAACTGCAGTGCCGCGGGAGGAAGCCCGCGCCACCACGGTTCGTCGAGGCCCTTCCAGAACGCGATCGCCCTTCCGCCGGCATCGCTCGTCAGCCTCCGGACGACGTGCGCGAGCGCCCGGTCGTCCGCGGACCCCGGCGCCGCGCGTGCGTAGCCGTTGAGATTGACCCACGTGTAGGCGCCGAGCGCCGCCACCGTTCGGTCGAGGGCTGCCGTGGATGCGATGTCGCCGCTCGTCCAGGGGCCGCCGGGTCCGGTCCTGAACACGTTGACTCCGGCCGAGACCGTCTCGGCGAGGCCGTTCGTGCCCCACGGGGTCGTCGAGCCGAGGGGCGGCCCCGGGGAGAGAACGATCGGGAAGACGGGGCGGCCGTCGAAGAGGATCGCTCCCGCGCGCGTGACCGTCGCCGTCGTGGCGTGGGCGGCCGCGGCGAGCGCGGCGGCGACGGCTGCGACCGCCACGCCTGCTACGAGCCTGAGCCCCCAACCCCGACCCACGGCCGGTCAGGCTAGCCGCTTTTCGGCGCGTTGTTCCTCGCCTGCGCGGTGCCGGTTCACGTCGGTGAGCGCAGTCGTCTCGAGGGCGTCGGCTTCGCCGGCCGGTCCGGTCCCGTTTCCTTCGGTCACCTGCGGACGACGCTACGACACGCCGTGTGCGCAGGCAAGGCCTGCGATCGGCGAGCAGGGGCGGAGGGACTCGAACCCCCGACCTACGGTTTTGGAGACCGCCGCTCTACCAACTGAGCTACGCCCCTGTACCGCGTCGGAGTGTACCCGCGCGTTTCCGGGGCGACCGCGACGGGGACGAGCGCGTCATGAGTGGACTGATGGAAGAGCCCGAGGGCTTCGAGAACCGTTCCGAGGAGGACGAGCTCCTCGCCCCGCAGGAGGAAAAGGGCTACGGCGAGGACGAGGGCGAGCGGGAGGAGTCCCTGCCCGACGAGTAACGTGCGCGCGTGCAGCGGCGCGCGCTCGCTCTCCTCTTCGCGCTCCTGGCCGTCGCGCTCGCGGCCGTCTCCGCCGACGCGCTCGTCGGTGCGGGAAGCGCGCGCCGCGTCGTCGTGGGCGCGGCGGCAGCGGCGGTCGCCGCATGGCTCGCGACCCTCTCGGCGGGCGCGTTCCGGCGCCGTCGCTGAGGAGATCGCCGCGAGACGCCGTATTCTCTTGTCGTGGCGCGGGCCGACGAGACGCAGAGCCTGTGGCTCGAATACCGGCGTACCGGCGACCAGCGGCTGCGCGACCGGCTCGTCCTCACGTACGCGCCGCTCGTGAAGTACGTCGCCGGCCGGCTCGGCTCCGGCCTGCCCGCCCACGTCGACGAGGGCGACCTGGTCTCGTACGGCCTGCTGGGGCTGATGGGCGCGATCGAGCGGTACGACCC
>DASQQF010000015.1:0-9684 GCA_035643535.1 Gaiellaceae bacterium
GACACCAGGGCAAGGGGGATCTAGAACCAGACGGTCATGGGCTGGCGTGACCGCGACTACGCGAAGTGGACGGACGAAGAGCGACGCCGGTTCCTGGGCACGCCCGCAGGGGGGAACCGCAGCGGCGGAAGCGCACCCGGGGCGAGGCGCGTGGGAGTCCTGCCCGGCGCCGGCCTCGCGATCGCGGTGTCGGCGGCAGCGTTCGCCCTCGGCCAGCTGCCCCGCGGGCACCCGATCGTTCCCGCGCTCCACTTCGACATCCCTTCGATCGGATCGCACACCCCCACGCCGGCATCGGCGTCGAGTGGCGAGGCTCGCCTCGGGAAGATTCGGCTTCCTCGGCGAGCCCACCGCGGCGGCTTCCTCACGATCCAGGGCCAGATGCCCCCCGGCGTACTCGGAACCGTGAGTCTCGAGGGTGCCTACGGTCGGCCGCCGTGGCATCTCCTCGCGGCGGTCCCCTCACAGAACGGGTCGTACCGCGCCCGTATCCCCCTGACCGGGACGGGCCTGCTGCACGTCCGCATCACCTTCCCCGACGGCCGGCGCGCCGTGGGCGCAATGCGCGTCGTCCCGTAGGAAGCGGCTCGCTCGCGTGCCGCGTCCCCCGTTCGAGTTACGCACTCCGCCGCGTCGGGTGCCGAAAGTTGTTGCGGCTTCGGTGTCGCCCGCGTGCTTCCGTGACGGGCGTTCAGGCGGGGGCGCCTGACAGCCGATCCAGCCAGCCGCAGGCATCGGAGCGGAGCGCCCCCGCCACTTCTTCCTCGATCAGCATCGTCCGGCAGATGCCTCTTCGCCAGTGGTGCTCGAGGGCTAACGTGCGACGAACGTCGGGTTGAACGCTCAGGCATAAGGAGGCTGGCGCATCCCGGTCATCCTTGGTCAGGTCGTCGAGTCAGGTCGGTCGCTAGCAGTTCCGCAGAAGCTGCGGCCTGCCGCCGCCGGCCGGCACGCGCCAGAGATCGCCGCAGCGGTTGTCGCGCTTCGGCCACGTCTTGACGAGCAGTTCCTGCGAGTCCGGCGCCCAGGCGACGCTCGCCGGCTCGAAGTGCCCGAGCAGCGCGCGAACCTTGCCGTTTGTCGCGTCGACGACCGCGAGGCGTCGCTGTCCGTTCTCGAAGGCGATCTGCGTTCCGTCCGGAGACCAGCCGAAGAGCCTCATCACGCCGTTGCTGCGGCAGCGCCCAACAGAGGGACAGGGGACACCCGGTATGAGCGTGATGCTCTTGCCGCCTCGCGGCGAGACGAGGAGGAGTGCCGGCCAGTTCGGCGCCCTTCCCCGCAGGTAGGCGATCTTCTCGCCGTCCGGCGACCAGAGGGGCGATCCGCCTGCGTGCTCGAGTAGCCGTAGTCGGCTGCCGTCCGCCGACGCCGTCCAGATCCCCTTCGGGTCGAGGCCGAGCTGGCGCACGAACACGACCTGCTTGCCGTCGGGCGAGATGCTCGGCGTGACGTTGTCGAGCTTGTCACCGCCCACCCTGCCGACGACGCTTCCGGGTGGGACCCCGAGAACGGTCACGGGGCCGGCGCAGTCCGGGCAGTCCGCGGACCCGGCGGCGACCCGGTCTCCCGCCGAATCGACGGAGAACTGCTCGAACGAGCCGGGCTGGTTCCCCAGGGGCTCCGGGGTACCGCCTACGGGGATCGTGAAGATCCGGAAGTCGTCGCCGTAGAGGAGCAGGTTCGGGCTTACCCAGAACAACTGTGTGGGTGAGTCGATCAGGTCGAGGCGGCAGCTCTTCGTGCAGGTCGTGTGCGGAAGCGGCGCCGCGTTCTTCCCGTCGGCGTTCGCGACGCAGATCGCGCGCGCGGCAAGCGGTCCGTGACCCAGGCGCCGACCGACGAACGCGAGCTGCTTCCCGTCCGGCGACCAGACCGGCAGGTTGGTCGAGTCGCACGCGGCGGCCGCCTGCCGGACGGCGGACGCCGCGAGCGGTGCAGCACCAGCGCTCCCGCATTCGACGACGAGGGCAGCCAGCAACATGCCGGTCGCGCCGACTGCCAGGAACCTCGATCTGCGCTGCCCGATCATGTCGCTCACCTCTGCTTTCGGGTCGATAGGGGTTGCCAGAGCGGTGGGAGGAGGGGGCCGCCGGACGAGGCGCCTGCTCCGCGTACGAGGAAGTTTCCGCGCCGCAGCCGCTCGAGGCCGCTGCCGTCGGCGTTCATGACGTAGAGCGCGTTCCAGGTCTCGACCGCGATGCGGCTGCCGTCGGGAGACCATGTCGCGATCCGGGACCCCTTCGGGCCGATTCCCCCGCAACCGCCCGCTGCGGGTGTTGCGTCACTGCCGGCGGCGCTCACGAGACGGATTCGACTGCGCCACCAGGGCGCCCGGTCGCAGCCGGGCGCGATGTAGGCGACCGTGTTCCCCTTCGGGGCCCACTCGGGCAGCGCACCGGCTGCGAGCCGTCGCTCGTTCCGTCCGTCGAGGTCGACGACGTAGACGGACGAGTTGGCCGGTATCTGGCCGGTCGAGAATGCGATCTGCTTGCCGTCGGGCGACCAGGTCGGCGAGAACGCATCGACCGTCCCCGTGGGGATCAGATGACGGTCGCTTCCGTCCACCCGGATCGTGTAGATGTGCGTCCCCGTGAAGGTGCCCCAGCAGGTGTAGGCGATCCGGGAACCGTCCGGCGACCAGGAGAGGTAGCTGGGGGTGGCACAGCCGAAGATCCGCGCCTGATCGACCTGGAGCCTGATACGTGCTCGAAGCGGCGCGGTCTGCGCATACCTCCGCAGGGCGGGGATCCGCCGGTCGGCACCCGTCTCGAGGTTGATGATGTGGAATCCGGGATAGGTGCTGCGATCCTCTCCTTCTGCGCTGCTGGAGAAGGCGAGCCGTTTGCCGTCCGCCGACAGGGCGACCCCGTCGAAGTTGCCGCAAGACAGGTGGCGTGGACAGCGCCAGCGCGAGATCTCGCGCGGACGACCATTGGCATCGAGCACCACGTAGCGACCGGGCCGCGGCAAGACGAGCCCTGCTGGGCCGCCGCGGAGAGCGAAGTACATCGCCGTCGCGGTTCCGGCGAGGGCCAGGAACAGGCCGACGACGACGAGAGCCAGCCGTGTCCTTCCACGTGGCAGGTAGCGATTCCGCCCGAACCGCGGGTCTCCGGACGAGCTCACGATCGCGGCGAACACGGCATCGGTGTCCGCCGCTACCGGGTGAGCGGGATTCGCGGCGCGTACGCGCTCGAGCGTTGCGTCGAGAGCCGCGTCGGTCATGGCTTCTCCACTTTCAGCTGCGGAACCGCAGAGACCGTGGCATCACTCTCCAGCAACCGGCGCAGGCGGCTTCGGCTGCGATGGAGGCGGACTCGGAACGCCGCCTGGGTCACGCCGAGAGAGCGAGCGGCGAGCGCGGGCGTGAGATCTTCCCAGGCCACGAGCAGCAGCGCCTCGCGGTCGCGGGCGGACAGGGCGGAAAGCGCGCGCGCCAGCTCCGGGTCGAGCAGCCCGACCTCAGGCTCGAGCACCGTCGCTTGCGGAAAATCCTCTACGAGCTGCCCTGGACGAATTCTCCGGCGCTCGGCCCGGAGCAGGTTTCGAGCCGTCGCGTACAGCCATGGGCGAGCGTCGTCCGTCGGGACATCCCCGAGTTTCCGCCAGGCGATGGTCAACGTCTCCGCGCCGATCGCCTCCGGATCGCGACCACCGCGCCGCCGCGCGTAGGCCACCACCTCCGGAAGGTGAGCGAACACCTCGCGAAACCGAGCCTCGGCAGCGCGGGTCGGAGCACCCGTCATACCCGTTACTGCCGTGGACGACCCAGACCGTTACACACGATCCGATCCACCCTACGACCCAGTTCGGAGAAGGGCCACCTTCGGCAGGGCTCTCAGCTGACCAGGTAACGCTGCAACCGGAGAGCCCCTGGGCTTGACCGGCGTGCCCCGAGGGCCTCAGACTGTCGCGACCCCCCGAGGAGGAGGACATGAGATGTCAGTGATCATGACGCTGCAGATGCACGGCGATCCGGATCGGCTGGAGGCGTTTGCGGCAGAGAACCAGGACTCGATACGCGGTATCTCCGACAAGGCGAAGGAGCACGGCCTGACCGCCCATCGCTTCTACGGAAGCGACGACGGGCAGATCATGGTCGTGGACGAATGGCCCGACGTGCAGAGCTTCCAGCGGTTCTTCGAAGAGATGGCGCCTACGATCGGACCGATGTTCGAGGCCGTGGGGGTCACAGAGGAGCCGCGGCCGACGTTCTGGCGGAAACTCGACACGCACGACGAAGTTGGGTGGGAAGACCGCTAGCCCAGAGCGACGGACTAGGAGCCGGTGCCCTTCGCGAGGCTACTCGGGCTGGAAGAGAGCCAGCGTATTCCCGTCGGGATCGTTGAACCAGGCCGATCTGCCAAGGCCCGGCGTCGTGGCGACGTGATCGACAGTCTTGAGCGTCGGGAAGTCGTAGTCCGCGAAGACAGCGCCGCGGCTCGCCAGTTCCCGAACGTCGCGCTCGATGTCATCGGTCCAGAACCGCACCTGCGTGTGATCGGCCTTGTTCGGTGAGGGCCGTCCGTACACGAGCAGCGTCGTCCCCTCGCCGCAGTCGAATAGAAGGTGGTTCGGGGCTGTCTCCGGCGACAGCGTCAGCCCCACAACCTGTTCGTAGAACGCCTGGCTCTGCTCGAGATCGCCCGAGCAGAGGACTGCCGAGATCTTGCGCGCCTTCATGGCAACCCCCTTTCCCGTCGGTTCGGCGACCCCGCGCCGATCATCTCAGACTTCCGACAGGCAAGCGAGCCGCCCCGGGGGTCGCGTCGAGCCAGACCCACTGGCTGATCCTGCTCTCGTCCTCGCGATTGCGATGGCGGCCGCCGGCGGCGAGCTGGACACATGTCGGTGAATCCCCACAATCGAGATCCCCTGACTGGGGGTACTCAAGTCCTTGCCTTATGGCATGATCCGCATTGCCTGCACTTAGGCCGTCAGGCATGACGAGGGGTGAAGGCCGGGGGTGAGCCGCCGCAGGTTCGATTCCCGGCCTCCTCGTCCCGTCAGGATCGACGGACGGCGGACAAGCTGCGTCGAATGTCGAGCGAGACGCTCTGACCCGGACGAGGAAAGGGCCGAAGAGGATCTCGCCGTCGATGACACAGCTCGCCGCCGACGGTTCGGGCTGATCCTCCCCGACAGACACCAGCCGTGTGTCAGGCGCGCGTAAACCGAAGCGCAGTTCAGGTCATGAACCCGACGAGAGGCCAGGGGTCGGCCAGCCGTTCGTCCCGACAACGTCGTTCATCACGCCGAGCCGGGTGAGTCGTGCGGCCGGGTGAGCGGCGTGGTCTCAGGCGCTCGTGCCGGTCGGGCCCCCAGGCGAAGGCGGCGGTGCCGCTCGCTGCCGACCCGCTGGACGGCTCCGCGGCCCGGCCGTCGATGAGGGTGCTGGCGAAGCGCTCCGTTTCGCCATGTTGTTCAGGCCGCGGCGCAGGCACCGCGGCAGTCCAGGCGCTACGAAGCCGCGTCACCTGAGACGCACGACGCGTTCACGGCCGGTCGTGCGTCTTGACACATGTGCGGAAGCGGGTTAGCGTCGCCCGATCCGGGGTGTGTGGGGCACACCCTCTACGGCGGAGGTGCAGGGGAAATGGGAGACCGGCGTCGCAGAAGCGTGCTCTTCTTGCTGGTCGCGAGCGCAACCATCGGGGCGCTACTCGCAGGAACGGGTGCGACGGCGCGTGCCGACTACGGCACCCGCGCGCTCTATCAGGTCGAGATCAGCGCCAACAACGTGCAGGGCGGCAACTTCTGGTTCTGGGCCGAGCTCGACGCGAACGGTGGCGACTACCAGAACACCGACTGCATCCACACGACCGCTGGCGGCAACCCGCCTTCGTCGGGCGGTCAGGTCGGGGCTGGGCACTCGTCCGGTTCGCTCGACGCGCCACCGACCGGCTGGTCGGACAGCGGAGGCCAGATCGTGATGCACGACGTGTCGATCATCGGCGGGCTGGCGACCGCCGACTTCACCATCTCCGACGCACGGCATTCGAACTGGCTCCAGATCGTCGTCACCTGGGAAGCCTTGCCGTTCCTGCCGCTCGGCGTGCCGCTCACGTGGAGTGGAACCGGCACACAGGTCCAGGTCGCAGCCGCACCGTAGGCCCGACGTCCCCCCGGAGGAGGTCCCGCCATCCGACGGGATCTCCTCCGGGGCGCGCTCCCGCGCGCGACCCCGAGCTTCGTCGGAGATCTGCGCCGCTGCCTCGCCGATGACGACGAGGTTGTAGAGAACCGCATCGCTCGTCTTCTGGTCGAACGAACCGCTCGCGATGTGGTCACGAATGGCGGCTACGGCGTCGCGGATGTCGCCGAGGCGCAGAACCTCACGCCGACTCCCAGCGGAACGGCCTCCGCGAGCGCCGCCGCGCGGACGTCGTCGCGCAGGGTGCGAGGTGTCACGACATCGAGCCGGGCGTGAAGGAGCTGCGCTCTGCATCTCATCATCCCCGCGAGCCAGCGAACCGAAGAGCCGGACATCACGCGCACCTCGCTCGGCAAGCAGCGCAAGGATGGACGAGGGATGCTCTCGCAGGGCCTCCCGCAGAGAGGTTCGATCAGTAGCCCCCATGCCTCGAATCTTGGCAGTCAGGGCCGACGGTCAGGCGCTCAGTCGAGAGCGTCGCCGAAGACTAGGCGGCCACGATGGTCGCGACCGGTTCTGACGATCGGACCGTTAACCGCGGGCGCGAGTTTCTCGAACATCTCGTTGTGGAGGAGCGAAAGCTTCGCTCGGCACTCCGGATTCCGCAGCGTGTCGGCGAGATCGTGCCTCCTTGAATCGCGCTCGTTCGATCCGGCGCCGCGGCCCATGCATCGAGCGTACACGAGCGACCGGAACCTCACAGGTTTTCGGTGCGGGTCGAAAACACCGCGATTAGCAGGGAAAGTGGAGGCGGCGGGAATCGAACCCGCGTCCGCAGCCGCACCGGCTGAGCGTCTACAAGCATAGGCTGCCCTTTCGTTTCGCCCGCCGGCCGGGGTGCAGCCGCCCTACCGACGGACTAGCCATCCTCTCGTGTCGCGCTCCGGGCGATTGGCTCTCCCTCGGCGCCGAGCCCGTTCGTTGGCGCCGCCTCCGGGCCACGGGCCCAACCCGGGGCGGCGTCGCCGACTAGGTCTCCCTAGGCGGCGAGTGCGAGATCGTTCTTCGCACTTGCGTTGTGCCGGTGGATTTACGAGGCCAACCGGCGACCTCGGCTTGCAGCTCATCCGGATGGATCGACCACGTCGAAGCCAGGTCGCCCCCGTATGTCGTGTAGGAATTGTACCCGTGCCGATGTTCCACGTCGTCCTGCGCCAGGCCGGGCCCGACTTCGACCCGGGGCTCCCGCTCGAGGAGCAGACGCTCTGGGCCGAGCACGCCGCCTACATGGACTCTCTCGTCGAGCAGGGCAAGATCGTCCTCGGCGGCACGCTTCCGGACGGCCGGGTCGCGCACGCGATGGAGGCCGCCTCCGAGGACGAGGTCGAGGCGATCTGGGCCCTCGACCCGTGGGCGTACTCGCATCTGCTGCTCGAGAGCATCGAGCCGTGGACGATCCGGCTCGACGGCCGCGAGAAGTCCTCCTAGCGCCGCAGGCTCTTCAGCTCGCGCTCGATCTGCCGCTGCGCGTCGCGGGCGGCGATGTCGCGCCGCCGGTCGCGCCGCTCCTTCCCGCGGGCGAGCGCGAGCTCGCACTTGACCCGCCCGTCCTTGAAGTAGAGCCGCGTCGGCACGATCGTGAACCCGCGCTCGGCGACGCGCGAGGCGAGCCGCTCGATCTCGCGCCGGTGCAGGAGGAGCTTGCGCGGCCGGTCCGGATCGTGGTTCGCACGGTTCCCCTCGGTGTACTCGGGGACGTGGAGCCCGACGAGCCACGCCTCGCCGCCGCGCACCTCGCCGTACGCCTGCTGGAGCGTCGCCTGGCCCGCGCGCAGCGACTTCACCTCGGTGCCGGTGAGCACGAGGCCCGCCTCGACGCGGTCCGAGAGCTCGTAGTCGTGCCGCGCGCGCCGGTTGTCGACGATCAGCTTCTCTCCTGCCTGCCTCGCCATCGGCGGCAAGTGTAGGGATGGCCGCCTGCGGTACTCCGTAGCGCGTAACGACGAAGGGAGACAGAGATGGGCGTCCGGTTCATCCCCACGAAGGTCCACGGAGCCGTCGACCACGGGCTCGCGGCAATCCTGATCGCCGCGCCCGAGATCTTCCGGCTGCGCGACGACAGCCCCGAGGGCCTGATCGCGCGTGTCGTCGGCGGCATGGAGACCCTCTACGCGAACATCACCGACTACGAGATGAGCGTCGAGCACGTCGTGCCGATGCCGGTCCACCTTGCGCTGGACGGGATCAACGGGGCGGCGCTCGCACTCATCCCCCAGTTCACGGGCGCGCGGAAGCGTGGCATCAACCACTGGGTCCCGCATCTCGGGATCGGCGTGTTCGAGATCGGGATGGCGCTCTTCACGAAGACCCAGCCGCCGCGGCGGAGCAAGAAGGCGATGGCGCTCCAGGGCGCCGGAAAGGCCGGCAAGGTCGGACTGAAGGCGAAGCTCGCCAAGAACGCCGCGAAGGCGGCCGCCTAGCGGCCCCTACGCGCCGGAGGCCGGCCACGTGGCCGAGCCGAGCGGGTGGACGAGGAGCTCGTCCTCTTTCCAGAGGTGGACCCGGATGAGGGCGTCGAGGCCGTACAGGAGCTCCTGCAGGGTCGCGACGTCCTCCGGACCCGCCTCCGCGAGCCGCGCGATCCACCTGCGGATCGCGCGGTGGTCGTAGGCGATCGCGGCCGTCACGAGCTGCGTGCCGAGCCTGCCCGCCGTCGTCGGATAGAGCACCTGCTCGTCGACCCGCATGTGCGGCTCCACCTCCTCGCGGAGGAATGCGACGATCTCCGCGACGAGCTCCTCGCGCTGGGCCGGCTCGAGCTTCGGGAGGCGTCGCGCGGCGCTCCGGAGATGGTCGGTCCACACGAGGAAGAGCTCGTGGGCGGCCTGGAACTGCTCTGCGCTCATGCGGTCACGGTGCCGACGAGCGGAAACGGCCGCATCGGCACCCTCCACGACCGGCCCTGCGGGGTTTCCCGCTATCGCCGTCCGGTGCGGTGGCCGCGCGCCGCATAGCAGCGGTCGCAGAGCCTCGCCCACGGCGCCGTCCGCGCCCCGCACACCCGGCAGCGGCCGATCGTCGGATCGTCGATCTCGGCGCGGAGGGCACGGACGACCCGTGCCGCCGCGGCCTCCTCGAGCGCCGCCGCCCGCTCGATCGTGACGCCGGCGACGCCGGGGTACTGGAGCGCGAACCAGCGGAGGATCGACGCCTCGCGTGCCGCCTGCTCGGCTTCCTCGAGCCCGGCCGCGTCGAGTCGACGCGGGTCGAGGATCCAGCCGAGCACCGTCCGCTGCGGCAGGTCGCCGGCGAGTGCGGCGGCGAGCGTCGCGAGCAGCGGCAGGCCGTCCTCGTCGATCGGCGCCTGCATCAGCCGCCAGACGTCCGCCAGCTCGAGCCGGCGGCGGCCGTGGCGCAACGCGTCGCGGACGGCGTCGAGCCGTGCGAGCAGCGGCTGGATCGACTCGACCGTCAACCAGCCGTCGACGCTCCAGTAGCGGAGCGCGGCATGCCGCCATGCCTGGAGTGCCGGCTCGAGCTCGCCCACCCGCGACACGTTCAGGTCGGAGAGCTGCGGGCGGAGGCGG
>DASQQF010000016.1:0-11238 GCA_035643535.1 Gaiellaceae bacterium
GGGAAGAACGCGCCGCCGCGCCCGCGGAGGTTCGACTCGACGATCTCCTGGATCACCGCTCCCGGGTCCCGCGTCCGCGCCTGCTCGAGCGGCTCGTAGCCGCCGACCGCGCGGTACGACTCGAGGCTGCGGAGCGGCTCGCCCTCGTAGCCCGCGAGGACGAGCGCCGGGCCGTCGACGACGCGGACGGTCGTGTCAGTCACGTGCGAGCTCCTCGAGGATCGCGGGGACGTCGTCGGGCTTGACCGACTGGCGGTAGACGTGGTCGACGGCGACGATCGTCGGCGTCGAGCAGCCGCCGAGGCACTCGACCGCGCGCAGGGTGACCCCGCCGTCCGGTGTCGTCTCGCCCGGGCCGACGCCGAGCTCGCGCTCGAACGCCTCGAGCACCGCCTGCGCGTTCACGAGCCCGCAGCAGACGTTCGTGCAGACGTCGATCGTGTGCCGCCCGGCCGGCTCGAGATGGAACATGTCGTAGAAGCTCGCGACCGAGTAGCAGTACGCCGGCGTCAGCTCGAGTGCGTCCGCCACCTCCTCGATCGCCTCGCGCGAGAGCCAGCCGTCGCGCTCCTGCGCGAGCCGCAGCGCCGGCAGCACCGCCGAGCGCGTCCCCTCGGGATAGCGCGTCTTCAGCTCCTGCACCTCCTCGTAGAAGGTGCTCATCGGTCGGTGTCTCCCATCACGGCGTCGAGCGAGCCGACGATCGCGATCAGGTCGGCGACGAGCGCATGGTGGAGGCAGGTCGCCGTCGCCTCGAGGGCGGCGAACGACGGTGCGCGGAAGTGGACCCGCCACGGCTTCGGCCCGCCGTCGGAGACGAGGTAGCAGCCCGACTCGCCGCGGGGCGACTCGATCGCGACGTACACCTCGCCCTCGGGCACGCGGAAGCCCTCGGTGACGATCTTGAAGTGGTGGATGAGGGACTCCATCGAGGTGTGGAGCTCCTCGCGCGGCGGCAGCACGACCTTGCGGTCGTCGGCGATCCACGGCATCCCCTCCATGCGCTCGAGCTTGTCGAGGCACTGGCGGACGATGTTCGTCGACTCGGCCATCTCGTCCATCCGGACGCGATAGCGGTCGTAGACGTCGCCGTGCGGATAGACGGGAACGTGGAAGTCGACCTGCTCGTAGTGGAGGTACGGCTGGTCGCGGCGGAGGTCCCAGTCGACGCCCGAGGCGCGGAGGTTCGGCCCGGTCTGCCCCAGCGCGATCGCGTCCTGCGCGGAGAGGACGCCCACTCCCTTCGTCCGCTCGAGCCAGATCTGGTTGCGGTCGAGGATGCCGCGGTAGTCGTCGAGCGCGTGCGGCATCCAGTCGACGAACTTGCGGCACTCTCCGAAGAAGCCGCGCGGGATGTCCTCCGCGAGCCCGCCGACCTGGAAGTAGCGGGTGTGCATCCGCTGCCCCGTGACGAGCTCGAACAGGTCGAGGATCGTCTCCCGCTCGCGGAAGCAGTACCAGAACATCGAGATCGCCCCGAGCTCGAGCGCGGAGGTGCCGAGGTAGACGAGATGGGAGTGGATCCGGTTCAGCTCGCAGAGCAGCATCCGCATCCAGCTCGCCTTCGCCGGCGCCTCGAGCCCGAGCAGCTGCTCGACCGCGAGCACGTAGACGAGCTCGTTGTTCTGGTAGCCGACGTAGTCGATCCGCTCGGGATACGTGACGCACTTCCAGTACGTCTTCGCCTCCATGTTCTTCTCGAAGCCGGTGTGGAGGTAGCCGATCACGGCCGAGACGCCGACGACCTCCTCGCCGTGCAGGTCGACGATCAGGCGCAGGACGCCGTGGGTCGAAGGGTGGTTCGGGCCGAAGTTGACCTGGAAGACGTCCTCGCTCGAGCGCAGCTCCTCCGGGACGTCGAGGATCGTCGGCACGCGCGGCGGGATCCGCGAGCCTTCGTACTGCGGCGTCGCGACGATCGCCGAGCGGCGCCTGGCGGCTGTCGGGGCGCTCGTCACTCCCGCTCCCGACGCCGGCAGAGCCGGCGCCTCCGCTCTCTGATGAGCTCCGTCAAGCCTACGCTCATTCGGCGTCACTGAAGCGGACGGGCTCGCCGCCGAGCGGATAGTCCTTGCGGAGCGGGTGGCCCTCCCAGTCGTCGGTCATCAGGATCCGGCTCAGGTTGGGATGGCCCTCGAACTCGATCCCCATCAGGTCGTACTGCTCCCGCTCGTGCCAGTCGCAGGTCGGCCAGACGGAGACGACGCTCGGCACGGGCTCGCCGTCGTCCGCCCAGCACTGGAGGCGCAGGCGCGGCGCGCCCGGCTCGAGCGCGAGCAGGTGGTAGCTGATCGAGAAGCGCTTCGGCTTCGCCGGCGGAAGGGCCTGGAGCCCCTGCGTCATCGGGTGCATGATGTCGCGCCCGCCGCCGGTGCCGATGTAGCCCGAGACGCCCTTGCCCCCCCAGCCGAGGTAGTCGGTGGCGACGAGGTCGACGCACATCGCGAAGCCGAGCTCGTCGCGGGCGTGGAGGCAGGCCTCCCGGATCCGCTCGCGCTCGACCGTGACCGTCGGCATGTCGCGTCCGTCGCGGTGGGAGACGTAGCCGGGCACGGACTCCCAGTGGGTCACGTCGCCACTCCTTGCCGCTCGTACGCCGGCGGCACGCCCGCGAGGTGCGCCTCGTGGAGGCGGATGATCCCCTCCATCAGCGCCTCCGGCCGCGGCGGGCAGAAGGGGACGTAGATGTCGACGGGGACGATCCGGTCGACCCCTTGGAGGATCGTGTAGTTGTTGAACATCCCGCCGGAGCTCGCGCAGACGCCCATCGCGATCACCCACTTCGGCTCGACCATCTGGTCGTAGATCTGGCGCAGCGGCTCCGCCATCTTGTGCGCGACGCGGCCCGAGACGATGAGCAGGTCGGCCTGCCGGGGCGAGGAGCGAAACGCTTCCATCCCGAAGCGCGCGAGGTCGTAGCGGGAGGAGACGATCGACATCATCTCGATCGCGCAGCAGGCGAGCCCGAACGTGTCGGGCCACATCGACTTCGTCTGCGCCCAGCGGACCGCCTTCTCGAGCGTCGTGATGCCGAGCGCGCGCTCGAGCTCCTCGACGCCGAGGTTCTCCTCGAAGTGCGACGGGCCCTTGGTGGGCCAGAGCAGCCGCTCCGACTGGAGGCCGTAGTCGCGGAGGCGGGTCGGCTCGTCAGCCACGACGCCCTACCACTCCAAGGCGCCCTTGCGCCAGATGTAGACGTAGGCGACGAGCAGGATGAGGATGAAGAAGGCGAGCTCCGAGAATCCGAACCAGCCGAGCGCGTGGAGCTGCACGGCGAGCGGGTAGAGGAAGACGATCTCGATGTCGAAGACGATGAAGAGCATCGCCGTCAGGTAGAAGCTCACGTTGAAGCGCTGCCGCGCCATCGGCCCGCGCGAGACGCCCGACTCGAACGGCACGGTGCGGGCCCGTGTCCGCCGCACCGGGCGCTGCGAGATCGTGAACGACATCAGGATCATCGAGGCCGGGATCGTCAGCGCGAGGAGCCCGTAGATCAGGAATGGCAACCAGCTCTGCAGCATCTACGCGCGTCTCCCCTTACCCGTTCGCGCTCTCGAGGCACCCAACTCGCGGGTGACGTTATCAACTGTCGCGGGGTGCACTTGCGGGGAAGGAATCCCTGTAACCACGCGTGCGGCCGCTGTCACAAAGTCGGCGTGCGCACCAGGGTGCGCGACCACGTGGCGGGGAAGTCCGTTGCTACAGTGAGAACCCGATGGAGATCCGCGAGCGCACAGAGTCCGTCGTATCGCTGACACCCGCTGCGGCGGCGAAGATCCGCGACCTGATGGCGAGCGAGGAGGACGTCTCGGTCCTCCGCGTCGCGATCGAGGGCGGCGGCTGCTCGGGGTTCCAGTACGGGCTCGGCTTCGACCGCGGCGCCCAGGAGGGCGACCTCGAGTTCGAGTGCGAGGGGGTGGCCGTCGTCGTCGATCCGTTCAGCGCCCCCTACCTGACGGGCGCGACGGTCGACTACCTCGAGACGATCCAGGAGTCCGGGTTCAAGATCGACAATCCGAACGCGGTCTCCTCCTGCGGTTGCGGCCACTCCTTCCAGGTGGCCGAGGGCGAGGCTCCCGCCGATGCGGGCCCGTCCTGCGGCTCCGGCTGCTCGCACTGACGCGCAAGCGCAGCGGTGACGGCTGCGGCCATTAGCGGATTCGCCCGCCGGGGATTCCGCTAAAGATGCGTTCGCGATGAGCGCGAACGGGGACAAGCAGGCGCTGCGTGTCGCCGTCGTCGGCTCCGGGCCTGCCGGCTTCTACGCCGCCGGTGCGCTCCTCGGCGCCGACGTACCGGTCGAGGTCGATCTGATCGAACGGCTGCCGACGCCGTGGGGACTCGTCCGCCTCGGCGTCGCTCCCGACCACCCGAAGATCAAGTCCGTCTCACGCGCCTTCGAGCGGATCGCCGAGCGGCCGGGCTTCCGCTTTCTCGGCAACGTCGAGATCGGCCGCGACCTCCACCACGCCGACCTCGCGCGCCTCTACGACGCCGTCGTCTACTCGGTCGGCGCGCAGACCGACCGCCAGATGGGGATTCCGGGTGAGGATCTGCCCGGATCCTGGGCGGCCACCGAGCTCGTTGCCTGGTACAACGGCCACCCCGACTACCAGGAGCTCGACTTCGCGCTCGAGCGCGCGCGGCGCGTCGTGGTCGTCGGGGCGGGGAACGTCGCGCTCGACGTCGTCCGCATGCTCGCGTTGACGCCGGAGGAGCTGAGCCCGACCGACACGACCGACGCGGCGATCGCGGCGATCTGCGGCGCGGGTATCGAGGAGATCGTCATGGTCGCCCGGCGCGGTCCTGCCCAGGGCGCGTTCACGACTCCGGAGCTGAGCGAGCTCGGCGAGCTGGAGGGGGCGGACGTGCTCGTCGATCCGGCCGAGCTCGAGGGGGCGGAGCCGAAGGACACGAACGCCGAGCGCAACCTCGAGGTGTTGCGCGGCTACGCGGCGCGGGAGCCGCAGGGAAAGCCGAAGCGGATCGTCCTGCGCTTCTTCCGCTCGCCGGTGACCATCCTCGGCGACGAGCGTGTCGAGGGAGTCGAGCTCGTCCGCAACGAGCTGGACGAGAACGAGCGGCCCGTCCCCACCGACGAGCGCGAGACGCTCTCGTGCGAGCTCGTCTTCCGCAGCGTCGGCTACCGGGGCGTCGCGCTGCCGGAGGTCCCGTTCGACGAACGGAGGGGGACGATCCCGAACGAGCGCGGCCGCGTCCTCGGACCGGACGGCGAGCCGCTCGCGGGCGTCTACTGCGCCGGCTGGATCAAGCGCGGCCCCTCGGGGGTGATCGGCACGAACAAGAAGGACGCGACCGAGACCGTCGAGCTGCTGCTCGAGGACGCGGCCGCCGGACGGCTCGAGCGGAAGCCGGAGGCGACGGCCGCAGCCGTCGACGCGCTGCTCGCGGAGCGGGGCGTAGGTGTCGTCGAGTACGTGGGGTGGGCGGCGATCGACGCGGTCGAGCGGGCCGCCGGCGAGAAGCTCGGCCGCCCGCGCGTGAAGCTCTGCACCTGGGATGAGCTCCTCGCGGCCGCCGAGCGGGCCGCGAGCCGCTCGGCGTAGCAGAGGCGAGTCCCTCGAACGAGGGAGGCAGGCGAGGGCCCCGACGCCGATGGAACCGGCACATGGAGTCGCTCGTCGTCGAATGTCTCCGCTGCGGCACCTCTCGCATCGCCCGCCGTGACGTCTTCAAGCACTTCGACGAGCCCGAATGCCCACACTGCGGCTACCTCGGCTGGGCTCCGATGCTCGACCTGACCGACGACGAGCGGCGCGAGCTGCGGGCGCATCCGGTCGCCGAGCGGCGGCTTCCGTCCCCGGCGTAGGTCTGCGGGGATACCCGGAGCGTCGACAGCGTCGGCTCGCCTAGACTCGGCGCCATGGCGCAGGCGCAGGAGCGGCAGGAGCTCTGGGGCGGCGAGACCGCCAAGGCGGTCGCGAACTTCCCCGTCTCGGGCGAGCCGATCCCCGCGCCGGTCGCGCGCTGGCTCGGGCGCATCAAGGGCGCCGCCGCGCGCGCCAACGCGGATCTCGGCCTGCTCGACGGCGACAAGGCGGGCCGGATCGCGGACGCCGCCGGGCGGATCGTCGCCGGCGAGCTCGACGACCAGTTCCCGATCGACGTCTTCCAGACCGGTTCCGGCACCTCCTCGAACATGAACGCGAACGAGGTGATCGCCACCCTCGCCGGCGCGGACGTCCACCCGAACGACGACGTCAACATGGGCCAGTCGTCGAACGACGTCTTCCCGTCCGCCGTCCACCTCGCCGCGCTCGACGAGATCGTGAACGACCTCCTGCCGGCGATGGACCTGCTCGCCTCCTCCCTCGAGGCGAAGGCGAAGGAGTTCGACGACGTCGTCAAGTCGGGTCGCACGCACTGGATGGACGCGGTGCCCGTGACGCTCGGGCAGGAGTTCGCCGGCTACGGGGCCCAGGTGCGCCAGGGGATCGCGCGCGTCCGGGACGCCCTGCCGCGGCTTGGCCAGATCCCGCTCGGCGGCACCGCCACCGGCACCGGCCTCAACACGCACCCCGAGTTCGCCGCGCGCGTGCGCGACCTGCTCGCGCAGGAGACGGGGCTCGCGATCTCGCCGCCCGCCGACCCGTTCGAGGCGCAGGCGGCCCGCGACGGCATCGTCGAGGCGTCGGGCGCGCTCAAGACCGTCGCCGTCTCGCTGACGAAGGTGGCGAACGACATCCGCTTCCTCGGCTCGGGCCCGCGCGCGGGGCTCGCCGAGATCGCTCTGCCCGAGCTGCAGAAGGGCAGCTCGATCATGCCGGGCAAGGTGAACCCGGTCATGCCCGAGGTCGTGACGCAGGTCGCCGCGCAGGTGATCGGGAACGATGCCGCGATCGCCATCGGCGGCATGCAGGGCCACTTCGAGCTCAACGTCTTCGTGCCGCTCATCGCCCGCAACGTCCTCGACTCGGTGAAGCTGCTCGCGAGCGCCTGCCGGCTCTTCGCGGAGAAGTGCGTCGTCGGCATCGAGGCGAACCGGGAGACGTGCGAGCGCTACGCCGAGCTGACGCTGTCGGCGGCGACCGCGCTCAACCCGTACATCGGCTACGACCGGGCGACCGAGATCGTGAAGGAGGCGGCCGCCTCCGGCCGCTCGCTGCGCGAGGTCGCGCGGGACGAGGGCGTCGAGGAGTCGGTGCTCGACGAGGCCCTCGACTACCGCGCGATGGCCAAGCCGCACGGCTGAGATTCCCTCGTCTCAGGGATCAATCTCACCCTTGTCTTTTCCCGTGGGCTGTCCCAGGATGAGCCGGTAGTTCTGCGGGAGCACGGCGGGGTCCGTGCTCGGGTCACAGAGGGAGAGGGAGTCCATGAAGCACAAGTTGCGCTCGCCCAGGCGTCTGCTCGGGCTCATCGCGCTCGGCGCTGCGGCCGCCTTCGCGATGTTCACGGCCTCGGCGTCGCCGCAGGCGGCTGCGGCGTCTCACGGCATGTCGCCTGCTGTCGGCCAGATCAACGTCCATCCGGAGATCTCGGGGCCGCAGACGGCGAGTCCGGGAAGCGTGCACTTCGGCTGCCAGAGCCGCCCGATCGACGGCTCGGCCGGGCCGCGCTGCTACCAGCCGGCGCAGATCCAGCAGGCGTACGGCTACTCGGGGCTGCTCAGCTCGGGCGTCACCGGCGCAGGCAAGACGATCGTGATCGTCGACGCGTACTCGAATCCGTACATCCCGACCGATCTCGCGATCCAGGACGAGACCTTCGGCCTGCCGGCTCCGCCGAGCTACACGGTCGTGGCGCCGCAGGGCGTGCCGGCGTTCGACATCAACGATCCGAACCAGGTGGGCTGGGCGGCCGAGATCACGCTCGACGTCCTCTGGGCGCACGCGATGGCGCCTGCGGCGAACATCGTGCTCGTCGAGGGTGCGAGCGCGAACGACTCCGACCTCTACGCGGCCGAGAAGTACGCCGTCGACCAACACCTCGGCGACGTCATGTCGCAGAGCTGGGGCGAGGCCGACTCGTGCGTCGACCCTGCGTATCTCCTCAGGTGGCATCTGCTGTTCGCGCAGGCCGCGGCGGAGGGCATCACGACGTTCGCCTCCACCGGCGACAGCGGCGCATCGCAGTTCAACTGCGACGGCAGCGCGGCGACTCTCGCCGCGAGCTGGCCGGCGGTCGACCCGTTCGTCACCGCCGTCGGCGGCACGACGCTCAACGCCGACGACCCGACGGGCAACTACCTCGGCGAGACGGCCTGGACGACGCCGTCCTACATCGGCTGCAACCCGCCCGCGGTCGACCCGACCGACGTCAACTGCAGCGGCGGCGGCTTCAGCACGATCTTCGGCCGCCCGTTCTGGCAGCGCTCGCTGGTGGACGGCGGCGGACCGCAGCCGGCGCGCGGCGTCCCGGACGTCTCCTACGACGCGGGCGTCAACGGCGGTGTCCTCACCCACTGCGCCATCTGCAACCTGCTCAACGGGCTCCAGCCGACGGATCCGGCCTTCTTCATCTTCGGCGGCACGAGCGCCGGCTCGCCTCAGTGGGCGGCGCTCGCGGCCGACGCCGACCAGATGGCGGGGCACGATCTCGGCAGCATCAACGGGTCGCTCTACCGGCTCGCGCAGTCGCCGCCGAAGTACGGCGCGGCCTTCCACGACGTCACGACCGGCAACAACGACGTCGCGGAGATCGGCGGGCAGGGCTACGACGCCGGCCCCGGCTGGGATCCGGTGACCGGGCTGGGAACGCCGAACGCGGCTGGCCTGCTGCCGGCGCTGGCGGGCCACGGCCACGGCCACGGCGGCCACGGCCACCGGCAGCACTAGGCCGCACCGCAAGCACGTTCGCGCACGGATGGCCGCCTTCGGGCGGCCATCCCTCGTTCGAGGGATCCCGCTTGCGGAGACGGCGTTGCCCGTTCAGGATTCGCCAGTCCTGTCGGAGGCGCCGGCCGGCGCGGAACGGAGAGAGCAATTGACGTCCAGCGGATCGGTTCTTTCTTGCGCTCCCCGCGCGCATCTGGAAGGGTGCCGCCACCGCAGTGGCATGACGGACCACAACGCGAAGGGGGAGTTCTCAGCATGAGGTATCGCAAGCTCGGCTTGCTGCTCGGCCTCGCCGCGATCGCAGTCGTCGTCGTCGGGACGGCCTCGGCGGCCGGCTCGAAGTCGTCGTCGATCCCGGTGATCAGCGACTCGCAGCTGAAGGCGGAGTTCACGACCGTCGGTGGTTTGACCGGCGGCGCCGCTCCCGAGCCGGCCGGCGTCCGCACGATCCCGCACTGGTTCGGAACGACACTCGATCCGAGCAACGGCGTCACGTACGGCTACAACATGGTCGGCGCCGACCCGAGCACCTGCCCGGGCACGGGGTGTGACGTGACGGTCCAGGCGGACATCACGCCGATCAACGTCGTCGTCCAGTACGGAGGCCAGGACTGGACGTTCAATGGCGCCGACGTCCTCGGTGCGACGCTCGCGTCGCCGCAGTTCGCCGACAACTACTACGGCACGACTCCCGCGGCGACGGTTGCCTCCTGCGGCCCGAACACCGCCGAGTGTGGAGGCGCGGGCGGCACGCTCTCGCAGGGCGATGCCGGCAACCAGCTCCAGCTCGAGGACGCGACCATGCGGGCGCAGTTCAACCAGACGGGCTCGAGCAACTACCACGTTCGGCTGAACCCGAACGTCATGCCGACCGTGACGATCGTCGTGCCGCAGAAGCACGCCACGCTCCTGCAGAGCGGCCGCGGCGTGGTCTTCGCCGACGTCGACATCAACTGGTGGGCCACGCAGATCAAGAACCTCGAGACGAAGGCCGACCCGACTCACCTGCCGATCTACCTGACGAACGACGTCATGAACTACATCGGCGCGCCGCACAACTGCTGCGTGATCGGGTTCCACGGGACGATCCCGGTCGGTCTCGGCTACGGCAGCGGCAACTCGAAGGGCCAGGCCAAGCTCCAGACGTTCGCCTGGGCCTCGTACGTCGCACCAGGCCTCTATGCGCGGGCGAACGGCGGCACGTACTGGGCGCTGCAGGACATCCACGCGCTGTCGCACGAGGTCAGCGAGTGGGCCGACGACCCGTTCGTCAACAACTTCGTCGAGCCGTGGGTGACGCCGACGGCGCCGCAGTACGGGTGCACCGGCATCCTCGAGACCGGTGACCCGGTCGTGGCCATCGGCTTCGCGATGGGGAAGAACAAGTACGAGCAGGGTCCGAATCCCGACGGCTCGCAGAGCGCCGACGGGTACTACCATCCCGAGGACGAGGTGTTCCTGCCGTGGTTCATGCGGACGGCACCGAACACCGTCTCCGAGCCGACGCAGACGGCGTCGGCGAACGTCGGTCGCTACACCTTCATGGGCGACCTCAACCCGTTCCCGGGCTTCCGCCAGCCGGCGACGGGCTGCTAGGCAGCACTCCGAGCAGTCACTGCGACGAGGCGAGGGCCCGCTCCGGCGGGCCCTCGCTCGTTGCCGTCGCGACCCGCTGCAGCAGCGGAGATGTAAGACGCAGGTTCGTTGTTGCGTTCCCCGCACGCATCTGAAAGGGTGGCGCCACCGCAGTGGCATGAGGAACCACGACGGGAAAGGGGGAGTCCTGAGATGAGGCATCGCAAGCTCGCGTTGCTGCTCGTTCTCGCGGTCGCCGCGCTGACAGCGGGTGTCGCGTTCGCGGGCGCCGCGCCGACAGTCGGGCCGAACGAGGTGCAGCAGTCGCCCGGACAAGACGAGGTCAACCGGGCCATCCCGAACTCGCAGAGCGCCGCACACGTGCCTGCGAGGTTCGTTCCGCGGCCGGCAACCGTGGCCGTTTCGAGCCCCGGGAACGAGCTCACGACGAGCTTCGCCGGTCTGAACCACTACGACCAGCGCAACGTCGCCGACGGCGGCAACCAGTTCAGCCTCGAGCCGCCCGACCAGGGGCTCTGCGCCGGCAACGGCTACGTGATCGAGCCCGTCAACGACGTGTTCGCGATCTACGACACGAGTGGACAGCAGGCGAGCTCGCCGACGTCGCTGACCCGGTTCTTCACCGGCAAGCACCAGATCAACCGCAACGACTCGAGCGTGTCGTACACGTACGGGCCGTTCCTGAGCGATCCGCGGTGCTACTACGACCCGGGCACGGGCCGGTGGTTCATGACGATCCTCGAGATCGACCAGAATCCGACGACCGGCGCGTTCGACGGCGGCTCGTCGGAGATGATCGCGGTCAGCAAGAGCTCGACGCCCACCACCGATCCGGCCGGCTGGT
>DASQQF010000017.1:0-3974 GCA_035643535.1 Gaiellaceae bacterium
ACGTTCACGTAGTGCCGGCTGCGCAGGCAGTGGTCGGCGACCGAGAGGAGGCAGTTCGCATCCGGCGGCAGGTAGACGCGGATGATCTCGGCCTTCTTGTTCACCACGTGGTCGATGAAGCCGGGATCCTGGTGCGAGAAGCCGTTGTGGTCCTGGCGCCAGACGTGCGAGCTGAGCAGGTAGTTGAGCGACGCGATCGGCCGCCGCCACGGGATCGTCCGCGTCACCTTCAGCCACTTCGCGTGCTGGTTGAACATCGAGTCGACGATGTGGATGAACGCCTCGTAGCAGTCGAAGAGGCCGTGGCGGCCCGTGAGGAGGTAGCCCTCGAGCCAGCCCTGGCACTGGTGCTCCGACAGCATCTCGACCACGCGGCCGCTCGGCGCGAGCGACTCGTCGACCGGCTCGATCTCGGCGTCCCACTGCTTGTCGGTGACCGAGAGGACGTCCCCGAGCCGGTTCGAGACGGTCTCGTCGGGGCCGAAGATCCGGAAGTCGGAGCGGTTCGCAGCGACGACGTCGCGGAGCCACGCGCCGAGCACGCGCGTCGCCTCCGCCGTCACGCCTCCCGGCCGCTCGACCTCGACGGCGTAGTCGCGGAAGTCGGGCAGGTCGAGGTCGCGGAGCAGGAGACCGCCGTTGGCGCGCGGGTTGCCGCTCATGCGCCGCTCGCCCTCCGGCGGGAGCGCGGCCAGGTCGGGCCGCAGCGCGCCCGCCTCGTCGAACAGCTCCTCGGGCCGGTACGAGCGGAGCCATGCCTCGAGCTGCCGCAGGTGGTCGGGATTCGTGCGCACCTCGGCGAGCGGCACCTGGTGGGCGCGCCAGGTGCCCTCGATCTGGACGCCGTCGACCTCGCGCGGCCCCGTCCAGCCCTTCGGCGTACGGAAGACGAGCATCGGCCGGCGCGGCCGCCCCTGCAGTCCCTCGTGCCTCGCCCGGATCCCGATCTCCTCGATCCGGTCGAGCACGGTGTCGAGCTGCTCGGCGAACCGCCGATGGATCGACCTGTGCTCCTCGTCGTCGAAGCCGGCCGTGAAGACGAACGGCTCGTGGCCGTAGCCGCGCATCAGGTCGACGAGCTCCTCCTCGCCGATCCGCGCGAGCACGGTGGGGTTGGCGATCTTGTAGCCGTTGAGGTGCAGGATCGGCAGCACGCTGCCGTCGTGCTCCGGGTCGAGGAACTTGTTCGAGTGCCAGCTCGTCGCGAGCGGTCCCGTCTCGGCCTCGCCGTCGCCGACGACGGCCGCGACGAGAGTCTCGGGCGCGTCGAACGCGGCGCCGTACGCGTGCGAGAGCGCGTAGCCGAGCTCGCCGCCCTCGTGGATCGAGCCGGGCGTCTCGGGCGCGGCGTGGCTCGGGATGCCGCCCGGGAACGAGAACTGCCGGAACAGCTCGCGCAGTCCGTCCTCGTTGCGCCCGACGTGCGGGTAGAGCTCGGAGTACGTCCCCTCGAGGTACGACTGGGCGACCACGGCCGGGCCGCCGTGGCCCGGGCCGCAGACGAAGATCGCATCGAGGCTGCGCTCGCGGATCGCGCGGTTGAGGTGGGCGTAGAGGAAGTTGAGCCCGGGCGTCGTCCCCCAGTGGCCGAGCAGCCGCGGCTTCACGTGCTCCCGGCCCAGCGGCTCGCGCAGGAGCGGGTTGTCGAGCAGGTAGATCTGGCCCACGGAGAGGTAGTTCGCGGCGCGCCAGTACGCGTCGATCAGGCGGAGGTCGTCATCGGTCATGAGAATCTCCTTCCGTGGACGTGCTCGTGGTGAACGCCGGCTCCACCAGTCTGAAGCTCCACGTGGTGCGAGGCGACGAGTCGGAGCCCGTGCAGGACTTCGTGCCCGCCGACGCGGTCGGCCACCGCGTCGTCCACGGCGGGCCGCGCCTGCGCGATCCACGCGTAGTCGACGTGGCGGTCATGCGCGAGCTCGACCGCCTCGAGGAGATCGCGCCGCTGCACAACAAACCGGCGCTGACGGCGCTCTTCCGCGCGCAGGAGGCGCTGCCGGACGTCCCGCACGTGGCGGTCTTCGACACGGCGTTCCACCGGACATTGCCGCACGCCGCCTCGACGTACGCGGTTCCCGCGCGCTGGCGCGACGAGTGGGACGTGCGCCGCTACGGCTTCCACGGCATCAACGTGCAGTGGGTCGCCTCCCGGGTGCGGGTGCCGCGGCTGGTCGTGTGCCACCTCGGCGGGGGCTGCTCGGTCACGGCCGTGCAGGACGGCCGGTCGGTCGACACGACGATGGGCTTCTCGCCGCTCGAGGGCGTGCCGATGGCGACCCGCTCGGGCTCGGTCGACCCGGGCGCGCTTCTCTACCTGCTCCGGAGCGGGCGCCTCGAGCAGGAGGAGCTCGAGCATGCGCTCGAGTTCGAGTCGGGGCTCGCCGCGCTCAGCGGTGGCGGCTCGGGGGACGTGCGCGAGGCGTCGGCACTCGCGCTCGACGTCTTCGTGCACCGCGTGGCGGCGGCCGTCGCCGCAATGGCGGCCGCGTGCGGCGGCCTCGACGTGCTCGCCTTCACCGGAGGCATCGGCGAGCACGCGGACGAAGTGCGCGAGCGGATCGTCGACCGCGTCCGCTTCCTGGGGGACTTCCGTGTCGAGGTCGTCCCCGCGCGGGAGGAGCTCGTGATCGCCGACGAGACGCGGCGGCTGCTCGCCGGCTGAGCGGGAGATCACGGCCGCGCGGTCAGGGGCGCGAGCAGCTCGGCGAGCTCGGTCACGGTGCCGACGCCGTTCAGGCCGCCGATGCGGAGCGGCCCGCCGACGGCGAGATCGAGCACGAGCGCCGGCTTGCCGCCGATCCGCTCGTGCGGGCGCCGTCCGATCCGGACGCCGTGGATGTCGTCGTAGTAGACGCGGTGGACGCGACCGGCGCCGCCGCCCCGGATGCCCTCGAAGCGGAGCCCGACCGGCTCGAGCTCGAGCTTGCCCGCCTCGAGGTCCTCGGCCGGTTCGCTCCACAGGACGGCATAGCTGCTCATGTCTTCATCGTCGGCCGGTCGAGCCGGTGCGTAATCGGTGAGGGCGCCGTTCCCGCGTGCGGGAAAGCCGCTACTCCTACCCGTCCCCGTCCGTCGCAGGGTCGAGGAGGCCCTGGTGGAGCGCGTGCCGGACGAGCTCGGCGCGCGTCGAGAGCCGCAGCTTCTGCATCACGTGGGCCCGGTGCGTCTCTGCGGTGCGCACGGAGATGTAGAGGAGCTTCGCGATCTCCTGGTTCGTGTGGCCGAGCGCCAGCAGCCGCAGCACCTCGCGCTCCCGCTCGGAGAGCGGATCGGCATCGGCACGCGCCTTCGCCTCGGCCTCGGCGGCGGCGAGTCGGGCCCCGAGCGCCGGGTGGACGTAGCGGCCGCCGCCGGCGACCTCGCGGACGGCCTGGACGAGCTCGTCGTCCGCGGCCTCCTTCAGCAGATAGCCGGACGCACCCGCGGTGAACGCCTGGCGCACGTAGCTCGGATCGTCCTGCATCGACAGGACGAGGATCTTCGCCTTCGGCGCGGAGGAGAGGATGTCGCCCGCGGCCTCGATCCCGCTCCGTCCGGGCATGACGACGTCGAGAAGGATGACATCGGGCTTGTGAAGACGCGCAAGGCGGACGGCCTCGTCCGCGTCGGCTGCCTCGTCCTCGACGACGAAGCCGTCCTCGGCTTCGAGCAGGAGGCGGAGGCCCGAGCGGACGAGCGTGTGGTCGTCGACGACCAGAACGCGGATCGGCGACGCGGGGGCCGCCGGCTGGGTCTTCTCTGCAGTCTTCATGGCGCCAATGTGCCCATGCAGCCTGCGCGGTGAATCCGCGGCACCGCGTCAGCGCCGTACGTAGTTTCCCGCAGCCGAGCTCCTAGAGGCTTGATGTGTATTCGGCTCCCCGTGGGGCCGTCTCAGACCAAGCCAGGGCGGTTCGGCGTCCGCAGGCCAGGCCGGTGGCCTGGTCAAGGACGACGAGACGGCCTGGCGCCGCGTCTGAGGCGGCAACCATGGG
>DASQQF010000018.1:0-17300 GCA_035643535.1 Gaiellaceae bacterium
GAACACATGTTCGTGTAGAACATATGTTCCCATGATCGCCTGCATCTCCATTCCGGGGCTCGAGCTGAAGGCGGCGCTGCGACGCGCACCGTCGCTCGCGCTGCGGCCGGCGGCGCTCGCTCCCGAGCCGCAAGGCGAGCCGCTGATCGGGCCGGTGACGGCCGCTGCCGAGGCCGCCGGGGTGCGGCCGGGCATGCGCCTGGGGGAGGCGCTCGCCACGTGTCCGCAGCTCGTGCTCGTCGAGCGGGACCCCGCCGCCGCCGAGCTCGCGTGGGAGGAGATCCTCCGTGCGCTCGAGGACGCCGGCTTCGCCGTCGAGCCGGCCTCCCTCGGAATCGCGTATTTCGAGACACGCGGCGTCGAGCGGCTGTACGGCGGCCTCGAGCCCGCCCTGCGGCGTGCGCTCGCAGCCGCCGCGAGCGACTGGGACGCGAGGATCGGCGCCGCGACGCGACGATTCGCCGCCCTTGCCGCCGCGTCGGTGGCGCGGGCGGGGCAGGTCGTCGTCGTGCACGACGCGGAGCTGTCGCAGTTCCTCTCGCCGTTGCCGCTCACGCTCCTGCCGCTCGAGCGGCGGCGCTACGAGGAGCTCGAGGCGCTCGGGGTACGCAGGCTCGGACAGCTTGCCGGCCTCCCGGGCGACGCCGTGACCGAACGTCTGGGGCCGGACGGCCGGCGTGCCTGGGGCCTGGCGAGGGGCGGAACGGCCGCGCGCGTGCGCGGCCGCCGTCCGCCCGCCGACGTCGCCGCCACGCTCGAGTTCCCGGAGGCGGTCGGGCAGATGCTGACGCTGCGACGCGCGCTCGCGCAGCTCGTCGAGCAGGCGCTCGCGCGGCCGGAGCGGCGCGACCGCTTCGTCCGCAAGGTCGCACTCGCGGCAAAGCTGGCAGGCGCCGGCACGTGGCGTCGGACGCTCACCCTGCGCGAGCCGACCGCCGACGGGGAGCGGATCCGAGTCGCGCTCGCATCGCGGCTCACCGAGCTGCCGGCTCCGGTGGTCGAGCTCCGCCTCGAGCTCGTCGAGCTGACCCGGCCGGCCGGGCACCAGCTCGAGCTGCTCGCTGCCGGCGCCGAGGACCGCTCCCGCCTGCGCGAAGGCCTGCGCCAGGTGCGGGCCAGCACCGGCTCCGGCTCGGTCTGCACCGTCGTGGAGGTGGCACCGTGGTCGCGCGTCCCGGAGTCGCGGGCGCTGCTCGTGCCCAGAGACGAGTGACAGAGGGACGAGTAGCGCGGTTCAACACGCCGCTCGCCGCCCGCGTCGACGCGAACGCCGACGGAACGCCGCGGAAGGTGAACCACCGGGCGGTCGCGCTCGTCCGCGAGGAGTGGCGCGTCGTCGACCGCTGGTGGACCGAGGAGCCGATCGTCCGCCGCTACTTCGAGCTCGTGCTCGAGTCCGGGGAGAACACGGTCGTCTTCCACGACGGTGCGGGAAGCGGCTGGTTCACGCAGCGGGGGGCGTGAGCGCCGCGCGCAGCTCGCGCGCCGCCACCTCCGGCTCGTCCGCATCTCGGATCGCACGGACGACCGCGACACCCGGCGCGCCGGCCGCCACGAGCTGCGAGACGTTCGAGCGGTCGATGCCGCCGATCGCGAACCACGGGAGCGTCAGCCTCTCGGCGGCGACGCGTACGAGCTCGAGGCCGCCCACGACGGCGTCCTCCTTCGTCGGCGTCGCGAACGCGGTGACGCCGACGTAGTCGGAGCCAGCTACGTCCTCGAGCTCGCCCACGGTCGACGCGGACACGCCGACGAGCCCCGCGGAGCCGACGACGGCGCGCGCCTCGGCGACCGAGGCGTCGCTCCGGCCGACGTGAACGCCGTCGGCGCCGCAGGTGGACACGAGGTCGGGGCGGTCGTTGAGGACGAAGAGCGCCGCGTGCCGGTCGCATGCCTCCCGGAACGGCTCCGCCGCCCGCACGAGCTCGTCGTCGGGGAGCTGCTTGTCACGGAGCTGGACGACGTCGACGCCTCCCCGCAGTGCCGCCTCGAGCAGCGACCGGGGATCACACCCGTGGGGTCGTGCCTCGAGCACGAGATAGAGGCGAGAGCGGGCCAGCCGCTCGTGGCGCACCGATCCGTCCACCGGCCCGAGGGTAACCGGACCTCATGCTCGGCTCACGCGCGCACGGATAGGGTCGCTGCGTGAGATCGCGCCTCGCCCTCGTCCTTGCCGGCGTTGCCGCGGTCGCCCTCGTCGGCGCGCTCGTCCACCGCGGCCGCGGCGCAGGCACCCAGACGACCGGGAGCACGGCGACGACGACCGCACCGAAGCCGAACCCGAACCGCGTCGTCACGACGCCGGGCCCGCTGCAGGGCGGGCTGCTGATCGCCGACCGCGGGAACGACCGGATCCTGCTCGTCGACTCGCACCGTCGCGTCCTCTGGCGCTTCCCGAACGCACGCGACCGGAAGCTCGGCAGGAAGGTCGTCTTCGACGACGACACCTTCGTCGAGCCGGGGGGCACGGCGATCGTCTCGAACGAGGAGGACAACCAGGACATCCTCTCGATCGACATCACGACCCACGCCGTGACGCGCCTCTACGGCACGCCCGGCGTGAAGGGCAGCGGCCCGAACGAGCTCGACTGGCCGGACGACGCGTACGTGCTGCCGGACGGGACGATGACGGTCGCCGACGCGTACAACTGCCGGATCCTCTTCATCCGGAAGCACCGGATCGTGCGGCAGATCGGCAAGACGGGCGTCTGCGTCCACGACCCGCCGCGGACGCTCGGCGCGGTGAACGGCGACACGCCGCTGGCGGACGGCGGGGTGCTCGTCTCGGAGATCAACGGCTCCTGGATCGACAACTTCAGCAAGACGGGGAAGTTGCGCTGGTCGTTCCAGGCACCGGTCTCGTATCCGTCCGATCCGCAGCCGCTGTCGGGCGGGAGGATCCTGCTCGCCGACTACGCGAGCCCGGGCGCCGCGGTGATCCTGAACCGCCACGGGAAGGTGCTCTGGCGCTACGGGCCCACCTCGGGCTGGGGTGAGCTCGACCACCCGTCGCTCGCGTTCATGCTCCCGAACGGCTACATCGCGATCAACGACGACTACGACCACCGCGTCGTCATCGTCGACCCGAAGACGCATCGGATCGTCTGGCAGTACGGGCACCGTGGCCAGGCCGGTCGGGCTCCCGGCTTCTTGAACACGCCCGACGGGATGGACTACATCCCGCTCGGCCCGCACGAGAAGCCGCTCTGGTTCCTCGTGCACCACCCGTAGCTCAGGTGGGACGGCTCGACCCTGCGCGGGGGCGGCCGGAGTCGATGGCCGCGGTCAGCGGCTGCAGGGCGACGAGCAGGAGATCGAGCACGACGACCGCGCCGAGGAGACGCGCGTAGACGCTCCCGGACGGCTGCAGCCAGAGGAGCGTCACGGCCGCCGCCGCCGCGAGGGCCGCGGTGACGCACGACGCGACGAAGAACCGGTGCACCGCAGGCGGGTCCCGCTCGGCCCGGCGTGTGGAGAGCCCCGCCGCCTGGGCCGCGGCGACGGCGAGGATCGTGGCCGTGCCGACCGACTTCCCGACCGCCTCGACGTCGGAGAAGCCCCAGACGGAGGCGAGCGCGAGGCCCGCGGCGGCACCGGCGAGCGCGATCGCCCACTCGGCGAGCATCCGACGGCGGCCCTGGTCGAGCAGAACGGCGCCGGGGAGCGAAAGCACGCCGTAGCCGGCGAGGAGCAGCGTCGTCGCCATGACGCGGCGCTCCGTGTCCCCGAACCGGCCCAGGAGCAGGATCGCGATCGCGAGGAGCGCCGCCGCACACAGCAGGGCGACGACTCCGAGCAGGAGAATCCGCCGCCGTGTCATGACCTCTCTTCCCCAAGGATCGCTCACGCCGGACGGGCCGGAATCCGAGAAGGCACGGATACCCGGTTGATACGAACGTATGTTCGCCTAGACTGCTGGCGTGCGGCTAGCGGCGCATCTCCCGCTCGATCCAGTCCGTGTGCGGGGCGACGCCCTCCCAGCCGGGCGCGAAGGTCAGCTCGGCAACCTCGAGCTGCGGCAGCTCGCCGAGCACGCGGTGCCCCCGCGGTGTCCGTTCGCCCTCTTCCGAGCCCGTGAAGACCCCCTCCACCGGGAGCCAGCATGACATACGCCGAGCTCCACGCGCACTCGGCGTACTCGTTCCTCGACGGGGCGTCGCAACCGGAGGAGCTCGCGGCGCGCGCGGCCGCGCTCGGCTACGAGGCGCTCGCGCTCACCGACCACGACGGCCTCTACGGCTCGCTCGAGTTCGCGTACGCGGCCAAGCACCTCGGCGTGCGTCCGATCACGGGAGCGGAGGTCACCCTGGAGGGCGGCGCACACGTCACGCTGCTGGTCGAGAGCGGGCGTGGCTACGCGAATCTCTGCCGGCTGCTGACGGCGGCGCATGCGGGGACGCGGCCGAAGGAAGGAGCGGAGCCGCTCCCGCCGCGGCTCGAGCAGGCGCTGCTCGAGGAGCTGAACGAGGGGCTCGTCTGCCTCTCGGGCTGCGCGCGCGACGGGCTCGCCGTCCGCGACCCGAACGCCGCCGCGCGGCTCGCACGTGTCTTCGGGCGCGAACGCTTCTACGTCGAGCTGCAGCGGCCGTACGAGCGCGGCGACGCGCGCCGGAACGCACGCCTGCGCGAGCTTGCCGAGACGTTGAAGGTGCAGACGGTCGCGACGGGCGACGTCCACGCGCACGACCGGGCCCGCACCGCGCTCCAGGACGTCCTCGTCGCCGTCCGCTGCCGCACCTCGCTCGAGGGGTGCGAGCGGGAGCGGCGCGGCAACCACGAGTCGGTGCTCCTGCCGCCGGACGAGGTGCTCGAGCGCTTCCCCGACGACCGCCGGGCGGTCTGCCGCACCAGCGAGCTGGCCCGGCGGCTCGAGTTCGACCTGACGGAGGAGCTCGGCTACCGCTACCCGGACTTCTCCGACGGCGTCGAGCCGGCGAGCGTCCAGCTCCGCCGCGTATGCGAACGCGCCTTCGCCGAGCGCTACTCGGGCCTGAACGGCCACAAGCGGCGCGTCCGGCAGCGGCTCGACGAGGAGCTCGCGCTCATCGACGAGCTCGGCCTCTCGGGCTTCTTCCTGCTCCACTGGGAGGTGCTCGAGCTCGCGCGCGAGGTCGCGTTCGAGGTGCGCGGCCCCGGCTCGATGCGTCACGTCCTGCCGCCGGGGCGCGGCCGCGGTTCCTCGGTCGGCTCGCTCGTCTGCTACCTGACCGGGCTCTCGCACGTCGACCCGGTCGCCGCGAACCTCTCGCTCGGCCGCTTCCTCAACCGCGAGCTCGCAGCGGTGCCCGACATCGACCTCGACTTCCCGCGCGACATCCGCGAGAAGCTGATCGTCCGCGTCGTCGAGCGCTACGGGGCCGAGCACGCCGCGCTCGTCGCGAGCTTCGCCACGTACCGTTCGCGCGGCGCGATCCGTGACGTGGGGCGCTCGCTCGGCCTGCCGTACGCCGACCTCGAGCGGCTCGCCCGGCTGACGGACGGCTGGAACGCCCGGCGGGTCGCGGAGGAGATCGCGGCGCTGCCCGACGCGGCGACGAAGCTCCGCTCGCCTCGCTGGCGCGCCTTCGGCGCCCTCTGCGGCGAAATCGCGGGCCTGCCGCGGCACATCGCCCAGCATCCGGGCGGGATGGTGATCTCGTCGCGGCCGCTCGTCGAGCTCGTCCCGGTGCAGCCGGCGGCGATGGCAGGGCGGCAGATGTGCCAGTGGGACAAGGACTCGTGCGCCGACGCAGGGTTCCTCAAGATCGATCTGCTCGGGCTCGGGATGCTCTCGGCGGTCGAGGAATGCGTCGACCTGGTCGCGCGCCATCGCGGCGAGCGGATCGACCTCTCGCGGATTCCGCTCGACGATCCCGACGTCTTCGAGGAGATCCAGCGCGCCGACACCGTCGGCTGCTTCCAGATCGAGAGCCGCGCGCAGATGCAGGTGATCCTCCGCACGCGCCCCGAGAACCTCCACGACATCACGGTCCAGGTCGCGCTCGTGCGCCCCGGGCCGATCCAGGGCAAGGCGGTGCACCCGTACGTCGAGCGGCGGCAGCGGCTGCGCGACGACCCGGCGTACCGCGCGCCGGCCGACCATCCGCTGCTCGAGGAGCCGCTGCGCGAGACGCTCGGCGTCGTCGTCTTCCAGGACCAGGTGCTCGACGTCGCCGTCCACCTCGCAGGTTTCACCGTCGGCGAGGCGGAGGGGCTGCGGCGCGCGATGAGCCGCAAGCGCTCGCACGCCGCGCTCGAGGCGTGGCGCGAACGGTTCGTCGCGGGAGCGCACGAGAAGGGGGTGGAGGAGGCGAAGGCGCACGAGCTCTACGACAAGCTCGTCGCCTTCTCGGGCTTCGGCTTCCCCAAGTCGCATGCGGCCGCGTTCGGGCTGCTCGCGTACCAGTCGGCCTGGCTGCGGCACCACTACGCGCCGGAGTTCCTCGCCGCCCTCCTCGACGCGCAGCCGATGGGCTTCTACCCGCCGGCGACGCTCGTCCGCGACGGACGGCGGCGCGGGGTCGAGACGCGCCCGCCGGACGTCAACCGCAGCGACGCCGGCTGTACCGTCGAGGAGGGTGCGGTTCGCGTGGGGTTGACGTACGTGGCCGGGGTGGGGGAGGACGACGCGCAGGCGGTCGCCGCCGGCCGGCCGTACTCCTCGATCCGCGACCTCGCGCAGCGGACGGGGCTCCGTGAGGACGCGCTGCGTGCGCTCGTCGAGAGCGGGGCGTGCGACTGCTTCGGGCTGCGGCGGCGGGAGCTCCTGTGGCAGCTCGGGCTCGTGCCGCGGCCGCAGTCCGTACCGGGGACGGGGGGAGAGGCGACGCAGCTCGCGCTCCCGCTCGACCCGACGGTGGCGACGCCGGAGCTGCCCGAGCCGACGGTGTGGGAGCGGATGCTCGCCGGCTACCGGACGACCGGCCTCTCGGTCGGCGTCCACCCGCTCGAGCTGCTGCGGCCGCACCTGCCGCCGGGGACGCTCTCGAGCGAGGAGCTCCGCACACGGCCGGATCGTGCCGAGGTGCAGTTCGCGGGGCTCGTCGTCGCGCGGCAGCGGCCCGCGACGGCGAACGGCGTCGTCTTCATGCTCCTCGAGGACGAGCACGCCCAGGTGAACCTGATCGTCACGCCGCAGGTGTACGAGCGTTATCGCGCCGTCGTCCGCGGCGAGCCGCTGCTGCTCGTGCGCGGCCGCTACGAGCACGCCGACCGGAACCGGAACGTCCTCGTCCGCGAGCTCGTCTCGCTCGCGCCGCTCGCGCGGGAGCTGACCGACGGCGCCGACGTCCACGCCGCCCTCCCGCGAGCCCACCACTTCGGGCACCGCTAGCCCCGATCACCGGAGGTTCGGGCCGATCCCGTGCCCGGCGTTGCCTTCTTCCCGGTAGAGCGCCTCGACGTTGTTGCCGTCCGGGTCGAGGAGGTAGGCGGCGTAGTAGCCCGCGCCGTAGTCGCGGTAGCCGGGCGCGCCGTTCGAGCGGAAGCCGGCGATGACGCCCGCGCTATGGAACTCGTCGACCGCCTGCCGCGAGCGGCCGTGGAAGCAGAGGTGGAGCGCCCTCGTCGGCGGCTGCCGGTCGACCACGTTCAGATTCGCGAAGCAGGCGGAGCCGTCGTGCTCGAACAGCTTCGGGATCCCGAGTGGCGCGAGCACCGTCTCGTAGAAGCGCACGCTCTCGGTGAAGTCGCTCGCGTGCACGTCGACGTGGTCGAAGACGCGAAGCGACCAGTCCCAGCTCGCGGTGCTCATCTACGCGACCGCGAACAACCGCCACTCGCCGGGGACGCCCTTCAGCTCGGCCGCCCCTCGATCCTCGAAACGGAGGTCCGAGCCGGCGACGAGGTCCTTCACCGTCGAGGAGACGAGCACCTCGCCGGGCCCCGCGCGCGCCGCGATGCGGGCGCCGATGTTGACGGCGATCCCGCCGATCTTCTCGCCGACGAGCTGGCACTCGCCGGTGTGCAGGCCCGCCCGCACCTCGAGGCCGAGCTCGCCGACGGCCGTGCCGATCGCCTGCGCGCACGAGATGGCGCGGATAGGGCCGTCGAAGCGTGCGAAGAAGCCGTCGCCCGCCGTGTCGACCTCCTGTCCGCGAAAGCGGGACAGCTGCTGCCGGACGAGCGCATGATGCCGTTCGACGAGCTCGCGCCAGCCTGCGTCGCCGAGCTGCGCGAGCCGCTCGGTGGATCCGACGATGTCGGTGAAGAGCACGGTCGCGAGCACCGTCTCGGGCTCGCGTTCGCCGAGTCCGCGGACGAACCGCTCGACCTCCGGGAGGAGCGTCTCCGTCTGGAGGTAGACGGCGAAGTCGGGGCCCGGCACCTCGAAGCGGCGTGCGCCCGGGATGCGGGCCGTGACGTATTCCGCCTCCTCTCGCGCAAGGGGCATGTTCGCGACGAGCGTCGGGACGCGGATCGCCCCCAGGATGTCGCGAACGTCGACGTCCGCCGCCATCCGCCGGATCGTCGCCGCGGCACCCGGGCTCGCCGCGAGGCGGAGAAGGCGAGCATGCGCGGCGACGAAGGCGGGGTCGTCGGCGTGGGTCGGGACCATCGAGCGCAGGTGAGCCTCGCTGTGCGCGTACGTGCCCCAGGTCGCGACCGTCTCCTCGCGGGCCTGCCGCAGATCCTCCTCCGGCGGCGCCCACGGGTAGTCCGGTGCCCAGGTACCGCGCGCGACGGGGTTGTAGAGCACGAGGCCGAGCGTGCGCTCCGGATACGTGGCGGCGAACAGCAGGCACATCGACGCCGCCTCGAACGTGCCGAAGAGCACGGCCCGCTCCGAGCCGACCGCGTCGAGGACGGCGCGAACGTCGTCCATGCGCGTCTCGAGCGTCGCGGCCTCGCGCGGCCGGTCGGACAGGCCGGTGCCGCGCCGATCGAAGGTCACGAACCGGGCGAACGAGGCGATCCCGTCGTGAAACGCCTTGACGTGCGGCGTCTCGCGCTCGATCTCGACGTTGCCGGCGAAGCCGTGGACGAAGACGATGTCGGGCGGACCGTCGCCGTACGCCGCGTAGGCGATGGCGACGTCGCCGCTCCGTGCGTAGTGGAACTCGTCCCGTTCGTCCACGGCGGAGAGTCTCGGCCGTAGCCGCGGTGTGCGCAAGACCGGGCCCGGCCGTACCCTTCGAGAGGTGATCGAGGTCTCGTGCGAAGCCTGCGGCTGGGTGGCCGTCACGAACCAGCCGGTGAACGATGTCTGGCGCGAGCACGAGGCGGGCTGCCCGGCCGTCGGGGGCGCCGTCCGCCACCTCCCCGACCTGCCGCCGCTGCCGCGCCTCTTGCCGCCGGTGAACGCCTGCCGCCACCGGCCCGTCCGCCGCCAGATCGCCGTCACGCCCGCCGGGGTCAAGAAGTACGCCGTGATGTGCGAGCTCTGCGGCCGCCTCGTCGCCTGACTTACCGGGAAATTACGAACGGCGACGTTGTCCCGTGAGAAGATCGCAGGGCGATGACACTCGAGCTGACGGAACGGTGGCTGCGCCGCTGCGCCTGGTGCGACCGCTTCGCGGTCGGCGGCCGCTTCGTGGCTCTGACGCCGGTCGAGCGGGCGCGGGTCACGCACACGATCTGCCCGGACTGCCTCCATGAGCAGCTGGCCGCCGCGCGTCGCCGCCCGGCCGCGTAGCCGCCTCGGGAGAAGCTTTCGGAGGTCTCCGGCGCCCGCACACGCAGACGAGCGGCGGCTGCCTCCGCGACCAGCTGGCGCAGTCGGCCGTTTACCGAACGTGAAACGAAGGGACGGATTCGCGCCGATCGGCGACTACGCCGCGATCGGCGACGGCAGGACCGTCGCGCTCGTCGCGTCTGACGGCTCGGTCGACTTCATGTCCCTGCCGGAGCTCCACTCGCCGACGACGTTCGCCGCCCTCCTCGACCCGGAGCGGGGCGGGCGCTTCACGCTCGCCCCCGCGGATGCGTTCGAGGCGGCGCGCAGCTACCGCGGCCGGACGAACCTCCTCGAGACGACGTACCGCACCGGCTCGGGCGTCGTCCGCGTGAGCGAGGCGCTGACCCTGCAGGACGGCGGTCTTCTCCCCTGGAGCGAGCTCGCGCGCCGCGTCGAGGGCATCGAGGGGACGGTACGGCTCGAGTGGCGCGTCGAGCCGCGGTTCGACTGGGGCCGCGTGATGCCGGACTTCGTCCGCCGGAACGGCCTCGTCGTCGCCGAGGACTCGGGGCTCCAGCTCGGCGTCCATTCGTGGGGCGCCGGCGAGCCGGAAGTCCGGGACGACTCGATCGTCGGCTCGTGCGACATCGCGGCAGGAGAGTCGGCGCTGCTCGCTCTCGTCGCGACCTACGAGCAGCCGCTCCCGGTGCCGCTGCGGGACCACGTGGAGGCGCGCCTCGACGCCACCGCCCGCGTATGGGAGCGCTGGCTCGGGATGTGGGCCTACGATGGTCCGTGGCAGGAGGAGGTCGCGCGGAGCGCGCTCGCGCTCAAGCTCCTCATCTTCGCGCCCTGCGGCAGCATCGCAGCCGCGCCGACCACGTCCCTGCCCGAGGTCGTCGGCGGCGGCAAGAACTACGACTACCGCTACGCCTGGGTCCGCGACTCGGCGTTCACGCTCGACGCGCTCATGCGCCTCGGGCTTCCCGAGCAGGTGCACGAGTCGTTCACGTGGCTCTTGCGCGCCGTACGCGAGACGGCACCCGACCTGCGGCCGTTCTACGACCTCGAAGGCGGTGCGCCGACCCGTTGCGACGAGTTGCCGCACCTCCGCGGCTACCGCGGTTCGCAGCCGGTTCGCTTCGGGAACGCCGCGAACGTGCAGCTCCAGCTGGGCTGCTGGGGTGACCTGCTCGAGACCGCCGACCTCTACGTCTCGCAGGGCAACGCGCTCGACGACGCGACGGCGGAGCTGCTCGCCCGCTGCGTCGACCGGGCCGCGCTCATCTGGCCGGACGCCGATGCCGGCATGTGGGAGCTCCACCACTACCGCCACTACACCGGCGGGAAGGTCGGTGCCTGGATGGCGCTCGACCGGGCGGTCCATCTCGCCGAGGACGGCCACCTCCCCGAGAGGCACGTGCCGCAGTGGCGTGAGCAGCGCGAGCGGTTGCACGCGTGGATCGAGGGCAACTGCTGGTCGGACGAGCTCGGGGCGTACCGTGGCTGGGCGGGCGAGGAGTCGCTCGACGCCTCCGTGCTCCGCGCCGTGCGTAGCGGCTATCCGGAGCCCGAGCGCCTCGGGCGGACCGTGGACGTCGTCCGCGAGCGGCTGGGTGCGGGGCCCGGGCTCGTGTACCGCTCGAGCGAGCACGTCGGACAGGAGGGGGCGTTCGTCGCTTGCTCGTTCTGGGTCGCCGAGGCACTCGCGAGGCTCGGCCGCGTCGAGGAGGCATGCGAGTGGATGGAGGAGCTGCTCCCGCACGCCAACGACCTCGGCCTCTTCGCCGAGGAGGTCGATCCCGGAAGCGGCGAGCTGCTCGGGAACTTCCCGCAGGGGCTGAGCCACCTCGCGCTCGTGAACGCCGCGGGCGCGATCGAGGACGCGCTGCGCGACCGCTGACGTTTGCGAGCGCAAGCACCGGCTAGAGGCTCCGGGTATGGACTTGCTCGAGCAGGCGCGCCGCCTGAACCCACGCGACCCGGCGCCGCACGAGCTCGACCTCGAGCACCCGCGCCGCTACCGCATCACGCTCGGCGCGCTCGTCCTCTCGGTGATCTCGTTCGCGTTCCTCGAGACGTCGGTCGTGCCTGCCTTCCCGTCGATCGAGGCGACCCTCCATGCGCCCGCCCGCTGGACGGTCTGGCTCCTGTCGGCGTATCTGATCGTGGCGGCGTCGGCGGCGCCGCTGTTCGGCAAGCTCGGCGACCGTCACGGGAAGCGAAAGCTCCTGCTGATCCTGCTCGGCGTCTACCTCGCCGGTTCGATCGGTGCCGCACTCGCGCCGAACATCTGGATCCTGATCTTCTTCCGCGCGCCGCAGGGCGTGGGCGGCGGGATCTTCCCTCTCGCGGTCGCGATCGTCCGCGACGAGCTGCCGGCGGAGAAGCTTCCGTACGGCGTCGGCGCGATGACCGGAGCATTCGGCGGAGGCATGCTGGTCGGCTTCGGCACGTCGGGGATCATCGTCGAGCAACTCTCGTGGCGGTTCATCTTCGTCTGCGGGGCGACGCTGATCGTCGGCGCGATCGCGCTCATCGCGCTCCTCGTCCCGCCCTCGCCGCAGACGACCGAGCGAAAGCTCGACCTGCCCGGGCTCGGACTGCTCGGCGGCGGGCTGGCCTGCCTGCTCGTCGCGATCACGGAAGCGCCCGTATGGACGTGGAGCGGCAGGCCGACGCTGTCGTTCTTCGCCGGCTTCGCCCTCCTCATCGGGGCGTGGGTGGTCTGGGAGCTGCGCGTCGACGAGCCCCTGCTCGACCTCGCGGTGCTCGCCGACCGGCCGGTGCTGTTCGCGAACGTCGCCTCGATGCTCGCCGGGTACGCCCTGTTCTCCGTCTTCGTCCTCGTGCCCCACCTCGTCGAGCTCCCTGCACCCGAGGGTTTCGGCGTCGGCGCCGCCGGCGCGGGCCTGTTTCTCCTGCCGGCCGCGGGAGGCCTCGCCCTCGCCGGCCCACTCTCCGGGATCTACGCGCCGCGGGTCGGCGCGAAGTGGCCGTACAGCGCCGGGATGGCGTCGCTCACGGCCGGTGCGGCGCTCCTCGCCGGCTTCCACGGCACGCACGCGGTCGCCGCGCTCGGCATCTTCCTCATGGGGCTCGGCTTCGGCGGTGCCGTCGGCTCGGCTGCGACACTCGTCGCGTCGACGGTCTCGGAGGACGAGACCGGCGTCGCGACCTCGCTCAACAGCGACCTGCGCCTGATGGGAGGCGGGGTCGGCGCCCAGCTCGCCACGGTGATCGTGGGCACGTTCGCGCTCGCGAACGGCACGCCGCGGGAGCTCGGCTTCACCGTGGCCTTCCTGGCCGCCATGGGTGTCGCCGCGCTCGGCACCGTCGCGGCGTTGCTCGTGCCGGGCGGGCGGGATCAGTGATCGCTCGAGGCGTGCCGCCGGTGCATCGGCGACGGCAGGTGAGGCGCGACGTTGAAGGCGCTGTTCACCAGGGCGAGATGCGTGAACGCCTGCGGGAAGTTCCCGAGCAGGCGTCCCGCTTTCGGGTCGTACTCCTCGGAGAGCAGGCCGAGGTCGTTCGCGAGCCCGGCCAGCCGCTCGAACAGCGCGTGCGCGTCGTCGTGGCGGCCGAGCAGCTCGTAGCAGTCTGCGAGCCAGAACGAGCACGGCAGGAAGACGCCCTCGCCCGGCGGCAGGCCGTCGACGCCCCGCTCGTGCGTGCGGTAGCGGAGGAGGAAGCCGTCCTGGAGCAGCTCGCGCTCGACCGCCGCCACCGTGCCGCTGATCCGCTCGTCCGCCGCGGGAAGGAAGCCCACGAGCGGTAGCAGGAGCAGGCTCGCGTCGAGCTCCTTCGACCCGTACGACTGGACGAACGAGCCGAGCGCGGCGTCGAAGCCGTGCTCGCACACCTCCGCGTGGATCTCGTCGCGCACGTTCCGCCATCGGTCGACCGGCCCGTCGAGCCCCTGCCCCTCGACGGTTCGTACGGCGCGGTCGAACGCGACCCATGCCATCGCCTTCGAGTGGACGAAGTGCCGGCGCTCGCCGCGGATCTCCCAGATGCCCTCGTCCGGCTCGCGCCACGCCTCCTCGAGGTGCTCGAGCAGGGCGAGCTGGATCTGCCAGGCCTGCTGTTCGAGCGCCAGCCCGGAGGTTCGCGCCTGGTACAGCGCGTCGAGGACCTCGCCGTACACGTCGAGCTGGAGCTGCTCGCTGGCGGCATTGCCGACGCGGACGGGCGCCGATCCCTCGTAGCCGCCGAGCCAGGGCAGCTCGAACTCGCTCAGCCGCCGCTCGCCGGCGACGCCGTACATGATCTGGACGTCGGCGGGATTCCCCGCCACGGCGCGCAGCAGCCACTGCCGCCAGGCCGCCGCCTCCTCGGCGTGGCCGCCGTGGAGGAGCGCGAGCAGCGTCAGCGTCGCGTCGCGCAGCCAGCAGAAGCGGTAGTCCCAGTTGCGGACCGAGCCGATCCACTCCGGCAGCGAGGTCGTCGGCGCCGCGACGATCCCGCCGGTCGGCGCGTACGTGAGCGCCTTCAGCACGACGAGCGAGCGGCGGACGAGCGCGGCCCACTCTTCCGGAAGATCGACGACGCACGCGGCGCTCCACTCCCGCCAGAACGACTCGGTCTCGGCGAGCGCACGCTCGGGGTCGATCGCCCTCGGCAGCTTCTCGTGTGACGGGAACCAGGTGAGGACGAACGGCATGCGCTCGCCCTCGTCGACCGCGAACTCCGAGACCGTCCGCATGTTCTCGCCGCGCGTGGGCGCAGGGGTGCGGAAGCAGAGGGCGTCGGGCCCGGCGGTCGCGACGCGGCCCTGGTCGATCCGGCGCACCCACGGCACCGTGCGGCCGTAGTCGAAGCGGACGACCAGCTCCGACCGCATGTGGACGCGGCCGCGCACGCCCTCGACGACGCGGACGATGTCGGGCGCCTCGCCGCGCGGCGGCATGAAGTCGATCACGCGGACGGTGCCGTCGTCCGACTCCCACGTCGTCTCGAGCACGAGCGTGTCGTGGAGGTAGCGCCGGGTGCTCTTCCACGAACCCTCGACGGGGGCGAGCAGCCAGCGGCCGTTGTCCTGGTCTCCGAGCAGCGCGGCGAAGCACGCGCCGGAGTCGAAGCGCGGGAAGCAGAGCCAGTCGATCGAGCCGTCGCGGTCGACGAGCGCGGCCGTCTGCAGGTCGCCGAGGAGGGCGTAGTCCTCGATTCTCGACATCAGCGGTTCTCGATCTCGAGCCCGAACGGGGGCCAGCGGCGCCGCACGGCACGATTGAACGACTCCTCGTACTCGTCGGCCACGCTGTCCTCGAGCGTCCGTGCGAACCGGTCGCGCATGTCGGCCAGGGCCTCCGTCGCCGCCTCGACCGCGTCCATGTAGTCACCGTATGCCTCCTCGGCGTCCTCGCGCGCCGCACGGTCGTACGCGCGCTCCTTCGCGCGGCACTCGGCGACGAGGTCCGCCTCGTCCTCGGCGAACACGTCGAGCTGGCGTGCGATCACTTCGCGGAAGCGGTCTCTCCGGAAGAGGCTCACGCGATCTCCTCGTACACGGCGAGATGAGCACGGGCCGCGGCGTCCCACGTCAGCTCCTCGCGGGCGCGACGAGCGCCGGCGCGGGCGGCTTCGAGGGCCCTCGGGTCGGAGAGCAGCTCCCGGATCGCGAGCGTGAGCGCGCCCACGTCACCGGGCGGCACCACGCGGCCGGCCTCGAAGCGGCGCACGGGCTCGGCGATCCCGCCGACGTCATAGGCGATCGCCGGGACCCCGGCGCCGAGTGCCCGCAGGAGCGCGCCGCTCTGGTCGAGCTCGGGCCGGTACGGGAAGACCGCGACCGTCGCCTCGCCGAAGGCACGGTCGACCTCGGCCGGGCCGAGGTAGCCGAGACGCCACTCGACGTCGAGCCCGTTCGCAGCCGCACGGTACGGCTCGAGCGGCTCGAGCGGGTCCCCGGCCACGAGAAGCCGTGCATCGCCGGCGTTGCGGACGCCTTCGATCGCGTCTCCGAGCCCCTTGTAGGGCCGGATGATCCCGAAGGCGAGCACGGTCCGGCCGTCGTCGCGCCGCTCGGGGTCGCTCGGGAAGACCGGGTGCGGGATCACGCGGAGCCGCTCGCGCTCGGCGCCGACCGCGGCGAGCGTCTCGAGTCCGCGCTCGCTGTGGACGACGACGCGGTCGAACCTCCGCAGCAGCCGCCGCCACAACCCGGTGCGGTGGGCCGTGCGGCGGGGAAGGAGGTCGTGCGCGGTGAACACCGAGGGCAGCGACGGCCTGAAGAGGAGCGCGTCGAGCTCGGGGGCGGCGAGCCACTGGACGTGGAGGACGTCGCCGCGGCGGCCGCGCAGCGCGGCGAGTCCGAGCGGATGCTCGGCGACCTTGAGCGGCAGGCGGAGCGGCGAGCGTCGGAAGAGGCGTGACGAGAGCGGGTAGAAGGGCTCGCTGCGGACGTAGCCCGCCGGCTCGGGCGCGGTTCCGAAGCGGAAACGGGACGTGACGAGCTCCACGTCCGCGCCCGCGCGCGCGAGGGCGGCTGCGAGCTCGTGGTCGTAGGTCGGCGTGAACGCGGGGGGATCTGCGAGGAGGACGCGCACGGCTCCGTAGGCTACGCCGCATGACGTTCGAGGAGGCGCGCGCGCAGTTCCCGGTGCTCGACCGCCACGCGTACCTGAACGCGGGCACCAACGGCCCGCTCGCCCGCTCGACCGCCGAGGAGATCGTGCGGGAGACGGAGCGCGAGCTGAGAGAGGGCCGCAGCGGCAAGGCGTACATCGAGGCGATGCTCGCGCGGCGGGAGGAGCTCCGCGCCGGGTTCGCAGCCGTTCTGGGCGTCGACCCGGTCTCGGTTGCGCTCACCGACTCGACGACGCGCGGCTGCGCGATCGTCCTCGCCGGGCTCGGTCTGACTCGCGAGGACCAGGTGGTCACGACCGGCCAGGAGCACTTCGGCCTGATCGGCCCGCTGCACGCGAGCGGCGCCGAGGTCGTCGTCGCCGAGGCGGAGGAGGACGCGATCGTCGCCGCGGTCACGCCGCGAACGAAGCTCGTCGCCGTCTCGCACGTCCTCTGGACGACCGGCCGCCGGCTCGACGTCCGGGGTCTGCGCGCCGCGAGCGGCGTTCCGATCCTCGTCGACGGCGCCCAGTCGGCGGGTGCGATCCCGGTCGAGGTGGGGGAGGCCGACTTCTACACGGTGTCGGCGCAGAAGTGGCTCTGCGGGCCCGAGTCCACCGGCGCGCTCTACGTCGCCGATCCCGAGCGGCTGCGCGTGAAGTCGCCGTCGTACATGTCGCAGGACGGCTACGAGCCGTCGGGCGCGTTCATGCCGAAGGAGGGTGCGAGGCGCTTCGACTCCGGCTGGATCCCCGTCCCGAGCCTCGCCGGCCTGCTCGCCGCGCTCGCCACGCACCCGGAGTGGCGCTTCGAGCGGGCCGCGGCCGCCGCCGCTCGCTGCCGCGAGCTGCTCGAGCCGCTCGTCGAGGTGGTGACGCCGCCCGGGCAGTCGACGCTCGTGTCGTTCCGCCCCGCCGGCGACCCGACCGAGCTCGTCGCGTCGCTCCACGCGGCCGGGGTCGTCGTGCGCGAGCTGCCCGGCCGCAACCTCGTCCGCGCCTCGTGCGGGTGGTGGACGAACGAGGACGACCTGCAGCGCCTCGCCGCCGGCGTCGGGTAGACGCCGTGCTATCCCGCCGGTGGGGGCGCCCCGCCGGGAGGCAGGCCGCTCGGCGGAGGCAGGGAGTGCGGCGCACCC
>DASQQF010000019.1:0-2761 GCA_035643535.1 Gaiellaceae bacterium
AGATCTACGAGCCGGACGTCACGGCCCTGCACGACGTCTCGTTCGTGATCGACAAGGGCGACTTCGTCTTCATCGTCGGCGCCTCCGGCTCGGGCAAGTCGACGCTGATCCGGCTGCTCCTGAAGGAGCTCGAGCCGACCGACGGGAAGATCATCGTCGGCGGCCGCGACCTCGTCCGTCTCAAGCACTCGAAGGTGCCGCTCCTGCGGCGCAACATCGGGTGCGTCTTCCAGGACTTCAAGCTCCTGCCGAGCCGGACGGCGGCCGACAACGTCGCGTACGCGCTCAAGGTGCAGGGCGAGAGCCGCACCTCGATCCGGCGCAAGGTGCCAGAGGTGATGCACATGGTCGGTCTCGCGCACAAGATGAACTCGTACCCCGACGAGCTCTCGGGCGGCGAGCAGCAGCGCGTCTCGATCGCGCGCGCCGTCGTCAACCACCCGCCGCTGCTCGTCTGCGACGAGCCGACCGGCAACCTCGACCCCGACACGAGCGTCGGGATCATGCAGCTCCTCTACCGGATCAACCGCTCGGGCACGACCATCCTCATGGTCACCCACGACCGCGAGATGGTCGACAAGATGCGCAAGCGCGTGATCGCGCTCGACGACGGGCGGCTCGCCCGCGACGAGCGCCGCGGCGGGTACACCTCCGAATGAGCCGCATGGCGCAGGCACGTCGATGAGCGGAGCCCGCCTGCTCGTCACCGAGGCGTGGTCGTCGATCCGGCAGAACCTCTCGACGACGGTCGCGGCGACGATGACCGTCCTGATCGGGATGGTGCTGCTCGGCGTCTTCATCGCGCTCGGGACGTGGGTGCTCTCGTGGAGCAACCACATCCAGAAGGAGCTCCAGGTCAACGTCTACTTCGCGAGCAACGCGACCCGGGCCCAGGAGCAGGCCGTCGGCGTGAAGCTCCGCCACGATTCGCGTGTGAAGAAGCTCACGTACGTCTCGAAGGCGCAGGCGCAGGCGAAGATGCGGAAGGAGTTCCCCGACCTCTACAAGACGCCGCTCCCGAACAACCCGCTGCCCGACGCGTGGGTCGTCACGCCGACGCAGGCGAAGTACACGCCGATCCTCGGGCAGAAGATCCAGCGCGCGCACTTGGCGGGCGTCGACGCCGTGCACTGGGGCAGCGCGACCGCGAAGCGCGTCCTCACGATCGCCGAGGTGATCTGGATCGTCTTCCTCGTCGCCGTCGTCCTGCTCGTCGTCGCGTCGACGCTCCTGATCGCGAACACGATTCGCCTCTCGATCTTCGCCCGCAGACGGGAGATCGAGGTGATGAAGCTCGTCGGCGCGACGAACTGGTTCGTGCGCGGGCCGTTCATGCTCGAGGGGCTCGTCTGTGGAGTCGCCGGCTCGGTGCTCGCCGTCGTCCTGCTCGTCCTCGGCAAGACGATCGCGCTCCCGTCGATCCTGCCGCACATCGGCGGCGGCAGCTCCGACGTCCATGCGCTGCCGTTCACGTTCAACGCGCTCCTGCTCGTCGCCGCCGGGCTCCTGCTGGGCGCCGCCGGCTCCGGCCTCACGCTCCGCCGCTTCCTGCAGGTGTAAGCGCAGCTACCGTCCGGCCCATGGCCGGCCGGAGGCATCAGCGGCAGAAGCGGCCGAGCCGCGGCGAGCGGAATCGCGTCCGCCAGCCGCAGCGGAAGCCGGTCTCGGAGCTCACCGTGCGGCTGCCCGAGCGGCGCCGCGAGCCGGAGACGGTGATCGCGCACCTCGGGCCGACGAACTCCGGGAAGACGCACGACGCGCTGCGCTTCCTCGTGGAGAGTGGGAAGGGCGTCTACGCGGCGCCGCTGCGGATGCTCGCGCAGGAGGCGCACCGGCGCCTCACCGCCGAGCTCGGCGACGACGCGGCCGGGCTCGTCACCGGCGAGGAGCGCGTCAATCCGGGCGCGTCGATCGTCTGCTGCACGGCCGAGATGGCGCCGGCGCACGGTGAGACGCTCGTCCTCGACGAGGTGCAGTGGGCGGAGGACGAGGAGCGCGGCTCGGCGTGGACGCGGCTGCTGCTCGGCGGCGAGTACCGGCACATCCTGCTGCTCGGCGCGGTCGAGGCGCTGCCGCTCGTCCGGCACGCGTTCCCACAGGCGGACGTCCGCTTCTTCGAGCGCAAGGCGCCGCTCGACTGGGTCGGGCGAAAGGGCATCGCCGGCCTGCACGCCGGGACCGTCGTGGTCGCGTTCAGCCGCCGCGCGGTGATCGGGCTCGCCGGCGAGCTGAACCAGCTCCATCCGGGACGCGTCGCCTGCCTCTACGGCGCGATGCCGCTCGCGTCGCGGCGCGAGGAGATCGACCGCTTCGTGGACGGCCGTGCCGAGGTCTGCGCGGCGACCGACGTTCTCGGCCACGGCGTCAACCTGCCCTGCGAGACGCTGCTCTTCGCCGAGACGACGAAGTTCGACGGCAAGGAGCGGCGCGACCTCGAACCGTGGGAGATCGCGCAGATCGCCGGCCGCGCCGGGCGGTTCGGCTTCCACGAGCGCGGCCACGTCGGCGTGCTGACGGGCCTTCCGTGGGCCGACCCCGAGCCCGGGCTCGTGCGCGACGCGCTGACACCGCACGTCGCGATCGAGGGCGGCCACCTCGGCTATCGCGTCGTCGACAGCGGCCGCCTCCGCCCGCAGCTCTCCGACCTGAACGTGTCGCGGGTGGGCGAGCTCGAGCCGGCACTCCAGGCATGGCGGCATGCCGCGCTCCGCTACTGGAGCGTCGACGGCTGGTTGACGGTCGAGTCGATCCAGCCGCTGCT
>DASQQF010000020.1:0-11661 GCA_035643535.1 Gaiellaceae bacterium
AACGTCGACTTCTACGCGCGTGTGCTCGGCCTGCGGCTCGTCAAGAAGTCGGTCAACCAGGACGACCCGACCGTCTATCACCTCTTCTACGCCGACGAGCGCGGCAGCGCCGGCTCGGACATCACGTTCTTCGAGTACCCGGACGCCCGGCCCGGGCGAGCCGGCGCGGGGATGATCCACACCGTCGTCTGGCGGGTCGGCTCGCCCGCCGCGCTCGAGTTCTGGGCCGACCGGCTCGGCGCGGAGGGGCATCTCGTCGAGCCCGACGGGGAGACGCTCCGCTTCGCGAACCCCGAGGGATTGCTGCACGAGCTCGTCGTCTCGCACGTCGACGACGAGGCGCTCGTCGCCCGTCATCCGGAGATCCCGCCGGAGCACGCCCTGCAGGGCTTCGAGGGCGTCCGGGCGTTCGGCGGCGAGAACGCCCACTTCCTCGCCGAGCTCGGGTTCGCCGAGCAGGACGGCGCGTGGGAGTCGCGCGGCGAGACCAGGGGAGGCTGGATCGAGTTCGGCTCCGCCCCGGAGCTGTCGGGCGTGGGCGGCGCCGGCACCGTCCACCACGTCGCCTGGGCCTCGACGATGGAGGAGCACGAGGCGTGGCGCGAGCGGGTCTACGACGCGGGCGGCCAGCCGACGCAGATCATCGACCGCTTCTGGTTCCGGTCGATCTACTTCCGCGAGCCGAGCGGCGTCCTGTTCGAGATCGCGACGCTCGGCCCGGGGTTCGCGACCGACGAGGATCCCGAGCACCTCGGCGAGAAGCTCATCCTGCCGCCCGCGTTCGAGCATCTGCGCGACCGGGTCGAGCCGGTCCTGACGCCGCTGCCCGACCCGAGAGCGAGCTGGACGCAGGCGTGAGCCTGCGGGTGCGCGAGCGGCCGGCCGCCGGCGAGGCGGCGGGCGCGCTCGTCCTCCTGCACGGGCGCGGGGCCGACGAGAACGACCTCTTCCCGCTGCTCGACGCGCTCGACCCCGGGCGCCGGCTCCACGGCTACACGCCGCGCGCACCGTTGTCCCTGCCGCCGGGAGGGGCGCACTGGTACGTGCTCGGCGGGATCGGCACACCCGAACGAGAGACGTTCACGGCGAGCTACGAGGCGCTCGCAGAGCTCCTCGACGGGCTGCCGTACGAGCGGCTCGTCCTCGGCGGCTTCTCGCAGGGGTGCGCGATGGCGTACGCCCTCTCGCTCTTCCGCGGGCGGCCGCGGCCCGAGGCGCTGCTCGCGATGAGCGGCTTCATCCCTCGCGTCGACGGGTTCGAGCTCGACCTCGAGCCGCCGTTCCCGCGCATCGCGATCGTGCACGGGACCTACGACCCCATGATCGAGGTGCGGTGGGGGCGGGCCGCGCACGAGACGCTCAGCGAAGCCGGTGCCGAGGTGGTCTACCGGGAGTCGCCCGTCGAGCACTGGATCTCGCCCGACGCGATCCCCGTGCTGCGGGATGCCGTCGCGGGGTAGCGCGGTCGTCGTCGGCTCGGGGCCCAACGGCCTCGCGGCGGCGATCGTCCTCGCGCGGGAAGGACTCGAGGTGGTCGTCCACGAGGCCGCCGAGCGGATCGGCGGCGGGTTGCGGACGGAGGAGCTGACGCTGCCGGGGTTCCGGCACGACGTCTGCTCGGCGATCCACCCGCTCGCGCGGGTCTCGCCGCTCTTCCGCGAGCTCGACGTGCAGTGGACCCACTCGCCGGCCGTTCTCGCGCACCCGCACGACGACGGGTGCGACCTCGTATGGCGGAGCCTCGCGCGGACGCGGCACACGCGCGCGGTCTTCGCCGGTTGCTGCGCGCACTCCGGGCAGCCGATCGAGCGCCTCGCCGGCCGCGGCGTCGGTGTCGTCCTGCTCGGCCTCGCCCACACCGTCGGCTGGCCGTTCCCCCGCGGCGGCGCGCAGGCGTTGGCCGATGCGCTCGCGGCGCGCCTGCGGGAGCTCGGCGGCGAGATCCGCACCTCGTCGCGGCTGGAGGAGCCGCCCGAGGCGGATCTCGTCCTGTGCGACACGCCGCCCGCGTTCGTCGGCCGCTCCGTCCGGTACGGGCCGGGAGCGTTCAAGCTCGACTGGGCGCTCGACGGCCCGATCCCGTGGCGCGACGAGCGCGCAGCCCTCGCGGCGACCGTCCACCTCGGCGGCTCGGCGGAGGAGATCGCGGCGTCCGAGCGCGCGCCCGGCTCGGGCCGGCCGTTCGTCATCCTCGCGCAGCCGAGCCTGTGGGACGAGACACGCGCCCCGGCGGGGCAGCACACCGCCTGGGCGTACTGTCACGTGCCGAACGGCAGCGACCGCGACATGAGCGAGGCCGTCGAGGCGCAGGTGGAGCGGTTCGCGCCCGGCTTCCGCGAGCGGATCCTCGCCCGCAGCGCGCTCGCACCGCGCGACCTCGAGGAGCACGACCCGAACCTCGTCGGCGGCGACGTCAACGGCGGCGCGATGGCGGTGCGGCGGCTGTTCGCGCCCGGCTACCGGACCGAGCGCCGCGGCGTCTACCTCTGCTCCGCCTCGACGCCCCCCGGCGGCGGCGTCCACGGCCTCTGCGGCCACGTCGCCGCGCGGCTCGCCCTGCGCGACCTCGGCCCGACCGGCCATGTCAAGGTGTCAGACACCGGACATGCCCGCAAGGGACGCCGGCCGCGTCCCGACTCGACGGATCAGGTGTCGGTTCGGAGGTTCCTGCGAGCCCGGCGCTGCTGATGCCGCGCCTGCGCCCGGAGGCCCGCGGCCTGCTCGCGCAGCTCACCCGCCAGACGGCGCGCTTCTGCAGCGCGGGCCGCAGCTTCCGCATCGAGCTCGCGGACGAGGCAGTCGGGACAGATCCCGTGGGTCGCCCGTTCCCGCAGCAGCGCCGGCTCGCGCTGCAGGGCCTTCGCCGCCCCGAGGAAGTCGCCGTCGACCTCGATCCGTCCGCACCAGGCGCAGCGAAGCGCCAGATGCTCCGGGTCGACGAACGTCGCCAGCACGTCGACCAGTCGCAGCTCCTCGGTGGACGGCTCGTGGGGAACGCGCCAGTACGTGGAGAGCATTCCGACCAGCCGACCGTCGCGGGTCACGAGCGGCGTCGACTGGATCGCGCGCAGCTCCGACCGGCGGAACTCGCGCAGGCTCTCGCTCCCGGCGAGCGGTGCCGCGGCCTCGACGTCCTCGACCACCGCCCGGCTGCCCGCCGCGAGCGCCATGCCGCACACGGAGCTCGAGCCGCTGTCGACGAAGTCCCAGAACGCCGCCGATGCGGGATGCAGACCCCGTGAGGCGACGAGGCGAAGACCCCGCCGTTCGTCGTCCACCACCTGAACGCTGCCTCCGGCGCAACCGGTCGCCTCGACGGTGGCGTCGAGGATCTCGCCGTACAGCTCGTGTTGCGAGGCGCTGACGATTCCCTTCCGCGTGGGCTCGCACTCGCTGCTCGAATGCGGAGCATCTGGTCCTACGAGCCGTGTGGTGCAGCAGGCGGCGGAAGGGCCCTGACCACCGAAGATAACAGGTGCGGCCGGGCGCGAGTCGCAGCGCAATGCGATCTCAGCGGCCGGGGGCGGGCAGCGAGGAGGTGTCGACGACCTCGAAGTCGGCGCCCGTGAGGCGGCTCAGGGAGTGGAGGGCGTCGTTCGACCAGTGTGGGTTCGGCGCGCCGGAGACGTACCACGGCGAGCCGTTGTCGGCGAGGATCATGCCGTAGCGCCGGAGCGCAGTCAGCACGACGCGGGCCTGCCGGGGGAAGGACGAGATGTCGACGCTCGCCTTCAGCCGCACGCGCAGCCCCATCGGCGGCAGCGCCGGATTCCGCGAGCTCGACGCGAAGTGCCGGGCCGGATAGACGTACGCGCGCCGCGTCCGGGGAGCCGTGAAGCGCAGCGCGTGGTCGATCGTGCCGCGCGCGACCTCGTCCCAGCGGGCGAGACCGGGGAAGATCGGCAGCCCGGCCGCGTCGGCCGAGGTCCAGCCGGCCGGGCGCAGCCGGTTCGACCGCAGGTTCCAGACGGCGCCGGACCCCGCGCGCCAGCCGCCGCCCGGCTTCGGGTAGAGCGCGTACGGCTCGTAGAGGCGGCACGAGCTGCGGTCGACGAGGATCGCGTGCCGGTCGCCCGTCGAGCGGCGGCCTCCCTCGATGTGGACGTTCTTCGGGATCGGGTAGCGCGCGCGGTTCGACTCGTCCGCGTACTCGAAGGAGACACGGGACTTCCGCGTCCGGCTCGAGACGACGTCGAAGGGGATGCCGATCGGCCCGCCGTCCCACTTCCCCGAGCCGAAGTCCGCGTGCAGGTGTGCTCCGAGGCCGATCGAGGCGATCAGCCGCGCAGAGTCGGCGGCGACCGGCAGGTCGTCGACCCGCTGGTTCCACGGGTTGTTCGCCGGGAAGACCGGACAGCGCCGCGCGCCCGGCAGCCGCAGCGCCTGGGCGGAGGCGCCGACCCCGGCGGCCGCTCCGGCGACGGCGAGGAGCGCGAGAAGGCGCCTCATCGCAGCAGCTCGACGGCCGGATAGCGGCTCCTCACCTCGTCGACGAATGCGGCGAGCCGGTCGGCGACCGCCGCGTCCCGCAGCTCGAGGACGTTCTCCGCGTTCTGCTCGCCGGAGTGCGAGAGGTTGAAGCTCCCGACGAAGGCGACGTCGTCCGCCACCGTCACCTTCGCGTGCATGTAGTCGTGTATCGACCCGGGTGCGTACGGAGTCGAGCGCTTGCCCGAGAACGGCGCACGCGACAGTGCGGCGCGCAGCAGCGGCTCCTTCCAGTCGGCGTTCCGGTTCTCGCGCCACTGCTGCACGACCTCGTCGACCTGGGTCACGTCGACGACGCCGGCGAGGTCGACCTTGCCGTCGGAGGCGACCTGGGCGAGCGTGCCGAGGATCGGCGCGGAGCTGATCACGGGCGAGGCGATGCGGACGCGGCGCGTCGCCGAGCCGATCGCCTTCGCGATCCGGTGCGCGAGCTTGTCGCCGCGGCCCGGGCAGAACCAGGCGCGGGCGCCGTCGACCGGGGAGGTGTCGACGCGGCCGCTGCCGGCCACCCGCCGCGTCGTCCAGAGCTGCTCGAAGTCCTCGCGGTAGCGCGCCGCGAGGGCCGGCGAGTCGAAGGTGACGACGACGTTCTCCTCCCGCGTCCACGAGTCGGACGTCCAGTTCGTCGAGCCGGTCCAGACGGACGTGCCGTCGCGGACGACGTACTTGTGGTGCATGAGGTCCGGGATGCCCGGGATCGCGGCCGTCGGGATCGGGAGCGCCTCGACGACCTCGGGCCGCCCCTGCGGCGGCGGCGGTACCGGCGCCTTCTTCCCGTGGTCGACGTTGTAGGCGAGGCGGACCGCGACGCCGCGCCCGGCGGTTTCCGCGAGCGCCCCGTGGACGATGTCCTGCAGCGGCGGCGGCAGGTGGAGGTCGTAGATCGCGATCTCGAGCGTCCGCTCCGCCGCCGAGAGGAACTCCGCGAGGGCGCGTGCGGTCTCCTCGGCCGGCCGGCCGCCGTCGATCAGCGTGCGGACGTGGACGTCCAAGTAACAGTCTGTTACTTGCGGGTCGCCGTCCACTCGGCCTTGTGCGCCCGCTTCGCCGCCTGGTAGTCGGCGAGCGCCTGCGGCGAGTCGACGTCGCCGAGCGTCGGATGCGCGGGAACGAGGTCCTGCGCGACGCCCACGCCGAAACGCTTGGCGAGCACCGAGCCGAGCGATTTCACCTTCATCTCGCCGAAGCCGGGCAACCCGCCGATGCGCCGGCGGAGGTCGGCGCCGTCGGCCGCCTCGGTCCAGATCCGCGACGCGTCGCCGCCGTACTCCTCCGCGACCGCCGCGGCGAGCTCGCGCACCCGCTCGGCCATCGAGCCGGGGAAGCGGTGGATCGCGGGCTTCTCGCGGAAGAGCGGCTCGAGATCGGCCTTCGCGACCGCAGCCGGCTCGAGCGTCCCGAGGCGCTCCCTCAGCCGCAGCGGGCCGAGGAACGCCTGCTGCACCGTCACCTGCTGGTCGAGCGCGAACCCGACGAGCAGCGCGAAGGGATCCTCCGCGAGAAGCCGGCACGCGTCGTCGTCGTCGGTGAACCAGAGCGCCTCGGGCACGTCACGATCCTACGCCCGTTCGACGAGACCGTCCGGCAGGTAGCCGAGCCGCACGTAGCGGTCGAACGCCTCGCGCCAGCGGGGATCGCGCTCCGCGAACGGCCGCAGTGCGGCGGCCGCCGCGTCATGGTCACCGTGCGCCACCGCCACGAGTGCGGCGGTGAGTGCGACCTGGTCGTCGGGCAGCCCAGCGTCCCGCGCGCGCTCGACCTCCTCGTCCGTGCTCGTGCTCTCGTCGAACGTGCCCCTCCGCCGGTATGTCGCCGCGAGCGTGTGGAGGCGGCGCAGCTCGCGCAGCGGTTCGTCGTCGCTGTCCACGCGGAGGTCGAGGACGCGCCGCCACGCCGGCTCGCCGGGGTCGGCGGAGACGACGACGAGGGTTGCGGCCTCGCGGCCGCGGAAGTCCCCGCCCGCCTCTTCCGCCGCGTCGAGGGCGGCGAGCAGCCGCTCGGCGAGCGTGCCGCCGCCCGAGTGGAACGCGTCGGTGGCCGCGTGCCAGACGGCCGGCGACGCGAGCATGTTCCCCTGCGCGGAGACGCCGTCGCCGTTCACGTGCCCGCAGTCGGGAACGCAAGCGGCGCCGGTGTGCGCGGCGGTGCGTCCGTCGGCGGCGAGGAACGCCACCTGGCGGAACTCCCGCTGCTCGTCCGCCTCGAGCAGCTCCGCGAGCGCGTCCGCGGGCGAGGCGCCTGCCGCCAGGAGGTCGAGCCCGCCCGCGCCGTACCGCTGCTCGGTGAACGACTGTGTCGCGACGGCGCCCACGCCGGGACGAGCCCAGGCGCAGATGCCGACGCCGAAGGCGCGCGACTGGACGGCGACGCCGAGCTCGCCGCTCGCCTCGTCCCGCGCCACGATCGAATAGGTCACCGCGCGAGACTACCCGGGCGCCGCCGGAGGCGGCACCCGGGCTGCGGGAGGCGTGCTAGCGCTCCTCGTTCTCGCGGTGGACGACGGACTCCTCGCGATGGAGGGGAATCTCGATTTCCTCTTCCTGGATCCGCGCTTCACCCTCGACCGGCTCGTCGATTCGCCGGCGCTCGACCTGCGCCGTCTCGCGGCTCAGCTCGACACTCTCTTCCACCGGCTCGCGGACGACGCGCTTGCGCACCTTGACGGTGCCGGCGGCGACCTCCCGCTTGCCGACGCGGATCACCTCTTCGTGCGCGGCGATCGCGTCGCCGTCGGCGCGCTCGCGGGCGGTCGGCTCGTCGGCGGGGCGCATGAGCCCGTAGTGCTCCAGCACCTCCCGCCGCCGCTCCTCGGAGAGCCGCTCGTCGCCGTCCGCCTCGGGCGCGTCCTTCACGTGCGACTTCTCGTACGGAAGCGTGACCTGCTCGGTCTCGATGGTCGCCCCGTCGAGGGGGACGAGCCTCTTCTTCCGGCCGAGAAAGCCGCTCGACAGGGCCGCCCAGCGGGCGTCGCCCGTGCACATGTCGGCGTAGACGTCCTCGATCTCGCCGATGTCGTCGCCGTCGCGGCCGACCGCCTCACGGCCCACGAGCTCAGCCGCGAGCGTCATGTCCATCTGCTCTGCCATTTCAGACCCCTCCTCGGAAATGTCCTGCATATAGAGGGATACCGAGGGTCGGGTCATGCAAACGTTCAGCGTCGTCCTCCGGGCGGTGGCGGCAAACACATGTTCGGCGGTAGTCTCGAACCGTGGAAGCGCTCGAGGTCTTCGGTCCCGAGACGCGCGCCTGGTTCGAGCGGAACTTCGACGCGCCGACGCCCGCGCAGGCGAAAGGGTGGCCGGTGATCGCCGCCGGGGTGAACGCGCTGATCCAGGCGCCGACCGGCTCCGGCAAGACGCTCGCCGCCTTCCTGTACGCGATCGACCGCCTCACCGCATCCCCGGGGAGCGGCCTGCGCGTCCTCTACGTCTCGCCGCTCAAGGCGCTCAACTACGACGTGGAGCGGAACCTGCGCGGCCCGCTCGCCGGGCTCGGCTCGGAGCTGCGCGTCGCCGTCCGCACCGGCGACACGCCGCAGAAGGAGCGCGCGGCGATGCTGCGCCATCCGCCGGACATCCTGATCACGACGCCGGAGTCGCTCTTCCTGCTCCTCACCTCGCGCGGCCGCGAGCTGCTGCGCAGCGTCGACACGCTCGTCCTCGACGAAGTGCACGCCCTCGCGGGGACGAAGCGCGGCGCGCATCTGGCGCTCTCGGTCGAACGGCTCGAGGCGCTCACGGCGAAGCCGATCCAGCGGATCGGCCTCTCGGCGACGCAGCGCCCGCTCGAGGAGATCGGGCGCTTCGTTGCGGGCTGTGTCGGCAGCGTCACCGGCGAAGCCGGCGACGCCCAACGGGAGACCCCGCGCGCCTCCGGCGGCCGGTGGCGGCCGATCGAGCTCGTCGACGCCGGTGTGGCGAAGGAGCTCGACCTCGAGGTCGTCGTCCCGGTCGAGGACATGCGCGAGCCGGGGCTGGGCAGAGAGGAGGGCTTCGACGCGCGCTCGATCTGGCCCTCGATCTACCCGGCGCTGCTCGAGCTCGTGCGCGCGCACCGCTCGACGATCGTCTTCGTCAACAACCGCCGCCTCGCCGAGCGGCTCGCGCTCCGGCTGAACGAAGCCGCCGAGGAAGAGGTCGCCCGCGCCCACCACGGCTCGCTCGCGCGGGAGCAGCGGACGGCGATCGAGGAGGACCTGAAGGCGGGACGCATCCCGTGCCTCGTCGCGACGTCCTCGCTCGAGCTCGGCATCGACATGGGCGCGGTCGACGTCGTCGTCCAGGTCGAGTCGCCGAAGTCGGTGGCGCGCGGGCTGCAGCGGATCGGCCGAGCCGGGCACTCGCTCGGCGAGGTCTCGCGCGGCCGCATCTTCCCGAAGTTCCGCGCCGACCTGCTCGAGTCGGCGGTCGTCGCGCAGCGGATCCGGGAAGGCCTGATCGAGGAGACGCAGATCCCGCGGAACCCTCTGGACGTCCTCGCCCAGCAGGTGGTCGCGATCTGTGCCGACGAGGAGGTCGAGGTCGACGCGCTCCACCGGCTCGTCCGCGGCGCCTACCCCTTCGCGGACCTCTCGCGCGTGCAGCTCGAGAACGTGCTCGACATGCTCGCCGGCCGCTACCCGTCGGACGAGTTCGCGGAGCTGCGGCCGCGGATCGTCTGGGACCGAACCGCAGGCGTCGTCCGCGGGCGGCCCGGGTCGCGGCGGCTGGCCGTGACGAACGCGGGGACGATCCCCGACCGCGGCCTGTTCGGCGTCTTCGTCGTGGACGGCGGCGGCCGTGTGGGCGAGCTCGACGAGGAGATGGTCTACGAGGCGCGGGCGGGACAGGTGATCATGCTCGGCGCGTCGTCGTGGCGGATCGAGGAGATCACCCGCGACCGCGTTCTCGTCTCGCCGGCGCCCGGCGTGCCCGGGGCGGTGCCGTTCTGGAAGGGCGAAGGCGTCGGGCGGCCGTACGAGCTCGGCGAGGCGATCGGCCGCTTCTCCCGTGAGCTGCTCTCGCAACGGGAGCCCCACGTCGACGGTCTCGACGCGCGCGCGGAGGCGAACCTGATCGCCTTCCTGCGCGAGCAGGAGCGCTACACCGGCGTCGTCCCCTCCGACCGCGCGGTCGTCGTCGAGCGCTTCCGCGACGAGATCGGCGACTGGCGCGTCTGCATCCTCACACCGTTCGGCGCGCGGGTGCACGCCCCGTGGGCGATGGCGGTCGCGGCGCGGCTGCGCGAGTCGCTCGGGCTCGAGGTGCAGTCGATCTGGTCGGACGACGGGATCGCGTTCCACCTGCCCGATGCCGACGCGCCGCCGGCGACCGACCTGCTCGTTCTCGATCCCGACGAGCTCGAGGAGCTCGTGCTCGGCGAGGTGGGGCAGACGGCCCTCTTCGGCGCGCGCTTCCGGGAGAACGCGGCGCGGGCGCTGCTCATCCCGCGCCGCCGGCCGGGCGAGCGGACGCCGCTCTGGCAGCAGCGCCTCAAGGCGCAGGGGCTGCTGCAGGTCGCGCGACGGTTCGCGAGCTTCCCGATCGTGCTCGAGACGTATCGCGAGTGCCTGCAGGACGTGTTCGACCTGCCGGCGCTGAAGCACCTCCTCCGGCGCTTGCGGGCGCGCGAGCTCGACCTCGTCGACGTCGAGACGGCGAGCGCGTCGCCGTTCGCCTCCTCGCTCCTCTTCGACTACGTCGCGACGTACATGTACGAGGACGACACGCCGCCGGCCGAGCGCCGGGCCCAGGCGCTGTCGCTCGACCGCGACCTGCTGCGGGAGCTGCTCGGCCAGGAGGAGCTGCGCGAGCTGATCGACCGCGACGCGCTCGCCCAGGTGGAGGCATCGCTCCGTCCCTTCCCGCGCGACCCCGACCACCTCCACGACGTCCTGAGGCTCAGGGGAGATCTCCGGACGGGCGAGTTCGACGAGGCGCATGCGGCGATCCTCGTCGCCGAGCGGCGCGCGATCCGCGTGCGCATCGCAGGCGAGGAGCGGCTGGCCGCCTCTGAGGACGCCGGGCGCTACCGCGACGCGCTCGGCGCGATGCCGCCCTCGGGCCTGCCGGACGTGTTCCTCGAGCCGGTGCAGGACGCGCTCGAGTCGCTCGTCGCGCGCTGGGCGCGCGGGCGGGGGCCGTTCACGACGTCCGAAGCGAACGCCTGGTTCGGCCTGGACGTCGAGGCGGTGCTGCGGGAGCTGGGCAGGCGAGAGCGGCTCGTCCGCGGCGAGCTCCGCCCGGGCGGCAGCGAGCGCGAGTGGTGCGACCCCGACGTGTTGCGCCGTCTCCGCCGCGCCTCGCTCGCGGCGCTGCGGCGCGAAGTCGAGCCGGCCGAGCAGGCGACGCTCGGCCGTTTCCTGCCGAGCTGGCACGGGATCGGCCGGCGCGCGTCGCTGCGCGAGGCGCTGATCCCGCTGCAGGGGCTGGCGCTGCCGGTCGCGCTCTGGGAAACCGAGGTGCTGCCCCGGCGCGTCCCCGACTACCGGCCCGAGCAGCTCGACCAGCTGTGCGCGTCCGGTGAGCTCGTCTGGGCCGGCGCCGGCCTCGACCGCGTCGCCGTCTACTTCCGGGAGGACGCGCCGCTCGTCGGCCGGCGGGCCGGCGCCGACCTGGTCGAGAGCGAGGTCTACGACCGGATCCGCGGCGCGCTCGGCCGGAGCGCGCTGTTCTGGCAGGAGCTCCTGCGGGAGACGGGTCTCGACGAGAGCGACGCGCTCGTCGCGCTCTGGGGGCTCGTGTGGGCGGGCGAGGTCACGAACGACTCGTGGGCGCCGCTCCGGGCCGACCGCCGGTACCAGGTACCGTCACGAGAGCGTCACGGACGCCGCTTCGCCCGCACCCGCGCACAGCATCCGACCGCCACGCAGGGCCGCTGGTCGCTCGCCGGCGCGCTGTTCGCCGGAGCCGAGCCGGACCGGCGCGCGCTCGCCGAGCTCCTGCTCGAACGGCACGGCATCGTCACTCGCGACTCCATCCGCGCGGAGGGCCTCGCCGGCGGCTACAGCGCCGTCTACGGCGAGCTCCGCGCGCTCGAGATGCTCGGGACGTGCCGGCGCGGCTACTTCGTGGAAGGCCTCGGCGGTGCGCAGTTCGCGCTCGCGGGCGCGGTCGAGCGGCTGCGCGAGCTACGGCCGCGCGACGGCGAGGAGCCGGAGCCGCTCGTGCTCGCGGCCGCCGATCCGGCCCAGCC
>DASQQF010000021.1:0-10293 GCA_035643535.1 Gaiellaceae bacterium
TGGGGCCGTCTCAGACCAAGCCAGGGCGGTTCGGCGTCCGCAGGCCAGGCCGGTGGCCTGGTCAAGGACGACGAGACGGCCTGGCGCCGCGTCTGAGGCGGCAACCATGGGACAGCCCGCAATGCGCATCAAGCCTCTAGACGCTCCCGCTCAGGCTCTGCCGCCTCGGCGGCCGGCGAGCCGGAAGCGGCGCGCGGTGGACGATCACGACCGGGCAGTGCGAGTGCGCGGCGCAGTGATGGCCCACCGAGCCGAGGAGCATCCCCTTCAACCCGCCGAGGCCGCGCGACCCGACCACGAGCAGGTCGGCGTTCGCCGAGTGCTCGACGAGCACCTCGGCGGCGTTGCCCGTCACGGTCTTCGGGACGACTCGCACGCCGTTCCTCCGCCCGAGCACCTCGCGCACGATCTCGCGCGGACGTTCTTCGGCCGCCTCGCGAAGCCCCTGCCAGTCGACGAGCGGCGGAATCCCGAGCGACACGAGCGTGCCCGGATCCCACGCGTAGACCGCCTCGACGGTCCCACCGGTCAGCTTCGCCTGGTCGACCGCCCAGCGCAGCGCGTCGTTCGCCGACTCCGATCCGTCGATGCCGACGACGATTCGCCTGCTCATGCCGCCAGCCTCGCGGCGGCGCCGCGCGAAGGCATCGGGGCGCCTGCGGATCCGGCCTCGGTACTTCGTACACCGCTAGGCTCCGGTCGTGGTCAGCGAAGGCGAACCGGCACCGGAGTTCACGCTCGAGAGCGACGCCGGCGAGCGCGTCTCGCTGTCGGATTTCCGCGGAAGTCCGATCGTCCTCTACTTCTACCCCAAGGACGACACGCCGGGCTGTACGACGCAGGCCTGCGGGATCCGCGACGCGTACGGCGAGTTCGCGAGCGCGGGAGCGGTCGTCCTCGGGGTCTCGCCCGACAGCGTCGCCCGCCACGTGAAGTTCCGCGAGAAGTACGGCTTGCCGTTCACGCTCCTCGCCGACATCGAGCACGAGGTCGCCGAGCGTTTCGGCGTCTGGGGCGAGAAGAAGTACATGGGCCGCACGTACATGGGCATCGACCGCTCGACGTTCGTGATCGCGGCCGACGGCACGGTGGCGAAGGTGATGCGCGGCGTGAAGCCCGCGACCCACGCCGACGAGGTGCTCGCCGCCCTCGGCGCGAGGTAGGCACGGCCAAATCCCCCAACCGGGGGATCTGCAGTGCCCCGTTCGGGGGGCGCCCAGCAGGTGTCGCGACAGCGACGATCGGAGTGCGGCCCTGATGAATCTACTTCTGCGGAATCCCTCCTATACGGAGCAGCTCGCCTCGTTCCTGTCGAGCCTCGGTCAGCATCCCTTCGTCTCGGGACCAGGCTGTGTCGAGCTCGCCGGAAACGGTGACGAGACGTCGCGGCTCGAAGTCGAGATCTACCTGCGCGTCTGGCATGTGCTGCATCCCGACGCGGAGGTCGAGCTGGCCGCATAGGCAGTCCCGGTCGCCTTGTGCCGCGGCCGCGAGCCTGCTAGAGAAGCCGCGTGCGTCTGTGGCGACGCTCCCGGAAGCCCGAGGCCCCGATCGTCGAGGCGGAGGCGTACGCGCGCTGTCACGGCGAGCGCAGCGGCGAGATCGTGAACGTCGTCCCCGTCGAGCGCAAACCGATCCCGCGCCGCACCGGCGACATGACCGGCGAGCTTCTCCGGCGCGCGTTCGAGGCGCGCCTCGACGCCCGCGGCCAGTCGACGTAGCACTCGTCACGGAGGTGAGAGGGCAAGGGCCGCAGCAGGAAGCGGCGCCTCACCCGTCTCCACCGCGGCGGGCGCCGACGTCGTCCTCCTCCCGGTCGTCCACCCAGAGGTTGCGGAGCGCGTGCTTCAGTCGCGCGCCCGCCGGCGATACCGGCTCGCGCGTCTCACCTCGCTCGAGGGTCCCCCGCACGCGCGGCCACTCGGACGCCGCCTCGGCGCCGAGGAGGAAGAGCTGCGAGGCGAGGTAGACGAAGAACATGAAGGCGATGATCGCTCCGAGGGACCCGTAGATCGCGTTGTAGTGCGCGAAGTGGCCGACGTAGAGCGCGAAGAGGTTCTCGGCGGCGACGAGCAGCAGGGCGATGAGGAGGGCCACCGGCCACACCTCCCGCACGCGGACCTCCGCCGCCGGCACGACGCGGTAGAGGAAGAGGAGCACCCCGAAGCCGACGACGAGCGGCACACCGATGCTCGCCAGCCACAGCACCCAGCCCATCTCGGCGAGGCCCACCGTCCGCCCTACGAAGCGCAGCGCGACCGTGAGGACGAGCGAAGCGAGCGCGAGCGTCGCAACGAAGGAGACCAGCGCGAGGTCGACGAGCTTGCCCTTGAGGAGCGGGCGCACCTCCTCGACGTCCCACGCCTGATTCAGTGCGGCTCGAATCGCCGCCATCATCCCGCTCGCGGAGTAGACGAGCCCGAGGATCCCCAGCAACCCGAGCCCGGCCGTGTGGCTCGTCGCGCCGAGCAGCAGGTGTCGCAGCCGCTCGTCACCGCTCGCCGAGAGCGGGAGGTTGCGGACGATCGAGTCGACCAGTGCCGCGCGAGACCCGCTCGCATGCACGACGAGGCTCGTCGTGCCCGCGGCGACGATCGCGAGCGGGAAGATCGAGAAGAGCACGTGATACGCGATCGACGCCGCGAGCTGCGGACAGTGGTCGTCGAAGAACTCCGCCAGCGAACGCCTGGCGAGCAGACTGGCGAACTCGCGCCTGCCGACACCGCGGTCCACACCGCGATCCTTACGCAATCGGGCCACCCTCGCCGCCGGCCTCGCGGCCCGCGGTCCGGGGCGTCAGGTTGTGATGCGGTCGGTCCAGCCCTGTGGGGCGAAGGCGATCGCCACGAGCACGACGTCGATCGCGATGCCGGCGAGGAGGCGGGTGTCCCAGAAGGTGATCAGGAGGGCGAGCGACACCGCCGCGGCCGTGATCGCGAGCGGCGCCCAGACGGCCACGAGGCCGGGCACGCCCCAAGTCGCGAGGGCGAGAAGTGCGAAGGCTGCGACGGTCGCGCCGAGGAGCAGGTATGCGACCGGGCGGCGCGCCCCGGACGGGAGGAAGGACTGCTCGAGCGTGAACGCGTAGCTCGGGTCCTTCGCATCCGACGTGAGGTAGAGGAGGTGGACGAGCCCGTGGGCGACGAGGATGACGCCGACGACGACTCGGATCAGCGTGGTCATGCGACCTCCCTTCCATGCGAGGATGGGTTCGGAGTCGGTGTCAGCCGGAGCAGCGGGGGGCGACGGCCGGCGCGCCGTGGATAGCGGGCGTAGTCGGGGGCGGCGGCGACCACGCGCGGCCAGAACGCTCTCGCCTCGTCAGCCGCGAGCTCACCGGCAGTGACCTCGAGCGTCCGACCTTCCACCTCGACGGTGGCGGACGGGTGGTGGGTGAGGTTGAGGTACCAGGCGGGACGTCGGCGCAAGCCGCTGTTGGCGGCGACGACGACGAACGCGTCGCCGTCAGGGAAGAACTGGAGAGGGACGCTGCGGGGGAGGCCGCTGCGGCGGCCGCGGGTGGTGAGCACGAGTGCCTTTCGCCGCCAGAGCCGACTGATGCGGCCGTTCGTCCGCCGCAACAGCCAGACGGCGAACGGGGCGCTGCGGGTGTCCAGCACGTGCTCGAGACGGGTCCGCAGCCACTCGGGCTCCGGCAGAGCCGGGGTGCTGCCGCTCGGCGACGGTTGACCCTTCACCGTGAGAGGGGTGGGCCGGTGAACCGCATCGCCACCGACTCGCCTGGATCGTCGTCCACGGCGAGCCACCCGCCGCTGCTGCTCCCCGGCGGCGGACGTCCGGCGATGGTGACACCCGCGTCCCAGCCGGGTGCCCGCCCGCCTCCGGGGAGCCGGGCATCGGCGATGTCGAGCCCCGCGCTCACGATCAGCCAGGAGACCAGCGAGTTCGAGTTCCACATGTCGCCGGTCCCGAGCTCGTCACGGCCCCAGACGGGCGTTGGCACGAGCGGCACGAGGTCGAGCAGCCGTCGTGCGGCGAGCGGGTCGTCGGTGAGCCTCCGGGGGCTTTCCACCGCCTCGGCGACATCGGGGATCTCGCCGTCGAGCCAGCGGCGTACCTCGTAGCGGAACAGTCTGGACCAGCCGAGCAGGCGACTCCCGACCCCCCGCCGGCGACAGTACAGGTCGACGCCGAAGCCGACGCGGCCGGGCAGCGCGTGCTCGTGGTTCATCGCGCCTCCCCTGCATGGCCCTGCGCGGACGCGGCGACGAAGCCCGTGATCGCCGCCCGGATCTGCTGCTCGTGGCCGAGCAGGAAGTGGCCGCCGCTGAAGGCGAGCAGGCGTGCGTGTCCCGCGGGCGTCATCTCCTTCCTGCCGGCGGGCTCAGCGGGCGGCGCGCAGGCGGGCGGCTTCGCGGTCGATCTGCGCCTCGGTGAACGGCCGCCGGTAGTAGACGTCGTACGCGTGGAAGCCGAGTCCGATGCCCCAGCCGGCGAGCGGGAACAGCGGCCAGGGAAACGTGAACCCCGTGTACGCGTAGACGAGTCCCCAGACCAGCCAGAGCAGTGCGTTGATGACGACGAACACGCTCAGGTGGATGCGGAACTCGCGTTTCTTCTCCAGCCGCTGCACCGCCTCGGCGTGCAGCCGATCGTCTCGCTCGGACTCGGCGCGGCGGCCGTCGAGCGATCTCTGTTCGTGCACTTCGGTCATGAGGGCTTCTCCTTTCCTTCGCGGCAGTCCGGCGCTCCTCACTGGTAGCGGAGGGCCTGGGCGGGGTAGATGCGGGATGCGCGGCGGGCGGGTGCGAGGGTGGTGGCCATCGCGACCGCGTAGACGGCGAGGAAGATGACGGCGAGCGTCAGCCAGGGCACGCCGAGGCCGAGGTTCTCCATCGACGGCTGCCGGGCGTACTCGTCGACGACGTTGTAGGCGACGGCGAGGCCGAGCCCGGTGCCGACGACGATCGCGGTGAGCGCGATGAAGGAGGACTCGAGCAGGAAGCTGAGCTGGACCATGCGCTTGCGGAAGCCGATCGCGCGGAGCACCCCGATCTGCTGGCGTCGCTCGACGACGGCGCGGGCGCTGATGACACCGAGTGCGGTGACGCCGACGAGCAGGCCGAGGGCCATGAACGCCTGGAGCATCCGGTCGAAGGTGAGGCTCGAGGAGACGGCGTCGTGCAGGAGCTTGGAGAACGCGTCCGCCTGCATGCCGTTCCGGAGGAAGGCCGTTTCGAGGTGCTTCGCCGTCGCTACGGGGTCGACCCCGGGCCGGAGCGCGATCAGGTAGGTGGTCGGCCGGACGCGGTCGCCGAAGGTCGGCGTCAACGCCCTCTGGGAGGTGTAGAGGCCGACCATCGTCTGCGGGGCGGTCTGGGCGAGAACGCCGATGACGGTGAGCGTGCGGGCGTTCCCGGTCTGCGGATCCCGGACGCGGACGCGAATCGGCGAGAACGTGCCATCCTCGAGGTAGAAGCCGCGCAGGCGGAAGGCCCCCGTCGTGCCGAAGCTGTAGTTGATCTTGTGCGGGACGGAGAGCGAGTCGATCACGGCGAGCCCCGGGTGGGTGCGCACGGCGCGCCAGACGGCGGCGGCCGTTGCGTAGCCGGCCGCATGCGCCGACATCCCGTACGTCGTGTTGCGCAGGAACGCGTTGTCGACCCCGTGAACGATGAAGTCCTCGGGCTTCGCGCTCTGGTCGAGCTGCTGCGCCTTGACGGGCAGCGTGGACACGGCCGCGACCGCGCGGAACTCCGCCGGGTCGACGCCCGGAGCGTCCTGCACCGCCCGGTGGACGTCGGCGATCGGCGTCGAGGGCGAGACGTCGGCGCGGACGTCGAACCCGCCGCCGTAGGCTCGGACGTCGTTGAAGGCGTTGACCATCGAGCCGGTGATGGTGGAGCCGACGACGAGCGTGAACACGACGAGCGTGAACATGGCGAGGGTGACGCCGGTGCGGAAGAGGCTGCGCAGCGGATAGGCGACCGCCATCCGAAGCACCGGGGCGAGCGGGCGGATGCGGCCGAGGGTGGCGGCGAGCCCGCCCAGCAAGAGGTCGGAGTTGTAGACGATCGCCCAGGTCGCCCCGATCACGATCATCAACCCGCCGAAGACGAACAGCGAGAAGTTCGTCTTCAGCTGGCCGAGCAGCCAGCGCGGGATCGGCAGCGTGAACCAGAGCACGAGCGCGAGTCCTGCGGCGGTGCGCACCGGCCGGTCGGCGAGGCCGGCGAGCGAACAGAGCGGCACGGCGCTCAGCACGAGCGCGGAGACCCCCACGCCGAGCGCCACCGCGTCCTTCGCCTGGACGCCGGCCCACAGGAAGAGCAGCCCGATCAGGATTCCGGCGGCGGGCCACAGCCAGCGCCGCCTGTGCCCCTTCGCGGGCGCGGGGTCGGGAAGGCTGCGAATCGCGGACACGATGTTCATGCGGCTGACGCGCCGGGCCGAGTAGGCGACGACGAGGAGGGTGAGCAGCACGCCGATCGAGTAGGCGAGGGCGATGCTCGCCGCCTTGACGGTGAAACCGATGCTGACGTCGCTCGCCTCGAGCATGCTCGAGAGGGCGAGCACCATCAGGTAGGCGACGCCGAGCCCTGCGAGCACGCCGACCGCGGCCGCGACGAGGTCGTAGGCGAGCCCCTCGAAGACGAACATCCAGACGAGATGCGAGCGGCGTGTGCCGACCGCGCGCGCGATGCCGAGCTCACCCCGCCGCTCGGCGGCGAGCATGACGAAGATGAGGAAGATCAGCAGCACGCCGGCCGCGATCGAGAAGGAGCCGAAGGTCGTGAACAGCGACATGAACGCCGCGCCCTGCTGGTCGGCCAGCTCGACGAAGTCCTCGCGCGAGTTGTCCGCCTCGAGGCCGAGCCGGTCGAGCGTCGGCTTCAACGCGGCGATCACCGAGGACGTGCCGGCGAGGCCGTCGCGGTTTCCGACCAGGAACGAGTCGACCAGGCCCGGCTTGTCGAACAGCCGCTGCGCCGACGGGAGCGACATGAGCAGGCCGCTCGCCGCGGCCGCGCCGCCCGTGTAGCGGCGCACCTCCTTCACGCGCACCGTGACCGCCCGACTGCCGGCGAGCACGCGGAGGGTGTCGCCCTCTCTCGCGTCGAGCTTGTCGGCCGCCTTCGGGTTGAGCACGACCTCGCCCGGCTGGAGCGCTCCCAGGGGCAGCCCGGCCGGCGTGCTCGCATACACGGTGACCCGCGGCTCGCTCTGCCTGCTGCGTGCGTCGACGACGGCGACCGAGTCGACGAGCGCCGGGTAGACGAACGCGACCCGATCTCCGCCCGCCCGTGCGATCGGCCGGGCGTAGGTCTGCGGGAAGTAGCGCATGCCGGTGCCGCCGCTGGCCGTGGCGAACATGCTGCTGATGCCCTTCGCCCCCACCACCTCGTCCGCCCGCCCCAACGCGCCCAGCGCGGTCGAGCGGATCGTCTGGCTCATCGTGTCGCCGGTTGCGAGCGCGGCGCTGATGATCACCGTCCCCAGCATCAGCCCCGCCACGATCAACGCGCTCCGGCCCCGCCGCCGGTCGGCGCTGCGCAACCCGAGCCGCACGAAGACCCGGTGGCGGATCGCAACCGCGACGACCAGCCCCAGCGAGAGCACGAGCAGAGCGACGAGAACGACCGCGAGCGTGCCGACCGGAATCCCGAACAGCTTGCTCAAGGGGGCCCCTAGCCGGCGGCGGCCACCGGAGCGTCGGCGACCACTACCTCGTAGCCCTCCCTGCCTGGCGACGAGCGGAAGAAGACGAAGTCAGACAGCTTCTCGATCTGCGCCTGGTAGAAGCCCGAGGCACGCGACGCCTGCGCCTTCTCGTCGCTCTGCCAGAAGGTCAGCACCAGCACCTTCCCCTCCTCGGAGAGCAGCACGTAGCTGCCCTCGTAGCCGTCCTGCTCCCGCAGCGCCGGAACGACCGCCTCCTCGAAGACCGCGATCGCCTCGTGCGGGCTCTGCCGCACCGGGTCGATCTCGGCCAGCGTTGCACGCGCGACCATCACTCCCTCACCTCCAGCATCTCTTCGCCCACGATCTCGCCGTCGACCATCCGGACGATCCGGTCGGTTGCCCGGCCGACCGAGATGTCGTGGGTGACGATCAGGAACGTCAGCCCCTGCTCGCCGTTCAGACGCCGCATCAGCGCCACGATCTCCTCGGCGTTCTCGCTGTCGAGGTCGCCGGTCGGCTCGTCCGCCCACACGATCGCGGGCTCGTTCACGAGCGCCCGTGCGATCGTCGCCCGCTGCCGCTGCCCCCCGGACAGCTCGTCGGGGACGTGGTCGGCACGGTCGGCGAGCCCGACCAGCTCCAGCGCGGCCAGCGCCTTGCGCCGCGCCTCCCCACCCGGCCGGCGGGCGACCAGCAGCGGCAGCTCCACGTTCTCCACCGCGCTCAGTACCGGCATCAGGTTGTAGAACTGGAAGACGAAGCCCATCCGCCGGGCGCGGTAGTCGGTCCGTTCCTCGTCCGACATCGAGCTCAGCGGCACCCCGTCGATCAACACCTCGCCGCCGTCGATCCGGTCGAGACCCGACAGGCAGTTCAGCAGCGTCGTCTTCCCGGAGCCGCTCGGCCCCATGATCGCCACCATCTCGCCCGGCGTGACCGAGAAGCTGACACCGCGCAGCGCGTGAACCTCGACGCGGCCGGTGTCGTACACCTTGTCGACCGCACGTGCCTCGACGATCGGCTCGGACGCCGACGCCGACTCGACCACGCCCGGACGCTCCTCCACCGGGCCGGACTCGGAGCGCCGCGGCGGCTCGCGAACGGCCATCGCTACCTCCCCTGCGTCGTTCACCAGCGAGACTGCCGGGTCCGGGCTGACCCCCCATCCGCGGAGCCCGTGAAAGCGCCTGCCCCGAACTACGTAGCTACAGGCACGCCCCGTCCGTGCCTCGTCCCCAGGTTCCCCCTCGGGCGGCCCCTAGCGCGGCCAGCGGAAGACGCCCGTGCGGGCGATCGAACGGCCGACCGCCTTCCGGACGTATCGCTTCCCGAGCGCGCTCGGGCCCTTCCGGGCCGCCCGGCCGGTCGCGGACATGCGGGCCGCCTTGTAGAGCATCGAGGTGAGACTCATCGCGCCCTCCTTCTCTTCGCTGGTCGGACTCTATCGCCGCCGGGGCAGCCGGCCCGGCTGCGTGGGGAGACTCGGTGCCCGTCCGGGCCACCGGTAGTCGGTCACGGCGTCGGAGGTCTGCGCTAGCGCAGGAGCGCCACGAGCGCAACGGTGAAGGCGACGATGAACACGGCGAGCCACAGCGCCTCGGTCAGGTTCGGCCACCGGAAATCGGGGCCGGGCTCCATCAAGTTCCTCATCGAGGATCGTTCTCGCGGAGTCTCGGGCCGTCGAAACATCCGGGCGCGACGACGTCGCGAGGGCTTCGGCCGACGAGGTGCGAGGGCCGAGACCGTAGCGCCGCCTCCGCCGACGGCTCCCCTCTCGTTCGGGCGGAGGGGAAGGGTCGAGCAGCTCCCGCGCGATCTCGCGCGCGTCCTCGACACGCCGATCCTCTTCCCCGCTCCCCGCGGCGGCTACATCGACCTGGAGCTGTTCCGGCACCGCGAGTGGGCGCCCGCGCTGAAGGCCGCAGGGCCCGCCGGGCGCGGTCCGTACGCGATGCGGCACACATTCGCAACGTGGGCGATCGAGGAGGGCTCGATCCCGCTGCCGCAACTCGCGACGATCATGGGGACGAGCATCCGCGAGCTTGAGGACACGTATCACCGCTGGGTCCGACGGACGGACGAGCGGCTCCTTGCGGCGCTCGACGCCTACGACGCCGCGGCGCTATAGCTTCGCTTCTGCGAAGTCGTTCGCGACAATAAGGATCTCGTTCAGCGCGCCAATGAGCCAGTCGAGCAGGCCGGCTGTCATGCCGACGGTCAGTGACCGCTTGAGCCACGTCGTCGTGCCGCGAGCAGACGGACCGGTGCTGGCAGTATCGACAGAAAATTTCCTACCCGGCGTCCCGCGATGGAGAAGGGCGTTCCGGATCTCCCGGAGCTCGTTCATCTCTTCAGCCCGGTCGGTCGCATCGAGCACAGCCCCCAGGCTCTCCGGCGGAAACTCACGCGTGAACGTGTCGGCCGCGAAGCGGATCGTCATCGTCTTCGGGCATCTCGTCACTGGAAAGGCTTCCGGCCGAACCATCTCGCCCATCGCGCATAGTCCGTACGCGAGATTCTCGATCGCGCTCAGCGCGTTCGCGTGAAACGCGAATAGCAAGCGTTCCTGCCTGCTCCGCTCCTGCGCTCCAGGAGAATCAGACCGCGCGACCGACGCTCCCCACGCGGCGCTCGCCTCCTCCGCCTCGT
>DASQQF010000022.1:0-22479 GCA_035643535.1 Gaiellaceae bacterium
CGCGCGTCGCCGCCGTCTTCCGCCGAGACGACCTGCCGCGCGGGCCGCGGCCGGTCACGGTCGCGCTCTGGCGGGTCGCGGATCCCGGAAACGTCGGGACGCTGCTGCGTTCGGCCGACGCGTTCGGCGCCGGCGTCGCGCTCTCGTCCGGTTGCGCCGACCCGACGGGGCCGAAGGCGGTACGGGCGTCGATGGGTGCGCTGTTCCGCGTGCCGCTCGGCGACTTCGAGGGCGCTCGGGGCCGGCGCGTCGCGCTCGTCCCGCACGGCGGCGTGCCGCTCCCCGAGCTCGCGCTCGCCGGCGAGCTCGTCCTCGTGCTCGGCGCGGAGCGGGACGGGCTGCCCGAGAAGGTGCTCGACGTCTGCGACGAGCTCGTCTCGATCCCGCAGCCGGGAGGCGGCGAGTCCTTGAACGTCGCGATGGCCGGGACGGTCGCGCTCTACGAGCTCGCGCGGCGGCCCTAGAAAAGCGGCCGGCCCCCTTGCGGGGGCCGGACCAGAGATTCGCCGAGCCGGTTGCGCTTTCGTCCGCCTCGTCCAACCGGCCATTCGCCTCGGGATTGCTCCCTCTTCGTCCGACCGCTCGGTCGAGGTTTCGACCTACTTGCGCTCCGTGCTCGGCGCAAGAGGGAACCTAGGGAATCGCCGTCACCGGATCAAGACCTCGCCGAGATGTTTTTGTCGCAATTTGCGGGGATCAGTCTCGAGCGGCGATCCAGACGCTGTCCTCGCCGCCGGAGTAGGGTCGCCGGTCGAACCAGCCGTAGCACGCGAGGACGGTGAAACCGGCCTCGCCGAGCAGGGAGTTCCACCGCTCGGGCTCGAGCCACCACAGCGTCATCGTCGACGCGCCCGAGGGGCCGCGGACCGAGAGCGTCAGCGTCTGCGCTCTCAGGTCCCAGTCGGCGCGCTCCTCGATTCCGGGCTCGCGTTCGATCCAGCGGCCGTCCGTCTCCTCGATGTCCTCCCGCGACGGCACGAACACGTCGAACACGAGCCTGCCGCCCGGCCGCAGCAGCTCGTGTGCGGCGCGCAGCGCCTCGAGGCGCTCCCAGTCGTCGCGTAGGTGGAGGTAGGCGCGGAAGGGACACGTCACGAGCGGGACGCGCTCGTCGACCGGCGGGCGGCGGAGGTTGCCGAGGCGCAGGTCGAGACGCGCCTCGATGCCTGCCTCGCGCGCGCGCTCCGCGCAGACCGCGAGCATCCCGGGCGACGAGTCGACGCCGATCACGTACACCCCCGCGAGGGCCGTCGGGATCGCGATCCGGCCCGTGCCGACGCCGAGCTCGACGACCTGCCCTCCTGCCTCGAGCGCCTCCTCGACGTAGAACGAGACGTCTTCGACGACGCTCGCGCTCCACGGGTCGTAGAGCCGCGCGATCGGGTCGTAGTCCGACACGCGCGTATACTGCGGCGCATGTCGGCTCGCGCGCACCGCTTTATGCAGCCCCGGCTCGCTGCCGGGGCGGCCGTGCACTAGCAGCCCGCTTCCTCCGCAGCTCGAGCCGGGGCGCCCCCGTCCCGTTCCCGTGTGTGCTGAAGGAGGAGTCGATGCCCGAGAGACCGGATACAGTCGCCGCCGTGGACGCGGAGGCGCTGCAGCAGGAAGCGCTCGGCGCCGTCGCCGCGGCGGCGTCGGTCGCGGGGCTCGACGAGGTTCGCGTTCGCTACCTCGGGCGCCGCAGCGAGCTCAAGCTCGCGCTGCGCGAGGTGCGCGACCGCGAGACCGGCATCGCGCTCAACGCTGCGCGCGAGTCGATCGAGGCCGCGGTCGCCGCACGCCAGGAGGAGCTCGAGCGGGCGGAGCTCGACGCACGCCTCGAGACCGAGCGCGTCGACGTCACGCTGCCCGCCGAGTTGCTCGGGGAGGTGCGCCAGCGCCCGCGCGGGACGCTCCACCCGACGACGCTCATCCGGCGCGACGTCGAGGACGCGTTCATCGGCCTCGGCTACGAGATCCGCGAGGACCGCGAGATCGAGACGGTCGAGTACAACTTCGACAAGCTCGCCTTCCCGGCCTGGCATCCCGCTCGCTCACCGCGCGGCACCTTCTACCTCGATCGCGAGCGCGTGCTGCGTACCGAGACCTCGCCCTCGCAGATCCGCATACTCGAGGAGAAGCCGCCCCCCATCTACATGGTCTCGATCGGCCGCGTCTACCGCCGCGACACGATCGATCCGACGCACTTCCCGATCTTCCACCAGTTCGAGGGGCTCGCGATCGACAAGGGCATCACGCTCGCCGACCTGAAGGGGACGCTGCTGCACGTGATGCGCGCCCTCTTCGGGGAGGAGCGCGACGTCCGTTTCCGTACGCACTACTTCCCGTTCACCGAGCCGTCGATGGAGCCGGATATCTCGTGCGGCGTCTGCGGCGGCAGCGGCTGCCCGACGTGCAAGTGGTCGGGCTGGATCGAGATCGGCGGCTCCGGCATGGTCGACCCGCAGGTGCTCCTGAACGTCGGGCTCGACCCCGACGAATGGGGCGGCTTCGCGTTCGGTCTCGGTCTCGAGCGCGCCGCTCAGCTCCGCTACGACATCCCGACGATCAGGCCGTTCTGGGAGAACGACCTGCGCTTCCTGAGGCAGTTCCGGTGAAGGTACCCCTGTCCTGGCTGCGGGAGTACGTCCGGGTCGACGCCGGCGCCGAGCGGATCGCGGAGGCGCTCTCGATCTCGACCGCCGAGGTCCCGACGATCGAGCGGCGCGGCCCGGCGGACCCGTCGCGCTTCGTCGTCGGCCTCGTGCTCGCGGCGGAGAAGCACCCCAATGCCGACCGGCTCCAGCTCTGCCGGGTCGACGTCGGCTCGGGCGAGCCTGCCCAGATCGTCTGCGGCGCGTGGAACTTCGGTGCGGGCGCGACCGTCGCCGTAGCACTGCCGGGCGCGACTCTCCCCAACGGGCTCACACTCGAGCGGCGCGAGCTGCGGGGCGCGGTGTCGGAAGGGATGATCCTCGCCGAGGACGAGATCGAGCTCGGCACCGACCACAGCGGCATCATCGTCCTCGCCGACGGGCTCGAGCCGGGCTCGCCGCTCGGCGACGCGCTGCCGCTCGTCGAGGAGATCCTCGACGTCGATCCCACCGGGAACCGCGTCGACCTCCTGTCGGTCTACGGGATCGCGCGCGAGGTGGCGGCGCTGCTCGGCGGCGAGCTCCGGCCGATGCCCGGCTCCGACCCGCCGCGAGAGGGAGACGAGCAGGTCGACGTACGGGTCGAGGACCCCGAAGGCTGCCCGCGCTACGTCGGGCGCCTCTTCCGCGACGTGACGATCGCCGAGTCTCCGCTCTGGCTGAAGGCGCGGCTGCGGGACGCCGGCGTCCGCGCGATCTCGAACGTCGTCGACGTCACGAACTACGTGATGCTCGCGCTCGGCAATCCGCTCCACGCCTTCGACTTCGACACGCTCGACGGTGGGCGCGTCGTCGTCCGCCGCGCGCGGAAGGGCGAGAAGCTGCGGACGCTGGACGACGTCGAGCGGACGCTGACGACCGACGACCTGATGATCGCCGACGCGAAGCGCTCGATCGCGTTGGCCGGCATCATGGGCGGCCAGGAGACGGAGGTCTCGGAGGGGACGACGGCGGTGCTGCTCGAGGCGGCGAACTTCGAGCCGGTCGGGATTCTTCGCAGCTCCGAGCGGCTCGGGCTGCGCACCGAGGGATCGAACCGCTGGGAGAAGGGCGTCGACCCGTACCTCGCGGGGCCCGCGGCCGCCCTCGCGACGCAGCTGATCGTCGAGCTCGCCGGCGCGCGCTGGGCCGGCGCCACCGACGTGCAGGGCGAGCTGCCGAAGCCTGCGGTCGTGCCGTTCCGGCCCGCGCGGACGAGCGAGGTCCTCGGCCTCCAGATCGAGCCGGCCCGGCAGACGGAGCTCCTCGAGCGGCTCGGCTACGAGCAGGACGACGGCGGCTTTCGCGTCCCGACCTGGCGGGCCCGCGACGTGACTCGCGAGATCGACCTCGTCGAGGAGGTCGCACGGTTCGAGCTGCCGGCGATCCCGTTCACGCTGCCGACGCGCAAGGCGATGTTCGGGCGGTTGAACGGCTGGCAGCGGCTGCGGCGCACGGTCGAGGACGTCCTCGTCGGCTGCGGCTACTCGGAGGCGTACACGCCGTCGCTCGTGCCCGCCGGGCCGATCGTCCTGCCCGAGCCGATCTCCGCGGAGCTCGGCGCGATGCGGGAGTCGCTGCTGCCGAGCCTCGTCGACGCCGCGCGCACGAACGTCGCCGTCGACGTCGAGAGCGTCGCCCTGTTCGAGATCGCGCGCACGTATCCCGAGGTCGGGCGCGAGCCGTGGCACGTCGCCGCGATCGCCGACGGCGGCTTCGCGCAGGCGAAGTGGGCGGTCGAGCAGGTCTACGCGGCGCTCGGGCTCGAGCCACGCTACGAGCGGGCGGCCGAGCCGTTCCTCCACCCGGGGAAGGCGGCGCGCACCGGCGAGGGCTGGCTCGGCGAGCTCCACCCGGCCACGCTCGACGGGGTTTGGGGGGCGTTCGAGCTCGACCTCGACGCGCTCGCCGCTGCTGCGCCCGAGACGGTGCGATACGAGGAGGTGAGCCCGTATCCGGAGGTGCGGCAGGATCTCGCGTTCGTCGTCGACGAGGAGGTGCCGGCGGCCGAGCTCCTTCGCGCGATCCGCGAGGCGGGCGGGGAGCTGCTCCGCGACGTCGCGGTCTTCGACGAGTATCGCGGGCCGCAGACCGGCGTGGGGAAGCGCTCGCTTGCGTTCCGGCTCGCCTTCGGCTCGCTCGAGCGAACGCTGGCCGACGAGGACGTCGCGCCGGTCCGAGCGGCCGTCGTCGACGCGCTCGCGTCGCGTTTCGGGGCCGAGTTGCGCGCTTAACGCTCGCGGCTGCGCCGCAGGAAGTAGCGGACGGTCGCCCCGATTCCGCCGCCGAAGAAGAAGCCGGCGCCGAACGCACCCGCAACCGCGACGGGCAGGACGCCGCCGAGCTTCGCGGCGACGTCGGTCGCCTCGTCGAGCTCGCCGCGCAACTCGTCGAGCGACTCCGCGAGCTGCCGACGCTCCTTCCGCAGCTCCTCCCGGACCTCGGTCTCCTCAGTGGCGGCCATTCTTCAACGCCTCCGTCGTCAGCCTTGCCTCCTCGATCGCCTGCTTCGGGATGGGCGGCGCGCCGCGCTTGAGCAGGATGAGGCCGATCATCCCGAGCGGGCCCGCGAGCAGCAGGAGCCCGCCCATCACGATGAGGAGCGACGCCCACACCGGAAGCGCGTACGTGATCCCGTCCACTCCGGCGGCAACGCCGCAGAGCAGCGCGATCCAGCTGAACGCCCCTGCGACCGCGAGCAGCGCGGCCGCGCCGGTGAACCTCTTCGCCTTGCTGCGCACCTCTCCCAGGGCGAGGCGCGTCTCGAGCCGCGCGATCGCGGCCGCGTGCTCCGCGACCTGGCGAGCGGCCTCTGCGAGGCCGTGACCGTTACTGCTGCGGGTGGGCATGTCCCAGCCAGTCGATGCATTTCGCGAGCAGCATCCCGAGCGCGAACGCACCGGCGATCGCGAGCAGCGCGGTCGAGGTGGACGTCTGCCCGGGAGAGCTCATGTCGTCGCTCGTACTTGCCGCGGCCGCCGACCCGCAAACGCCTGGGCCGTTTCGGCCATCACTCGGGGGTCTGACCCCGGTTCACGGAAGTGTGACGCTCAGCGGTTGCGGCCGGTCAGCCACCAGGCGAGCCGCTGGTACCAGGTCGAGGACTCCGGCAGGACACGCTCCTCGGCGGCCGGGTGGTGGAACTCGGGCAGCGACTCGACCTCTGCACGGGAGAGCGAGAGCTTCACCGTGCCCTCGACGATCTCCGCCACGGCCTCGGCTCGCACGTACCTGTCCTTCGAGAGGACTCCCCGCGTGATCGTGAGCCCGTCGAAGATGTCGGCGCCGGGGTCTCCGCCCACCCGGCCGACCTTGCCCACCTCGTCGCCCGCAGCGTCGCGCACCTTCCAGCCGCGCTCGATCATGGTCCACGCGACGGGGTCCGCCATCAGGCAGGGCGGCGGCCGACGACGAAGACGGCGCCCTGCGTCCCCACTGGGTGGACGTCGGAGAGGACCCGTGCGATCCGCACGTGGCCGCCGATCTCCTCGTCGTCGAGGCGCCGGAGGCAGGTCGTGACCATGCCGACTGCGGTCCCGTAGCCGCGCAGCCTCGCACAGCGGAAGCGAAAGCCCGGCCGCCCGGTCCCCTGGATCGGGTTGAGCGGCGCGCAGAGCACCGCGGCTCGGTCGACGTCGACGCTCGACGAGAGCTCGAGCTCGACGACGAGGTCGCTCCAGTCCGCCGGCAGGACCTCGAGCGATGCCTGCCACTCGGCCGCGAGCGTCGGCCGCGCGACCTCGGGCTGGGGCTCCGCCTCGCTCGTCGAGACGAGCGTCAGCTCGCCGCCGATGCCCTCGGCGTCGATCCGGCGCAGCAGGCGCCGCACCGCCTCGGGTCCGATTCCGCTCCCCGAACGTGCCACGAAGAAGCGAATCGAGCTCCCGGAGAGGCCCGGCGAGGCCGGCGCGAGCAGCGCAGCGGCGCGCTCCAGCGCCTCGTCCAGGTCGATCCGGAGGCTCAGGCGGGCGTCGCTCCACCTTGGATCCAGACTGCTTTCGAGCCGATTCCACTGGTCGACGAGGCTCACGGCGCGAACCGTACACTCCGCCCGTGGCCAAGGTGGAGCCCAGAGCGAGCCTCGGGAAAGGCGACCTCGCGAACGTCTTGCGGGAGATGCTCCTGATCCGCCGCTTCGAGGAGAAGGTCGAGGAGCGCTTCCGCGCAGGCGAGCTGCCGGGCTTCCTCCACGTCGCCATCGGGCAGGAAGCGTGCGCCGTCGGCGTCTGCCGTGCGCTCGAGGACGGCGACGTCATCGCCTCGACGCACCGGGCGCACGGGCACACGCTCGCAAAGGGGACGCACCCGAACGAGCTCATGGCGGAGCTCTACGGCAAGCAGGAGGGCTGCTCGCACGGCTACGGCGGCTCGATGCACCTCTACGACCTCGAGCACGGCAACCTCGGCGCGAACGCCGTGATCGGCGGCGGCCTGCCGCAGATCACCGGCGCGGCGCTCGCCTTCAAGCTGCGCGGCGAGCCGCGCGTGGCGGTCGCGTTCTTCGGCGACGGCGCCACGAACATCGGCACCTTCCACGAGGCGCTCAACCTCGCGCAGCTCTGGCAGGTCCCCGCAGTCTTCGTGCTCGAGGACAACAAGTGGGCCGAGTCGACGCCCGAGTCCCAGCACTCGCCGATCCGCGACCTCTCCGAGCGTGCGAAGGCGTTCGGGATGAAGACGCTGAAGGCCGACGGCCAGGACGTCGAGGCCGTCTACCGGACGACCCGCAAGGCGCTCGACCACGCGCGCAGCGGCGAAGGGCCCGTCTTCCTCCACCTCGACACCGTCCGCTTCGCGGGCCACTACATCGGCGACCCGCAGGTCTACCGCGACCGCGACGAGGCGCGGCGGTTGCGCGAGGAGCGTGATCCGATCGAGCTGCTTCAGGAGAAGATCGGCATGTCCGACGAGGACTTCGCAGAGCTCGACACCGAGGTGACCGAGATCGTCGAGTCGGCGGTCGAGTTCGCGAAGGCGGGCACCGACCCGGCTCCCGAGGACGCGCTCAAGAACGTCTACGCCTGAGATGCCGGAGCTGACCTACCGCGAAGCAGTCCGTGACGCGCTCGTGCAGGCGATGCGCGGCGACGACGAGGTCTTCGTGATGGGGGAGGACATCGCCGAGATGGGCGGGTCGATGGGCGTGACGCAGGGGATGCTCGCCGAGTTCGGGCCGGAGCGCGTCCGGAACACGCCGATCTCCGAGATGGCGCTCGCGGGTGCCGCGATCGGCGCGGCGATGCAGGGAATGCGCCCGGTCGCGGAGATCATGTACGAGGACTTCCTCACCCTCGCCGCCGAGCAGATCGTCAACCAGGCGGCCAAGCACCGCTACATGTCGGGCGGCCAGGTGAGCGTCCCCGTCGTCTTCCGCACGCAGGGCGGGGCAGGGTGGTCGCCGGGTGCGCAGCACGCGCAGCAGCTCGAGGCCTGGTTCGTCCACGTCCCCGGCCTCAAGGTCGTCTTCGCCTCGACGCCGGAGGACGTGCGCGGCCTGCTCTGGTCGTCGATCTACGACGACAACCCGGTCGTCTTCTTCGAGCACCGTACGCTCTACGGGATCAAGGGCGAGGTTCCCGAGGAGATCGAGCCGATCCCGCTCGGCAAGGCGCGCGTGCACCGCGAGGGCGAGGACGTCAGCGTGATCGCCACGGGACGGCTCGTCCACGAGAGCCTGAAGGCCGCCGAGCAGGCGGCGGGTGAGGGCATCTCGGTCGAAGTCGTCGATCCGCGCACGCTCCAGCCGCTCGACGACGAGACGCTCGTCGCGTCGGTGAAGAAGACGAACCGCGCGGTCGTCGCCCACGAGGCCGTGACGCGAATGGGCTTCGGCGCGGAGGTCGCGGCCGTCCTCCAGTACCAGGCGTTCGACTGGCTCGACGCCCCGATCGAGCGCGTCGGGGCGAAGTTCGCACCGCTTCCGTTCGCGCCGATCATGGAGTCGTTCGTGGTGCCGCACGCCGACGACGTCCTCGCCGCGGTCCGCCGCACCGTTCAGAGGGAGGCCTGATGGCCACCGAGGTGATCCTGCCGCGCCTCGGCCAGGGCATGGAGTCGGGCACGATCGTCCGCTGGCTCAAGTCGGAGGGCGAGCAGGTCGAGAAGGGAGAGCCGCTCTTCGAGCTCGACACCGACAAGGTGACGCAGGAGGTCGAGGCGGAGGCGAGCGGCGTCCTGCTCAGGATTGCGGTCGCCGAGGGCGAGGTGCCGGTCGGCGAGACGATCGCCTTCATCGGCGCCGAGGGAGAGGAAGCGCCGGCGTCGGCGGAGAAGCCGGCGCAGGCACCTGAGCGCGAGCCGGAGCGCGTGGAGGGTCGCGAGGCGGCGGCGGAGGTCGCGGAGCGGCAGGAGCAGCCGGCGGCGGTGACGACGAACGGCCGCGTCAAGGCCTCGCCGCTCGCGCGCCGGATCGCCCGCGAGCGCGGCGTCGACCTCCGTGCGCTCCGCGGCACCGGCCCCGAGGGCCGGATCGTCGCCGAGGACGTCGAGCGCGCGGAGTCGGCGCCGGCTCTCGCCCCACAACCGGCAAGTGACAGACTGTTACAAGGTGGACCCGTCGCGGCCGGCGAGGTCGAGCGGCGCCCGGTGACGAACGTCCGCCGCACGATCGCCCGGCGTCTGACGCAGGCGTGGGAGGTGCCGGTCTTCCAGCTTCAGGCGTCGGCCGACATGACGCGCGTGAACGCGCTCGTCGCACGCCTGCGCGAGCGCGATCCCGAGCTGCGGGTCACGGTCACCGACGTTCTGACGAAGGTCTGCGCCACCGCGCTCGTGCGTCACCGCGAGGTGAACGCCGAGTGGACGGACGAGGCGATCCTCCTCCACCCGAGCGCGAACGTCGGCATCGCCGTCGCCGCGCCGCAGGGGCTCGTCGTGCCGGTGATCCGCAGCGCCGAGCGGCTCACGCTGACCGAGATCACCGCGATCCGCAGCGACGTCGTCGGCCGCGCGCGCGACAACAGGCTGCGCGCCGAGGACCTCGAGGGCGGCACGTTCACGATCTCGAACCTCGGCATGTTCGCGGTCGAGAGCTTCACCGCCGTCCTCAACCCGCCGCAGGCGGCGATCGTCGCCGTCGGGGCGACGGAGGACCGGGCCGTCCCCGCCGGCGGGGAGGTCGTCGTGCGGCCGATGGTGACGCTGACGGCGACCTTCGACCACCGCGCCGTCGACGGTGCGCCTGCCGCGGCCTTCCTCCAGACGGTGAAGGAAGGCCTCGAGGAGCCGGGGCTCGCCCTCTAGCCACCGACCATGCCGCCGACGGTCTGGTACCACGTCCGCGACCTCGACGAGGGCCGTCGCTTCTACCGCGAGCTGCTCGGCTTCGAGGAGCTCGCCGTCGACTTCGCGCAGCGCTGGGCGACCCTGCGCCACGGCGAGATGGAGATCGGGCTCGCCGAGGGGGAGCCGGCCGACGGAGGCGTCGCGCACGTCGAGGTCGACGACCTGAAGCGCGAGGCCGACCGACTGCGCGAGGCCGGCGTCGAGGTCGGGATCGTCGTCGAGCTGCAGGACGAGCTGCGCCTGCTCGGCGTCTACGACCCCGACGGCAACCGCGTCCAGCTCGCGCAGGAGCTCTGACTGGTGCTGAGGCCCGTCGACCGACAGGACACGCGCTTCCTCCGCGACATGCTCCGGCACGCCTACCACTGGCGCATGGCGCAGGATCCCGACCTGCCCGTCTTCCGCTACGTCCAGAACTGGGGCCGCCGCGGCGACGCCGGCGTGATCGCCTTCGAGGGGACGAACGTCTACGGTGCCGCGTGGTACCGGCTCTTCCCGGCAGGCGAGCCAGGCTTCGGCTTCGTCGACGAGGACACGCCCGAGCTGACGATCGCCGTTGTCCCGAGCCGTCGCGGCCACGGCACCGGCGCCGAGCTGCTCGAGGCGCTGCTCGTGCGCGCCCGCAGCGACGGCTTCGCCCGGGTCAGCCTCAGCGCCGAGGCGGGACAGACGGGCTTCTACGAGAAGCACGGTTTCGAGGAGCTGCGCCGCGAGGACGGAACCGTGACGATGGTCGCGGGCCTCTGATTACGCTCAGCACAAACGAGACCAGGAGATGACCATGGACGTCGACGTCGCCGTACTCGGAGGAGGGCCGGGCGGCTACACCGCCGCGATTCGCGCCGCGCAGCTCGGTGCGAAGGTCGCCTGCATCGAGAAGGAGCCCGAGCTCGGCGGCACCTGTCTACGTGTCGGCTGCATCCCGACGAAGGCGTGGGTGCAGACCGCCTTCGCGCTCAAGGAGGCGGAGGAGCACTTCGCGAAGTTCGGTGTCCAGGTCGGCGAGGCGCGGCTCGACTTCGCGGCCTCCAACGCGTGGAAGGACGGCGTCAGCAAGCAGATGACGCAGGGGGTCGCGAGCCTCTTCAAGGCGAACGGCGTCGAGTGGGTACAGGGCGTCGGCACGTTCAGGGACGCGAACACGCTCGCCGTCGAGGGCGGGGAGGACGTGAGCTTCCGCTCGGCGATCGTCGCGACGGGCTCGTACCCGCTGCGGCCGCCGATCGAGGGACTCGACTCGCCGCGCTGCGTCGACTCGACGGGGCTGCTCGCGCAGGAGCAGGTGCCGCGGCGGCTCGTCGTCCTCGGCGGCGGCATCATCGGCTGCGAGTTCGCCTCGATCTTCGCGCGCTTCGGCTCGGAGGTGACGATCGTCGAGATGCTCGACACGCTCATCCCGCAGGAGGACGCCGACGCCGCGAAGGAGCTCGCGAAGCAGTTCGAGCGGCGCGGGATCGGGCTCCAGCTCGGCAAGCAGTGCTCGAGGGTCGAGGACGACGGCTCGCAGCTGACCGTCCACTACGGCGAGGGAGAAACCGTGCAGGCCGACCTGATGCTCGTCTCCGTCGGCCGCGCTCCGCTCGTCGAGGGCGTCGGGCTCGAGGCCGCGGGCGTGCAGTTCGACCGGCGAACGGGCGTCGCGACCGACGAGCATCGCCGCACGAGCGTTCCCCACATCTACGCCGTCGGCGACTGCGCCGGCTACTGGCAGCTCGCGCACACGGCGTTCCGCGAGGGCGAGGTCGCGGCCGAGAACGCGACGGGCCACGAGGCGACGATGGACGTGCGCGGCGTCCCGCGGCCGATCTACACCGACCCGGAGATCGCCGCGGTCGGTCTGACCGAGGCGGAGGCGCGCGAGCAGTACGGCGAGGACGTCTCCGTCGGCCGGTTCCCGTGGGTGGCGAACGCGCGCGCGGTGATGCAGGACGAGACGGCCGGCTGGGTCAAGTCGATCCACGAGACGCGCTACGGCGAGCTGCTCGGGCTCGTGATGGTCGGCCCCCACGTGACGGACATGGTCGAGGCAGGTGTCGTCGCGATCGACGCGGAGTCGACCGTCGAGACGGTCGCGGACGGCATCGCGCCGCATCCGACGCTCTCCGAGGCGATCAAGGAGGCCGGCCTCGTCGCGCTCGGGCGCGCGATCCACGTGCCGAACCGCAAGCCGCGCGCCGCCGCGGGCGCGTAAGCGGTCGGTAAAAACTCGACCGCCACGGACGCACGCCGCGTCTCGATGCGTAATAACCGGGGCGGACATCCTCGTCCCGGTTCCGAGCCGGTGCGCCGCCCGCGCCGCGCTCGGAGCCCGTTCTCTCGGAAGGGCCGCCGTCCGCAGGGCGGCTCTTCCATGCGCTTCGCCGGGATCCGATAGCCTCGGCGGCGACGCGAAGGAGGCGCGATGGGGATCGTCAACAGGCGGAACGCGTTCGTCGGGTGGCTCGCGCTCAAGGTCGGCAGGAAGATCGCCAGGCGCAAGATGCAGCGCGTCCGCGAGTCGCTGCCGTTCAGGCGCGGGTAACAGCGGTTGACCCTCTTCCGCTCCGCGATCGCCGACCTCGTCCCGTACGAGCCCGGGAAGCCGGTCGAGGAGGTCCAGCGGGAGCTCGGGCTCGATCGGGTCGTCAAGCTCGCCTCGAACGAGGGGCCGTTTCCGCCCCTCCCGGCCGCGCTCGAGGCGCTCGAGCGCGCGTCGCGCGAGCTGAACCGCTATCCGGACGGCGGCGCATGGGCGCTGCGGAGGGCGCTCGCGGAACGGGCCGCCGTCTCGTTCGACGAGGTGATCGTCGGCCCGGGCGCCGACGGGATCGTCGACTTCCTCTCGCACGCGACGCTCGACCCGGGCGACGAGGTCGTCTGCGGCTGGCCCTCGTTCCCCAGCTACGTCCTCATGGCACAGAAGCTCGGCGCCGTCGCGCGTACCGTGCCCTGCCGCGATCACACCTACGACCTCGACGGTCTGCTCGAGGCCGTGGGGCCGCGGACGAAGCTCGTCTACGTCTGCCACCCGAACAACCCGACGAGCACCGCGAACGGCCGGGCCGAGCTCCTCGCGTTTCTCGAGCGGCTGCCCGAGCACGTCCTCTGCGTCCTCGACCAGGCGTACTTCGAGTACATCGACGACCCGGACTACGCCGACGGGATCGAGCTCTTCCGGGAGGGGCGCCGTCTCGTGGTCCTGCGCACGTTCTCGAAGATCTACGGCCTCGCCGGGCTGCGCGTCGGTTGGGGGGTCGCACCGGCGGACGTCGTCGTCGCGACGAGCAAGGTGCGCCGGGCGTTCGAGGTCCCGACGACGGGGCAGGTCGCCGCGCTCGCCAGCCTCGACGACGCGGACGAGATCGCCCGCCGGCGCGAGCTGAACGCGTCCGGGCGGGAGCGGCTCGCGCAGATCCTGCGCGCCCACGGCCTCGAACCGCCCGGCCCGGCATTCGGCAACTTCCTCTTCGCCGAGGTCGGCGACGGCCGCGAGATGTTCGAGCGGCTGCTGCGCGAGGGCGTGATCGTCCGTCCGCTCGCCGGCTTCGGCGCGCCGGCCGCGATCCGGGTCAGCGTGGGCACGCCGGACGAGCTCGACTTCTTCGACGGCGCTTTGGGACACGTCCTTTCGGGCGCCTCGTAACCGGCGGGCCACCGTGCTAGCGTCGGGCGCGCGCTCGTGAGGATCCGCTCGTCCGCACAGCTCGCGCCCCTCCGGCTGCCGGGGTTCCGGAGCCTGTTCCTGGCCACGCTCGGCTCGAGCGTCGGGACGCTGCTCGCCGCGGTCGCGCTCGCGATCGACGTCAAGGACCGGACGGACTCCGGCCTCTGGGTCGGCGCCGTCCTCGTCGTCGAGTTCCTGCCGACGATCGCGGTCGGCCTGCTGCTCGGGCCGCTGCTCGACCGGCTCGAGCGCCGCTCGCTGATGATCGCGGCCGACGCGCTGCGCGTCGGCGTCTTCGTCGCGCTCCCGTTCGCCGGCAACGCCGCCACCGTCGTGGCACTCGCGCTCGTGGCCGGCCTCGCGACCGGCTTCTTCCGGCCGGCGGTCTACGCGGGCGTTCCGAATCTCGTGCCGGAGGACGACCTCCCGGCCGCGAATGCACTGCTGCAGACGGTCGAGAACGCGAGCTGGACCGTCGGCCCGCTCGTCGGCGGCGTCCTCACGGCCGCCGCCGGACCGGCGGCCGCGTACGGGATCAACGCCGCGTCCTTCGTCGTCTCGATCGCGCTCGTCGTCGGCATCCCGCCGCGGCTGCTCCAGAGCCGGCGGGCGCTCTCGCGCGGGCACTGGCGCGACCTCGCCGACGGCTTCGCGGCCGCTCTCCATTCGCGCTCGATGCTCGCCGTGCTCGTCGCGTGGGGGATCGCGTCGCTCGGCGTCGGCGGCGCGAACGTGTCGGCGATCTTCCTCGCCAAGGACACGTTCTCGGCGGGGGACTTCGGCTACGGCCTGCTGTACGGCGGCGTCGGCGGCGGCCTCGTCCTCGGCAGCTTCGCCAGCGCGAGGTTCCTCGCACGGAGCGGCGTCGGGGTCGCGTACGGACTGAGCCTCGCCCTGATGGCACTGGGAGCGGCCGCGACGGCGGCCAGCCCCGATGTCTGGGTCGCCGCCGCCTGCTGCGTCGTCTTCGGCTCGGGGAACGGCTGCGCCGTCGCGTGCAACGCGCTCCTCGTGCAGCGGGGAACGTTCGACCTGCTGCGCGGACGCGCGCTCACGTTCGTGATGAGCGCCACCTACCTGCTCGTCGGCGCGGGCGAGGGCCTCGGCGGGCTCGAGCTCCACCGTGTGGGCGCGCGCTGGATCTGGGGCGGCGCTGGTGGCGCGCTCGTCGTCGCGGCGTCCGCCGGCTGGCTCATCGCCCGCCACCTCGGCGGCGAGGAGCCGGCGGAGGCGGAGATGGTCCCCAAGGCGGCGCCGGCTCCGGCCAACTGAGTACAGTCACGCGCGGTGGCCGGCCGCCGCGACTGGACACGCGAGACCCTCGCCGCCGGCGTCCGCGACGGCGACCGGCGTGCGCTCGCACGCGCGATCACGCTCGTCGAGAACGGCGACCCGCTCGCCTACGACGTGATAGCCGACCTCTACCCGTCCACCGGCTCGGCGTACTCGATCGGCCTGACCGGGCCGCCCGGCGTCGGCAAGTCGAGCCTCGTCTCGGCGCTGATCCGGCACGTCCGCCGGCGTCACGTCTCGATCGGCGTCGTCTCGGTCGACCCGTCGAGCCCGTTCTCGCAGGGGGCGCTCCTGGGCGATCGGATCCGGCTCAGCGACCACTTCCTCGACCGCGAGGTGTTCATCCGCTCGATGGGGACGCGCGGGCACCTCGGCGGCCTCGCCGAGGCGACGCTCCAGGCGCTGCTCGTGCTCGACGCGGCCGGCAAGGATCTCGTCTTCCTCGAGACCGTCGGCACCGGGCAGAGCGAGGTCGAGATCATCGGCATCGCCGACACCGTCCTGCTCGTGCTGATGCCGGGCTCGGGGGACGCGGTGCAGGCGCTGAAGGCCGGGATCATGGAGATCCCCGACGTGATCGCGATCAACAAGATGGACCACCCGGCGGCGAAGACGATGCTCAACGAGGTGCGGTCGATCCTCGCCCTCGGCCCTGCTCCCGGGCGCGGGGACAGCGAGTGGAGCCCGCCGATCGTCCTCACCGAGGCGGTGCGCGGCGAGGGCGTGGCCGAGCTGTGGGAGAAGCTCGAGGAGCACCGGGCCTTCCTCGAGCAGAGCGGCCTCCTCGCCGAGCGGCGGCGCGCGAACCTCGCGCGCGAGGTGTTCGCCGTCGCGTCCGGGCGCGCGAAGCGGCACCTCGAGCAGGCGGTGGCCGGCGACGCCGAGCTGCGCCGGCTGCTGGGAGAGGTGCAGGGGCGTGAGCTCGATCCGCTGAGCGCGGTGCGCGAGATACTCGAGAAGGTGTTCCGGATCCACGATGGCGACGACGGCCGTACCCGGGCTTCCTGAGATCGAGCGGGCACGCGAGCGGCTCGCCGGGGTCGCACGCGTCACGCCGGTCTATCCGTCGGAGACGCTGTCGCGGCTCGCCGGCCGGCGCGTCGACCTGAAGGCCGAGAACCTCCAGCGGACGGGCTCGTTCAAGATCCGCGGCGCCTACGTCAAGGTGTCGGCGCTCGAGCCCCGGCAGCGGGCGGCGGGCGTCGTCGCCGCGAGTGCGGGCAACCACGGGCAGGCGGTGGCGTGGGCGGCGCGCGAGGTCGGTGCCGCCGCGCGGATCTTCATGCCTCAGGACTCGCCGATGGCCAAGGTCGACGCGACGCGCAGCTACGGCGCGGAGGTGGAGCTGACCGGGCCGGCGATCGAGGAGGCGCTCGAGGCCGCCCGGGCGCATGTCACCGAGAGCGGCGGCGTCTTCGTCCACCCGTTCGAGGATCCGCTCGTGATGGCCGGTCAGGGCACGATCGGCCTCGAGCTCGCCGGGCAGGTGGCGGACCTCGACACCGTGGTGATCCCGATCGGCGGCGGCGGGCTCGCCTGCGGGATCTCGCTCGCGCTGCGCGCCGTGCGGCCGAAGCTGCGGCTCGTCGGCGTGCAGGCGGCGGGGACGCTCCCCGGCGGCTCGGGCCACACGATCGCCGACGGCATCGCCGTCAAGGCGCCGGGTGAGCTGACGATGTCGATCCTCGACGAGACGCTCGACGAGATCGTCGCGGTCGAGGACGAGCAGATCGCCGAGGCGATCGTGCTGCTCGCCGAGCGGACGAAGCTCGTGGTCGAGGGCGCCGGCGCGGTCGGCGTCTCGGCGATCCTCGGCGGCCTCGTCGGTGGGAGCGGCCCGGCGCTCGCCGTCCTCTCCGGCGGCAACATCGACGCGTCGCTCATGGTGCAGGTGATGCGCCGCGGGCTCGCCGTGAGCGGCCGCTACCTCGTGCTGCGGACGCGCGTGCCCGACCGGCCCGGCGAGCTCGCGAAGCTCCTCGACCTGCTCGCAGGCGAGCGCGTGAACGTCGTCGAGGTGGAGCATCAGCGCGAGGCGGCGGGCGTGCCGGTCGGGCACACGGGCGTCGAGCTGACACTGCTGACGCGCAACCCGGCGCACTGCGACGAGCTGCTCGAGCTGATGCGCGGCTGGGGCTACCCCGTCGAGCGACTCGACTAGAAGAGGCCGCCGAAGTGGCGCCCGGCTACGAGTCCGAGAGTGCCGCCGGACGGTCGGCCCGCCCCGTCGCGTGCTCCTCGTCGAGCAGTCGCAGCACGAAGTAGCCGATGGTGAGCAGGAAGACGAGCGTCTGCTCGCCGTTCATCAGGATCCCGCCGAGGTTCTGGTCGCGCGCCGGCGACAGGCCCCAGAGCCGGGGCGCGTGCTCGTAGAACGCGTAGAACGGCGTCGTCGAGAAGATGTACGCGAGCCCGAGGAACGAGGAGCCGACGAACGCGACCGCGAGGTAGGCGAGACCGGTCGCCGGCGTGAGGCGGCCGCTCACGATCGGCCACCAGAAGAGGAGACCCGCCGCGATCAGGATCGCGTGCTCGACGTTGAGGCCCCAGCCCGTCCGCAGCGCCCAGTCGTAGAACGGCGCGAAGTGCGTGCAGTACCAGGCCGCGAGCCAGATCGGCAGGATCCAGCGCGAGCGGAGCCGCGCCAGGCCGCGCCGGGAGAGCGTCGCCCGCATCCGGGGCGTGAGGCCGAGCACGACGAGCAGCGGCGCGACGTCGGCGATCAGCGCGTTCTGGAGCAGGTGCATGAGCAGGAGGTAGTGGTCGGAGATCGTCTCGAGCGGCGAGTTCAACGAGGCGGCGATCAGGAAGAGGCCGGAGGCGAAGGCGGCCGGCCGCCACCACGGCGAGTTGCCGACTTCGACCGGCTCGGCCCGGGCCGCGCGCCGGTAGGCGAATCCCGCGCCGGCGGCGAGGACGAGGAAGAGCGGCTCGAAGCTGAACGCGGCCGGGCTCACGTCGTGAGGCTCGCCATGCGGACTGCGTGTGCCCTCCGCCCCCCGGGCCGGAGGAGGAGCGCGACGAGCGTCGCGAGCGTCGCGAGCTGCTCGACCATCATCACGATGCCCGACAGCTGCTGGTCGGTGACCGCCGACAGGCCGTAGGCCCCGTGGTACCAGGGATACAGCGGCGTGAACGAGAAGACGAGCACGTCGGTGAGCACCTGGCCCGACGCGAACATCGCGGCGGCGAGCGCCACCCGGCCGCCGAGGCTGAGCCGCCGGTGCGAGCCGGGATCGACGAGCAGCGTCCAGACGAGGACCCCCGCGACCATCCAGCAGACGTGCTCGAAGTCGTGGAGGTTCTGGTGGGCGAGCGCGAGGTCGTAGAGGTAGGGGACGTGCCAGATCGCCAGGTTGGCGCACCAGAGCGAGAAGGCGACACGCGGCCGCAACAGCGTGCCGAGGACGGCGCGCACGCGTGCGCTTCGCGCGAGCGGCGACAGCAGCGGCGCCGGGAGGAGGAACACGAGCAGCGGCCCCCGGACGGCGGTCAGCATCAGCGCCGGGCCCAGGTCGCCGATCAGGACGTGCTGGGCCATGTGCGCGGTCAGCAGGTCGTCGTCGGCGAGCCGGTCGAGCGGGTTGCCGAGCGCGAACACGGTGACGCCGAGGCCGAGCGCGAACAGCGCGATCCGGTCCCAGGAGGCGAGGTCGGCGCGGCCGCGGCGGCGGAGCCTGAGGACGGCCTGGGCGAAGAGAACGGCCGCGACGGCAGCTGCGGCGACGGGCACCACGACTCGATTGTGCCTGGGATCCGGTCCGGTCAGAGCCCGAGGTGGCGCGCGATCACCATGCGCTGCACCTCGTTGGTGCCCTCGCCGATCTCGAGGATCTTCTGGTCGCGGTAGAGCCGCGAGATCGGGAACTCGTCCATGAACCCGTAGCCGCCGTGGATCTGCAGCGCCGCGTTCACCGCACGGTTGGAGAGGAGCCCCGTGTAGAGCTTGGCCTGCGCCGCCGCGAGCGCGAACGGGCGGCCGCCGTCCTTCAGCCAGGCGGCGCGGCGGACGAGGTGTCGTCCCGCCTCGATCTCCGTCGCCAGGTCCGCCAGCTGGAAGCGGACGGCCTGGAAGTGCGCGATCGGCTTGCCGAACTGCTGCCGCTCCTGGGCGTACGAGGCGGCGAGGTCGTACGCGCCCTGCGCGAGGCCGACGCCCATCGCGGCGACCGAGATGCGGCCGCCGTCGAGGATCTCCATGAACTGCCCGAAGCCGCGCCCGCGTTCGCCGAGCAGGTTCCCCTCCGGCACCGCGCACTCGCGGAACGAGAGCTCGCGCGTGTCGGAGGCGCGCCAGCCGAGCTTGTGCATCGGCGGCGCGATCTCGTAGCCCGGCGTCCCGTTCGGGACGATGACGTTGGAGATCTCGTCGTCTCCGGTGCGGGCGGTGATCGTGACGCAGGCGCTGATCTCGGTGCCCGCGTTCGTGATGAAGATCTTCGAGCCGTCGATCACCCACTGCCCGTCGCGGAGCTCGGCGCGGGTGCGCGTCGCGCCCGCGTCGGAGCCGGCGTCGGGCTCCGTGAGGCCGAAGGCGGCGAGCCCCTCGCCCGAGGCGAGCCGCGGCAGCCACTCCTGCTTCTGCTCCTCGCTTCCGAACAGGAGGATCGGCATCGTCCCGAGCGACGTGTGGGCGGCGACCGTGATGGCGACCGAGGAGTCGATGCGCGTCAGCTCCTCGATCGCCGTGGCGTAGGACACCGTGTCGCCGCCGGCGCCGCCGTACTCCTCCGGCACCGGCAGGCCCATCAGGCCCAGCTCGCCCAGCTCGCCGACGAGGTCGTACGGAAAGCGCGCCTCGCGGTCCAGCTCCTCGGCGACCGGCGCGACCCGTGTCTCCGCGAAGTCGCGCACCGTGCGGCGAACGAGGTCCTGCTCCTCGGTCAGGTCGAAGTTCAACCGAGCAGCCTGCCGAGCTCGGCGATCAGCCGTACGCCGTAGCCGGTGCCGCCGGGCACGCGCAGGTAGTCGCCGCGGGTGCGCTCGAGGAAGCCGGGCCCCGCCATGTCCACGTGCGCCCACGGGCCCTCGCCGGCGAACTCGTGGAGGAACTCGGCCGCGAGGGCGGGCGAGGCCTGGCGCAGGACCGAGCCGTTCTTCATGTCCGCGAACGCCGAGTCGACGTAGCGGCGGAAGCGCGGGTGGAGGGGAAAGGGCCACGTGAGGTCGCCGCTGCGGCGCCCGGCCTCGACGATCCGGTCGCGCCACTCGTCGTCGTTCGCGAACACCCCGCCGTAGAGGTCGCCGAGCGCGAGCTCCATCGCCCCGGTCAGCGTCGCGAGGTCGAGGACGTGTGTCGCGCCCTCGCGCCGCGCGTACCAGAGCGCATCCGCGAGCACGAGCCTGCCCTCGGCGTCGGTGTTGACGATCTCGATCGTCTTGCCGTTCGCGGCGCGGAGGATGTCGCCGGGACGGAACGCCCCGCCGCCGGGCAGGTTCTCGGCCGCGGCGAGCACCGCGATCGCCCGCACCGGCGTCTCCAGTGCGGCGAGGGCGCCGATGCCGTGGAGCGTCCCCGCACCGCCCGCCATGTCGCCCTTCATGTCCTGCATCTTCAGCGAGGGCTTGATCGAGATCCCGCCGGCGTCGAACGTGATCGACTTGCCGACGAGTCCGAGCAGGACGTCCGGCCGCGCCGGCTCGGGCGGCTCGTAGCGGAGGACGACGAGCCGCGGCTCGTTCCGGCTCCCCTGTCCGACCGCGAGCAGCGCACCCATCCCCAGCTCGTGCATCTCGGTCGGCGTGAGCGCCTCGGCGCTCAGGTGCTCGTGCTCGGCCGCGAGCGCCTCGGCCTGCTCGGCGAGCGCCTCCGGTGTGAGCTCGTTGGGCGGCATGTTGACGAGGTCGCGGGCGCGGTTCGCGCGCCCGGCGACGAGCGCCGCGCGCTCGACCGACTCGCGCAGGCCCGCCTCCTCGAAGTGGCCGACGACGATCCGCTCCGGCGCCCGCGTCTCGTTCTTCGCCTTCCACCGGCCGGGGGAGTACGAGCCGAGGATCGTTCCCTCGACGAGCGCCGCCGCCTGCTCGGGCAGCGGCACGGGCAGCGTCTCGTCGAGCAGCCAAAGAACCGTGCCGCCGACGCGGGAGAGGGCCTGTGCGGCCGTCGCGGCCGCCGTCCGCAACGCGTCGGCGTCGACGGCGTCGCGCGACCCGAGGCCCGCCGCGACCAGCCTCGGCGCGTCCAGCTCGCCGTCGAGGTGGAGCAGGAGCGCCTCGCCGCGCTCGCCGCGCAGGTCGCCGCTCTCCCGCAGGCGCGCGAGCCGGCCGCCGAGCTTCTCCTCGACGATCCGCGCGCCCTCGCCGCCGGGCGTCTGCGCCACCGGCAGCGCGATCGCATCGGCGTGCTCCTGCCCGGGGAGGGCGATCCCGACGGTCACGCTCATCGGGGCGCGATGCTAACGACTCCGCCCCGGCGTCGGGACATAGACTCGCCCTCGAGATCCCGACAAGGAGCGAGTGAGATGGCAGAGAGCGTGCAGGAGTTCTTCCAGACGCTGCCGGAGCGGGCGGACACGGCGAAGACCGCGGGGATGAACAACTCCTATGTCTTCGACATCGAGGGCGCCGGCCTCTGGACGGTGAAGGTCGAGGACGGCAGTGTCAGCGTCAGCGAGGGGGCGAGCGAGGCGGACGTCACGATCAGCGCCTCTCAGGAGGTCTTCGAGCGCATCGTCGCCGGCGAGCAGAACCCGACGAGCGCCTACATGACGGGGAAGCTGAAGCTCAAGGGTGACATGGGCGCCGCGATGAAGCTCCAGAAGCTCTTCTGACAGCGAGCGAAAGCTTCGCTTTCGCTCGCTGGGGAGAAGGAACTCGCGCGCGGAAGAGCGGGTCTTCCGCGCGTTCGTGCAGTAGCCCTTGCCTGGGTGAAGGATTGGAGCCGCTTCAACCAGTCTCCCGGGTCAGAGCCGGAGGCCAAGCTCCCGCTCCAGCGGGCTTGGCCGGAGGCCGGGCTAGCGTCTCCGCCGCAGGTGAGCACGTGAGCGCACAGGGCAGCCAACCCGTCCAGAGCATCGAAAGCAAGCGGCAGCACGAGCGAGGCCGAGACCGCGTTCTCGGCCGAGCGAGTTCCCTATCCCAGCGAGCGAAGCGTCAGCTTCGCGAGCTCCATTCGAAGGCGATCTGGGCCGACTCGCAGACGCGGCGATAGCCGATCCGCTCGTAGATCGCGTTCGAGGTCGGGTTCGCGAGGTCGGTGTAGAGGAAGCAGAAGCGGCGCCCGCCGGCGAGGAGGCGGCCGTCGAGCAGCTGCTGCGAGAGCTCGGCGGTGAGCGCCGTCGCATAGCCGCGGCCGCGGAGCTCCGGCGGCGTGTAGACCGGCCCGATGCGGATCCCGTTCGGCGTCGGCCCGCCCCAGCCCGCGAGCGAGACGACCGCGCCGCCGTCCTCCCAGAGCAGGAACCCGGAGGTCGCGACCGAGTAGCGGCGGTCGACCGCGCGTGCTGCCTGGTCGCGGCCCGGGGCGTCTTCGTGGACGACCTCGTCTGCGAACGCCTCGAACCAGCGGACGACGAGACCGCGGTCGCGCTCGTCGGCGACCCGCACTCCGCCCGGCGGCTGCGGCGGCTCCTCGACGCGCTCGAGCTCGTAGATCCCCTGCCGCATCGTCGTGCGAGCGGCGGCGCCGCTGAACGCCGACCAGCGCTC
>DASQQF010000023.1:0-5337 GCA_035643535.1 Gaiellaceae bacterium
GCGGGGAATGACGCAGTAGATCACGGCACGGATTCTAGGGCGGCGCGCGTACGGCGCCGTGCTGCCGGTATAAGGGCTCCATGCTGCGGAGGCACCTCTGGTGGCTCGCACCGCTCGCCGGCGCGATCGTCGCCGGGTCGATCGTCGCCGCCGTCTCGCTCGGCGGCTCGTCGACGCCCGGCACGACGACGAGCGCCGGGACGACGGCCGGTACGAAGACGGCGGCGCTCCGGCCCTCGAACGCCGCGCTCGCATACCAGGAGGCGATCACCGCCGTCGTGCGCAACCTCTCGCCCTCCGTCGTCCAGATCCAGAACGCACAGGGGCTCGGCTCGGGAATCGTCTTCGACTCCTCCGGCGACATCGTCACGAACAACCACGTCGTCGCCGGCGGCGGCCCGTACACGGTGACGGCGGGACGCAAGACGTACAAGGCGAAGCTCGTCGGCAGCTTCGCACCCGACGACCTCGCCGTCGTCCACGTCTCCGGCGCGCACCTTCCGCCGGCGAGCTTCGCGAACTCGGACCAGCTCGCCGTCGGCGACCTCGCGATCGCGATCGGCAACCCGCTCGGGCTCCGCTCGAGCGTGACGGAAGGGATCGTCAGCGCCTTCCGGCAGGGCGTCTCGGAAGGAGCGAGCAACGGCCAGCCGGTCGCGCTCCCGTCGATGATCCAGACGAGCGCGCCGATCAACCCGGGCAATTCCGGCGGAGCGCTCGCCGACATCGAGGGCCGCGTGATCGGGATCCCGACCCTCGCCGCCACCGATCCGGAGCTCGGCGGCTCGGCGGCGCCCGGCATCGGCTTCGCGATCCCGAGCAACCTCGTGAAGAACATCGCGCGGCAGATCATCGAGCACGGTCACGTCGTCGACTCCCATCGCGCCTATCTCGGCGTGCGCGTCGGCGAGACGGGCGGCTCCGGTGTCCTGATCGGCCGGGTCGACCCCGGCGGGCCGGCCGCGAAGGCGGGACTCCGCGCCGGCGACGTCGTCGTCTCGATCGGCGGCAAGAAGACGCCGACCATCGACGTCCTCACGAGCGTCCTATCGGAGCTGAAGCCGGGAGCCACGGTGACGGTCGACTACGTCACGCAGAGCGGCGCGCAGAAGAGCACCCCGCTGACGCTCGGGACGTACCCGGGCGGCACCGGCTGACGCTCTAGATCCGCGCGATCTCGGGGACGAGCCGGCCCTCGTCCTCGACGTGAGCGTTCCAGTCCTTGAAGCCCGCCTCGAGCTCGTCGAGCTCGTGCCCGCGCCGCTCGAGCCGCACCGGCTGCGCCGAGTCGGGACTGACGCGGTACTGGTACCAGGAGAGGTCCCACGCGACGGTCACTGCGAGCTCGCCGGCCGTGCCCGAGAGCGGGACGATGCTCGCCTTCGCCTCGCCGAGGCTCTTCGAGATGCCGCCGACCGTCCGGCGGTACGCGCTCTCGTTGAAGAGGTCGGCGGCCTCGAGCAGCGCGACCTCGCCGTCAGAGAGACGCCGCAGGATCGGCTCCTGCTGGGCGAGCGGACCCGAATCGGCCGCGCGCGCGAAGCCGAGGATCCCGCTCAGTCCCCGCCTGCGGCGGCGACGCTCGCCGCCGAGCGTCGGCGTCGTCGGCGTCCCCTCCTTGATCCAGCCGTGCTCGAGCGCGACGTCCTGGCAGAGGAGACAGACGTCGACGAACTCGGCTCCCTCGGCCGGCGCGAAGCGGATCGCGCGCTCGCCCATCAGGAGCGTCCGCTCGCAGACGCCGCACGTCCGCGTCGTCGACACCTTCGTCACGCGCACGCGCGGGAGTGTAGCCACGCTTGCGCACGAGGCCCCGTGCGGCTACTCTGACATATATGTGTGTTTTACATGCAGAGGCGTTCGTGTGAGAGGCCCCCGGGCTCGACATCATCACGGCGGGCGCTGGCGCGTGCTCGCGCGCGTCGAGCGCTTCGCCGAGCCGGCGCTCCTGCTGCTGCTCCGCGAGCGGCCGGCGCACGGGTACGAGCTGCTCGAACGGCTGCCCGAGCTGACGGGCGAGCAGCGGGTGGAGATGGGCAACCTCTACCGACTCCTGCGCGCGCTCGAGGAAGAAGGGCTCGTCACCTCGGAGTGGGATGCCTCTTCCCCGGGGCCGGCGAAGCGTCGCTACGCGATCACACCGGCGGGCACGCGCCTGCTCGACCAGTGGGCCGAGGCGCTGCGCCGGGCGCAACTGCGCACCGAGGGCTTTCTCGCACGCTACGAGGAGAGGAGGTGAACATGCACCACCGCCACCATGGCTGCGGTCGCGGCCCGCGGATGTTCCGCGGCGGCTTCCCGAGCCGCCACGAGCTGATCGAGCGGCTGGAGTCGTACCAGCGCGACCTCGAGCAGCAGCTCGCCGACGTCGCCGACGTGATCGCGCACCTGCGCGACCCCGACGAGGGCGCGCAGCAGCAGGGATGAAGAAGACGGGCGCCTGCCACCGCGCTCGGCGCGGGTGGCAGGCGCCGGCCGTCAGACCTTGGCCTCCTCGCGCTCGCGCTTCGTCTGCTCGATGATCTTCTGCGCCACGTGCGACGGCACCTCCTCGTAGCGGAGGAAGTGCATCGAGTAGTCGCCGCGGCCGCCGGTCATCGAGGTCAGCGCCTGCGAGTACGTGAGGATCTCGGCCATCGGCACCTCGGCCATGATCGTGGTCATCCCGCCGGCCGGCTCCATCCCGTGCAGCCGGCCGCGCCGGGAGTTGAGATCGCCGTTCACCGCGCCGACGGCGTCGTCCGGCACCGAGACCTCGACCTGCATGATCGGCTCGAGCAGGACGGGCTCTGCCTTCTGGTACGCCTCCTTGAACGCCATCGAGCCGGCGATCTTGAAGGCCATCTCCGAGGAGTCGACCGAGTGCTCCATCCCGTCGACGAGCGTGACGCGGATGCCGTACACCGGCGCACCGGCGAGCTCGCCGTGCTCCATCGCCTCGCGCACGCCCTTGTCGACGGCGGGCCGGTAGCCCTGGGAGATGACGCCGCCGACGATCTTGTCGACGAACTCGTACGTCTCGCCGCCGTCGCCGCCGTCGCCGATCGGCTCGATCACGATCTCGCAGTCGCCGAACTGCCCGCGCCCGCCGGTCTGCTTCTTGTACCGGTGCCGCGCGCGCGCCTCCCTGCGAATCGTCTCCTTGTAGGGAACCCGCGGCGGGTGGAGCTCGACCTCGACGTTGAAGCGCGTCCTCAGCCGGTCGACGGCGACCTCGACCTGCATCTGGGAGAGGCCCGAGAGGAGCTGCTCGCCCGTCTGCGGGTCGCGGCGGAGAAGCAGCGTCGGATCCTCCTCGCTCAGCCGGCGCAGGCCCGTCGCCATCTTCTCCTCGTCGCCCTTCGCCTGCGGCGTGATCGCGAAGCTCATCACGGGCTGCGGGAAGTCGATGTGCGGGGGCTCGACCGGCACCTCGTGGTCGACGAGGACGTCACCGGTCACGACGTCCTTCAGCTTCGCCACCGCGCCGAGGTCGCCGATGCACAGCTCGTCGACCGGCTCGGAGTCCTTGCCCTGCAGGAGGAGCACCTGGCCGAGCCGCTCCTTCGCGTGCGTGCGCGGGTCGACGAGCGTCGTGTCGCCCGAGACGGGGCCGGCGAGGACGCGGAAGCAGCTGATGCGGCCGGTGAACGGGTCGGCGATCGTCTTGAAGACGAAGACCGCCTGCTTCGCGTCGCCGAACTCGATCGTCGTCCCCTTGCGTGCAGGCGACGGAACACCCTCGACGAGCAGGTCGAGCAGCGCCGTCGTGCCGAGGTTCTTCGAGGCGACGCCGCACGCCACCGGATAGAGCTCGTCGCGCGTGACCGCCTGCTTGAGCGCGAGTGCGACCGCCTCCGCGTCGAGCTCCTCCCCTTCGAGGTAGCGGGCCATCAGCTCCTCGTCGGTCTCGACGACGGCGTCGAGGAGCTTCTCGCGGTGCTCGGCGACGACGTCCGCCATCGAGTCGGGGATCGGCTGCGGCCCTCCTTCGCGGCCGCCGCCCGGATCCACGTACGCGCACATGTGGAGGAGGTCGACCACCCCCGTCAGCTCGTGCTCGCTCCCGATCGGGAGCTGGATCGCCACGCAGCGGTCGGAGAGCTGCTGCCGGACCGCCTCGAGCACGCGGTAGAAGTCGGCGCGCTCGCGGTCGAGCATGTTGACGAAGACGACGCGGGAGAGCTCCTGCTCCTCGGCCCGCTGCCAGACGCGCGTCGTGTTCACCTCGACGCCCATCACGCCGCTCAGGACGGCGACCACGCCCTCGACGACCCGCAGCGCCGCGAACGTGTCGGCCTGGAAGCCGGTGTCGCCGGGCGTGTCGACGACGTTGATCTTCCGCTCCTTCCACTCCAGATGACAGAGGGAGCCGGAGAGGGACATCCGGCGCCGCTGCTCGTGCTCGTCCCAGTCGGAGACGGTCGTCCCCTGCTCGACCGAACCGAGCCGGTTCGTCTTCCCGGCCTGGAAGAGAAGCGCCTCGGCGAGCGAGGTCTTCCCGACTCCGCGGTGGCCCGCGACGGCGATGTTGCGGATCTTTCCGGGCTCGGTGGCAGCCATACGGCGCGTTCCCCCTCCTGTGTCGGCGTGGCGGCGCCCATCGTATCGCCGCCGCGAGCGCGGCCCGGCCCCCTGCGCTACGACTCGAGCGGCGCCGGCGAGCCGGCGGTGGCGAGGTGCGCCTTGAGGCGGAGAATCGCCTTCGTGTGGAGCTGCGAGACGCGCGACTCGGTCACACCGAGCACCTCGCCGATTTCCCGCAGCGTCAGCTCCTCGTAGTAGTAGAGCGTGACGACGAGCTTCTCGCGCTCCGGCAGGCGGGCGATCGCGTCGGCGACCGCCTCCTTCTGCTCGGTGCGAGAGAGCGTGGTCTGCGGGTCCGGGGCGCTCTCGTCCTCGATCGTGTCGATGAGCGCCACCTGGTCGCCGCCCGACCCGGAGACGGTCCAGAGCTCGTCGAGCGCGGCGATCGACGAGCGGGCGATCTCGCCGAGGCTCTCCTCGAGCTCCTCGGTCGTGATCCCGAGCCTGCCCGCGATCTCGCCGTCGTCCGGCGCGCGGCCGAGCTTCGCCTCGAGTGCCGCGATCGCGCGTTCGATATCGCGGGCGCGTGCGCGCACCGAGCGCGGCACCCAGTCCATCGCGCGCAGCTCGTCGATGATCTGACCTTTGATCCGCGCGATCGCGTAGGTCTCGAACTTGACGTCGCGCCCGGGGTCGTACCGCTCGATCGCGCCCATCAGCCCCAGCAGGCCGTACGAGACCAGGTCGCCCTCGTCGACGTGGGCGGGCAGGCCGGAGCCGAGCCGGCCGGCGACGTACTTCACGAGCGGCGCGTACGTGAGGACGAGCCGG
>DASQQF010000024.1:0-19287 GCA_035643535.1 Gaiellaceae bacterium
CTACCTCAGCCTGTTCCTCGTCGGCGTGCTGATGGTCGTCCAGCTGGCCCGCGGCGCGGGCGTCCTCGCCCTGATCCAGTTCGCGCTGATCCTGACGGTGGCCGCGATCCCCGTGGCGATGCCCGCCGTGCTGTCGGTGACGATGGCGGTCGGCGCAGTCGCCCTCTCCAAGATGAGGGCGATCGTCACCCGGCTGGAGTCGATCGAGGAGATGGCCGGCATCGACGTCCTCTGCTCCGACAAGACCGGCACCCTGACCGAGAACCGGCTCACGCTCGGCGACCCGGTCGTGATCGAGGCACGCGACGAGGCCGAGGTGATCCTCGCGGCCGCGCTCGCCTCCGAGCCCGAGACGGGCGACGCGATCGACCGTGCCGTGATCGCCGGCCTTCCCGGCGGCGAGGTCCTGTCGGAGTACCGGCGGAGCGGAGTCGTCCCCTTCGATCCGGTGAGCAAGCGCACCTCGGCCGAGGTGAGCCGCGACGGCTCCAGCTTCACCGTCACCAAGGGCGCGCCGCAGGTCGTGCTCGAGCTCTGCCACCTCGGCGGCGAGGCAGCCGTCCACGCGAACGAAGCAGTCGCCTCGCTCGCGGCCAAGGGCTACCGGACGCTCGGCGTCGCCCGCACCGAGGGCGGGCAGCAGTGGCGTTTCCTCGGCCTGCTCCCCCTCTCCGACCCGCCGCGCTCCGACTCGGCGGAGACCATCCGGGAGGCGACCGAGCACGGGATCGCGGTCAAGATGCTCACCGGCGACAACACCGCCATCGCCGCCGAGGTCGCCGACCAGGTCGGACTGGGCCACACGATCGTGCCCGCCGGCGAGCTGCTCGGTGACGACCCGGACGCCGACCTGACGGAAGCCGCAATGGCCCGCATCGAGTCGGTGGACGGCTTCGCCGAGGTGTTCCCCGAGCACAAGTACACGATCGTGAAGGCGCTCCAGGCGCGCGGTCACATCGTCGGCATGACCGGCGACGGCGTCAACGACGCCCCCGCGCTGAAGCAGGCCGACTCCGGCGTCGCCGTCGCCGGCGCCACCGACGCCGCCCGCGCGGCCGCCGACCTCGTGCTCACCGCCCCCGGCTTGTCGGTGATCGTCGCCGCGATCGAGCAGGCGCGGATCATCTTCGAGCGCATGAACTCCTACGCGATCTACCGCGTCACCGAGACGATCCGGATCGTGCTCTTCGTCGTCGCGGCGATGATCGGCTTCGACTTCTGTCCGATCACCGCGATCCTGATCATCCTGCTCGCTCTGTTCAACGACCTGCCGATCATGACCATCGCCATCGACCACACCCCGCTCGACCCGAAGCCGGTCCGCTGGCAGATGCACCGCATCCTCAGCGTCTCGACCGTCCTCGGTTCCGTCGGCGTGGTCGAGACCTTCTTCATGCTCGTGCTCGCCAAGCTGTGGCTGCACCTGAGCATCCCGGAGATCCAGTCGCTGATCTTCCTCAAGCTCGCGATCGCCGGCCACCTCACGCTCTTCGTCGCGCGCAGCCGCGGCCCCTTCTGGGCGCGGCCGTGGCCGGCGCCCGCGATGATCTGGGCCGCGGTGAGCACGAAGGTCCTCGCCACACTGCTCGTCGCCTTCGGCCTCGGCCTCGTGCACACGATCAGCTGGCCGCAGATCGGCTTCGTCTGGGCCTACTGCATCGCCTGGGTGTTCGCCGAAGACTGGGCCAAGCTCGCCGTCTACCGCCACCTCGACCTCGGCGGCGGTCACCACCGGCGCTTCCTCGGCCTCCTCCAGGAGCACCTGCACGCCGGCGCCTGACGCTGCTTCAGCCGCGCGCGCCTGGCAATCTTGTGAGGTGGACCGACGCGCAGCGAGCGGGAGCGGTGCCGGCGATCTCGGCAGGCGGGTGCGCGAGCGGCGGCTCGAGCTGGGGCTGCCGCTGCCGGAGGTGGCGCGGCAGGCAGGCATGGATCCCGGCTACCTCGACTATCTCGAGGAAGGAGTCGCCCAGCTGCCCGGAGGCGCCCTGCTGCGGCTGGCGGCAGCGCTTCACACGACGGCGGATGCCTTGTCGGGCGGCGGGATCGAACGGCCGCCCGGACGCGCCCCTGCCGGCAGCCGGCCGGTGCTGGAGGAGCTGACCCACGAGGAGTGCCTGCGGCTGCTCACCGGCGGCGGTGTCGGCCGGATCGTGTTCGTGGGCGAGACGGGACCTGCCGCGCTGCCGGTCAACTTCGACCTGCTCGACGGCGACGTCGTCTTCCGCACCGAGCCCGAAGGGGCGGTCGCCCGGGTGATCGGCCCGGAGGGCGCCACGCTCGCGTTCGAGGTCGACCACGCCGACGACGCGCTCTCCGAGGGCTGGAGCGTCTTGATCCGTGGACTGGCACGCCCGCTGGCCGGGGACGAGCTCACGCGTGTTCGGGAACTCGGCCTCGAGTCGTGGGCCGGCGAGCAGCGGAGCCTCTACATCCGGCTGGAAGGCAGCGAGCTGACCGGCCGCCGCATTCGCGTCGGCTAGTCCCGCTTGCCTTCGCGACGGCGCGGCGCGCGGCCCGGAGGTTGCTGCGGGGGCTCGAGCCTCGGCGCCGGCGGGATCGGCCGGTGCACGGGAGCGCCGGGGCCGACCTCGACGGCTTCTCCGTGATGGCGGAGCCCGAGCGGCGCGCCCTCGGTGATCTCGTAGATCGCCTCGTGCGGAAGGACGACGACGTGGAGCCGGCTGCCGCGGAAGGTGAGGGTGAAGGCGAGGCGGTCGAGATCGTCCGGGAGCCTGGGTGCGAACGACAGCGCGCCGCCGTAGTCGCGGGCGCCGGCGAGTCCGGCCACGGCGGCGTGGACGGCGCCGGCGAGGGCGGCGATGTGCAGGCCGTTGCCGGCGTTCTGCTCGAGGTTGTCGAGGTCCATGAGCGCCGCCTCGGCGAGGTAGTCGTAGGCGAGCTCGACGTGGCCCACCTCGGCGGCGACGATCGCGAGTGTCGAGGCGGACAGTGACGAGTCGCGTACGGTGAGCTGCTCGTAGTAGTCGAAGTCGCGGCGCTTCTGCTCGAGGCTGAAGGCGTCGCCGCGCATGTAGAGGGCCAGCACCAGGTCGGGCTGCTTGACGACCTGTCGGCGGTAGAGCTGGAAGTACGGGTAGTGGAGGAAGAGCGGATAGTCCTCCGGCGGCGTGTGCTCGAAGTCCCAGTGCTCGTGCTGGAGGAAGTCCTCGTCCTGGGAGTGGACGCCGAGCCGCTCGTCGAAGGGCACGTGCATCGCCTCGGCCGCGGCGCGCCACTCGATCGGCTCGTCGGGCGCGACCTCCAGTCGCGCCGCGTCGTTGGGGTGGCGCTCGACCGCCGCGGCGGCGGCGCGCAGGTTCGCCTGCGCCATGAGGTTCGTATAGACGTTGTTGTCGACGAGCGCCGAGTACTCGTCCGGGCCGGTCACGCCGTCGATGCGGAAGCGGCCGTTCTCGTCCCGGTGTCCCAGGCTCGCCCAGAGGCGGGCGCTCTCGACGAGCAGCTCGAGGCCCGCCTCGCGCTCGAACTCGGTGTCGCCGGTGGCGGCGAGGTAGCGCTCGACCGCCATGGCGACGTCGGCGTTGAGGTGGAAGGCGGCCGCTCCCGCCGGCCAGTAGGTGGAGCACTCCTCGCCGCTGATCGTGCGCCAGGGGAAGGCGGCCCCGCGCAGGCCGAGCTGCTTCGCCCGCTCGCGGGCCCGGGGGAGCGTCGAGTGTCGCCAGCGGAGCAGGGAGCGGGCGGCTTCGGGCAGCCTGTAGAGGAGCGGCGGAAGCACGAACGCTTCCGCATCCCAGAAGACGTGGCCGTCGTAGCCGGGCCCGGTCAAGCCCTTGGCGGGAACGGATCGCCCATCTCCTCGAGCCGCCGCCTGGAGGAGGTGGAAGAGCGAGAAGCGGAGTGCCTGCTGGATCGGGAGGTCGCCGTGGAGCTCGATGTCGGCCCGCTCCCAGAAGGCGTCGAGATAGGCCCGCTGGCGGGCCGCGAGCCCGTCGAAGCCCTGCGCGAGCGCGCTCTCGAGGCTCGCGTCGACCTCGTCGCGCAGCCACTCCACCGACTGCACGGACGACCAGTGGTAGGCGAGCAGCTTCACCAGCCGCAGCGGCTCCCCGGGCCGGAGGGTCAGGGCGGCCGTCACCCGGCCGAGATCGGGCTCGGCCTGCGTCAGCGTCTCGACCGGGCCGGGCGCGGCGAGCACGTGCTCCATCCCCGACGCGAGGACGATGCCGCTGCGGCGGGTCGCGTGGGCCAGCACGACCCGCAGGCCGTGGTCGACGGCGAGGCGGCTCTCGAGCGTTTGCTCGAGGGGCTGCGCCGCCCGGGGATCTCCTGCCTCCTCGCGCTCGGGCTGGTTCGCGACCAGGTTCGACTGCAGCGCGACGTGCAGGGGCTCCTCCAGCGCCTCCACCTCGTACCGAACGGCGGCGATGTTGCGGTCGACGAAGGAGACGAGCCGCTGCGAACGCACCGCGACCGCGCGGCCCGACTCCGACCGCCAGCGCGCCTCGCGCCGCAGGACGCCCGCGCGCAGGTCGAGCGCGCGCTCGTGCCGGTCGAGATGGCCGCGGCGGACGTCGAAGGGCTCGTCCTCGACCAGGAGCCGGATCACCTTGCCGTCGGGAACCGGCGCCACCGTCTGCCCGTCCTCCGGCCAGCCGAAGCCGCGTTCCCCGTAGGAGACGGGGAACGACTCGTAGACACCGTTCAGGTACGTGCCCGTCAGCGCCCGCGGCTCACCCTCGTCGAGGTTGCCGCGCAGGCCGAGATGGCCGTTCGCGAGAGCGAAGATCGACTCCGACTGGGCGAGGAAGGCGGGGTCGAACTCGGTCTCCCGAACCGCCCACGGCTCGGCCGGATACGAGGGATGGCCGATCATGCGAGCAGCTCCGCCAGGTCGGAGACGACCGCGTCGGCCCCCTCCTCGCGCAGCGTTTCCGCCTCGTCGTGACGGTCGACGCCGACGACGAAGCGGAATCCGCCGGCCCGGCCCGCGGCGACCCCGGCCGGGGCGTCCTCGAACACCGCCGCCCGCGCCGGCTCGACCCCGAGCCGTCGCGCCGCCTCGAGGAAGGAGTCGGGCGCCGGCTTTCCCGCGAGGTGCTTCTCGGCGAGCGTCACCCCGTCGACGCGCGCCTCGAACAGCTCCTCGATGCCCGCGGCGCGCAGCACCTCGCGGCAGTTGCGGCTCGCCGAGACCACCGCCGTCCCGAGCCCGCCCTCCCGCACGGTGCGGACGAACCGGAGCGAGCCCGGAAACGTCCGGACGCCGCGCTCGCGCAGCAGCGACAGGTAGCGGTCGTTCTTGCGGTTGCCCAAGCCCGCCACGCTCTCGACCGACCCCGAGTCGTCCGGGCTTCCCTCCGGGAGCTCGATCCCCCGCGAGGCGAGAAACGCCCGCACCCCGTCGTAGCGCTCCCTCCCGTCGACGTACGCCTCGTAGTCGGCGCCCGCGTCGAACGGCCGAAACCGCCCGCCGGCCCGCGTCGCCTCCCCGTGCAGGTAATCGTCGAACGTCGTCTTCCACGCCTCGGCGTGAAGCTCTGCCGTCTCGGTCAGCACACCGTCGAGGTCGAACAGACAGGCCTCGATCTCCTCCGGGAGGAGAACGACTCCCTTGCCGGCGACGCGCTCTTCGTCCATGAGCCGATGATCGCCGAGGGAGCGCTCAGCGTGCGCCCGTCGCCGAGGGGGCGTCGGCACGGATCGCCGGCCCGAGCCGATCGGGGACGTATGGGCAGCCGGGATCTTCCGCGAGCGGGTCGCCGTGGGCCGCGTAGGCGCGGGCCCGCGAGCCGCCGCAGAGCTGCCGGTAGCCGCAGGAGCCGCAGCGGCCGCCGAAGTCGGCCGCGCGGATGCGCCGCAACAGGGTGTGCTCGCGGTAGACCTCGACGGGGTCGTGCTCGCGGACGTTGCCGAGCGAGAGCGGCAGGAAGCCGGACGGAGCGATGGTGCCGTCGTGGCCGACGAAGAGGATGCCGCTGCCGTCCCGGGTCCCCTTCGTCTGGGCGCGCGGCCGCGACCGGGGCGGGCCGAGCTCGTCCTCGAGCCCTTTCCGCAGCCTCGGGTACAGGCCGTCGCGCGGAGGCGGCGTCCCGGCGAGACGCTCGGCGACGATGCGGCGGAAGAAGGGCGCTTCGACCGTGCGCACGACGAGTCCGTGGCGCGAGGCGTCGAAGAGGAAGTGACAGACGTGCTCGTTCTCCTCGGCCGAGAGCGCGCCCAGAGCGCGGCCGCGACCGACCGGGACGAGGAAGAAGAGCTCCCAGATCGCTGCGCCGAGCCGTGCGGCGAGGCCGGCGACCGCGGGCAGCTCGTCGACCGTGTCCGCCATCACCGTCGTGTTGAGCTGGACGACGATCCGCTGCTCGCGCAGGCGGCGGACGGCGGCGATGGTCTGCTCGAAGTGGCCGTCGACTCCGCGGACCCTGTCGTGGACGGAGGCGCTCGCCCCGTCGAGGCTGATCGACGAGACCCGCACACCGAGACGGCGAAGGGAGCGGATGCGCTGCTCGGAGAGGAGCGGTGTCACGCTCGGCGCGAGCGCGAGCGGCAGCCGCAGCCCCGCGGCCCGGGTCGCGAGCGCGTCGAGGTCGTGACGCATGAGAACGTCGCCGCCGGTGCCGACGAGGACGGGTGCCGGCCGCCCGAACGCGGCGAGGCGGTCGAGCAGGCGCTGCGCCTCCTCCGTCGACAGCTCACCGGCCGGCGGCCGCGGGATGGCCGACGCACGACAGTGCCGGCAGGCGAGCATGCAGGCCCGGGTCGCCTCCCAGAAGACGAGAATCGGCCGCCGCGCGAAATCCACCCGCGAAGCATCGCGCCTCGCCCCGGCGGGCCGATCCGTGGTTTCCCGTAACGGCGGCCGCCGGGCGCAGCCGGGCACCGGGCCGGACCGACCAGGTCAACCGATGCGGATCAGCTTCTTGTTGACGAACTCGTCGGCTCCGTAGCGGCCGAGCTCGCGTCCGAAGCCGGAGCGCTTCGTGCCGCCGAACGGCAGCTCGGCGCCGTCGGCGCCGACGATGTTGACGTAGACCATGCCCGCGTCGATCTGGTCGGCGACGCGCTCCGCCTGCTCCGGGTCGTTCGTCATCACGTAGGAGCCGAGGCCGAACGGCGTGTCGTTCGCGAGTGCCACGGCCTCCTCCTCCGAGGAGACGCGGTAGACCTGCGCGACCGGCCCGAACAGCTCCTCGCGGTAGACGTCGTTCTCGGGTGTGATGCCCGTCAGCACGGTCGGCTCGAAGTAGTTGCCGTTGCGCTTGCCGCCGGCGACGACCGTCGCGCCCTGCTCGACCGCGCGCCGTACCTGTTCCTCGAGGCGGTCGGCCGCGACCTGCGAGGAGAGCGGCCCGCATTCGGTCTCGCGCTCGCGCGGGTCGCCCTGCTTCACGGCGGTGAACGCGGCGGTGAACTTCTCGAGGAACGGCTCGTAATGCTCGTCCGCGACGATGAATCGCTTCGCGGCGTTGCACGACTGGCCGGCGTTGTCGATCCGTGCCGAGACGGCGTCCTCGACCGTCCTGTCGAGGTCGTCGGTGCCGAGGAGAATGAACGGGTCGGAGCCGCCGAGCTCGAGCACGACCTTCTTCAGATTCCGGCCGGCGACCTCGGCGACCGCTGCGCCCGCGCGCTCGGAACCGGTGACGGACACGCCGCGGACACGGGGGTCGGCGATCACCCACTCGATCTGCTCGTTCGTCGCGTAGATGTTCACGTACGCGCCGTCGGGGAACCCGGCGTCGGCGAACATCTGCGCCATCGCCTCCGCCGACTGCGGGCACTGGGGCGCGTGCTTCAACAGGATCGTGTTGCCGATGATCAGGTTCGGCGCCGCGAAGCGCGCGACCTGGTAGTAGGGGAAGTTCCACGGCATGATCCCGAGCAGGACGCCGAGCGAGCTGCGTCGGACGACGGCCGACCCCTCGCCCTCGAGGAGCTCGACCGGCTCGTCCGCCATCAGCGCCTCCGCGTTGTCCGCGTAGAACTCGTAGATCGACGCGCAGAAGTCGACCTCGCCCCGCGCCTGCCCGACCGGCTTGCCCATCTCGGCGACGATGATCTCCGCGAGCTCCTTCCGCCGCTCCGAATGCAGCTCGCCGACGCGCCGCACGAGCGAGGCCCGATCGGCGACGGTCGACGTCCTCGACCATTCCCGGTGCGCCCGGTCGGCTCGGCCGATCGCGTCCCGCAACTCGTCGTCGGTGATCGTCGGGTACTCCTTGACCGTCTCGCCGGTCGCGGGGTCGACAACTGCATACATGCTCGTCACTTCGCTCCTCCGTCGGTCGGACTGAGACCGACTCTACGCGTTCGGGTCGGCGGCAGGGAACGAGGCGCCGATTTCGGTCGGCGGATCGGAGCCCGGGCGTATGATCGGTGCGGAGGTCTTGGGATGACCGCGCTCGGTGTCGCGTTGTTGGTGGTCGGTGGGGCACTGCTGGTGGCCGAGGCGCATGTGCCGGGCGGGGTGTTCGCGGCGTTCGGAGGCGTGGCCCTGGTCGCGGGCGGGGTCGTCGTGATCACCGTGCTTGGCGCCGGCGCGGCGGTCGCCGTCCCGGTCGGCGTCGGGATCGGTGTAGCTGCAGGGGCCTGGGCATTGGTGGCGAGCGGCAAGGCGAGAAGCGCCCGACGTGCCCGCGTCCAGGCTGGTTCGGAGGCACTGTGCGGGCGGACGGCGGTCGTGCGACGCTGGGGCGAGCCCGACGGCCAGGTGTTCATCGACGGGGCGCTGTGGCGTGCGCGGCGGAGGTGGGCCGAGAGCGACGGAGAACCGCTCCAGGAAGGAGATCTCGTGGTGGTCGAGCGGGTCAACGGCCTGACCCTGTCCGTGCGGCGTGCCGAAGAGTGGGAGTTGATCGAGTGATCCTCGCCCTGGTCATCGCGCTCTGCTGTGCGGTGCTGGCGGGGCTCGTGTTCCTGGGCCTGTCGGTGCGGGTTCTGCGCGAATACGAACGCGCCGTCGTCTTCCGGTTCGGACGGGTGACCGCTCAGCGCGGACCCGGGTTGATCTTCCTGCTGCCGGCCATCGATCGAATGGTGCGCGTCAGCCTGCGCACCGTCACGCTGACCATTCCGCCTCAGGAAGTGATCACGCGCGACAACGTGCCTGCCCGCGTCACCGCCGTCGCCTACTACCGAATCGTCGAGGCCACGAGATCGGTGGTGGAGATCGAGGACGTGCTGGCGGCGACCCAGCAGATCTCGCAAACCACTCTGCGCTCGGTGCTCGGCAAGGCGGATCTCGATGCGCTGCTCGCCGAACGCGAGCGCTTGAACGAACACCTTCAGCACATCATCGACGACCAGACCGAGCCCTGGGGCGTCAAGGTCACGGCCGTCGAGATCAAAGACGTCGAGATTCCCGAGCGAATGCAGCACGTGATGGCGCGCCAGGCCGAGGCCGAGCGCGAGCGCCGGGCCAAGGTGATCAACGCCGAGGGCGAGTTCCAGGCGGCCTCACGACTCAGCGACGCAGCCGATGTCATCAGCCGGAACCCGGTCGCGATTCAGCTCCGCTACCTGCAGACACTCCTGGAGGTGAGCAACAACGAGAGCTCGACCATCGTGTTGCCGCTCCCCTTCGACGTTCTTCAGCCGCTCGTGAGTGCCGCGCAAGCCCGCCCCGGCGCCGTCGGCGGCGCCGCGCGCGAGCGACTCGACGAGGCACTCACCGCGGCCCGCGCTGCCCTCGACGCCGCCACCGTCGACCTCGAGCCCCCGGCCGCTGCACCGGCAGTGGAGACGGAAGCGCCGCGCGCGCAAGGGTGATCGCGCGCGTGGTGGGTTGCCGGGCCTACACGGATCCCGAGGTGGTCGTGGAGCGCAGCGCGCGGATCAGATCGAGCAGGTCACGTGTCTGCTTCAGGGCATCCACGTTGTTGGCCTTCGCCGTCTCGAGCAGCTCGCTCGACCACGACTCCGGTAGGTCGTGGATCAGCCAGTGTGTCGCATTGAGCGCATTCGAGACCGCGACGACGAGCTTCTCGGCAGCCTCGGCGACTCGACGGGAGTGAGAGCTTGCGGCGAAGACGACGATCGGGTCGCGCAGGATGTTCCATCGTTCCAGCAGCTCGTTCATCAGCGTCATCGTCTGCGTCCCCGGCGTCGAGGTCAGTCGCTGCGGATCGGCATCGCTGAGCAGTGACAGCACCGGTGCGACGACTGTCGCTCCTCTCGCCTGAAGCTCCGTCCGCTCCGCCGCTTCGCGCTCTCGCCGCGCGTGGCGCAGCTGGAGCTGACTTGCGGCGAGCGCGGCTGCAGCAGCGATCGCGCTACTTCCGAGAGCGAGTGAGACCGTTGCCCAGGCGGGTATCGAGACAGACCTCCCAAGCCGCAGGCAGTGTTGGTACCGAGACGGTAACGGGTTCGCTCGTGTCCTGCCTCGCCAGGGGGGAGGTCTCGGGACGGCGAGGTGCCTACTGCGCCGTCGACACCGCAGCCGCGGCGTGAGAGGATGCGCGGCATCTCGACCGGCGGGAGGTGGACGGTGAGCGAGGCGAGGATGCGGCGGAGGGAGTTCCTGGTCAAGGGCGCAGTGGCGCTGGGTTCGGTGGCGGCCGCTCCGGTGATCGGCGTCCGGAGCGCGCAGGCCGCGGCAAACGGGGCGTTCGACGGTGTCCCTCCGGGCCAGCTGGGGCTCGTCGGCTGCGACCACGTGGGCATCACGGTTCCCGACATCAATCAGGCCATCGAGTGGTTCGAAGACGTGATGGGCGCCGTCGCGCCGCTCACGTTCGGCCCGTTCCCGGCGGGGGAGTTCGTCGCCAGCGTCGTCGACGTCGCGGAGACCGCCTCGATCGACCAGATCACGATGCTCCGTATCGGTCACAGCGCCAACATCGAGCTGTTCGAGTACACGGCTCCTGACGGCCAGCGGCACGACATGCCGAAGAACTCGGACTGGACGGGCCATCACGTCGCCTTCTACGTCACCGACATCGACGCTGCGATCGAGTACATGGTGGGGAAAGGCGTGCGCCGGATGCCGGCTGGACCATTCACGCTCACGTCTGGGCCCGCCGCCGGACAGACGATTCAGTACTTCCGGACGCCGTGGGGGAGCTACGTCGAGTTCATCAGCTATCCGGAAGGCATGGCGTACCAGGTGCCGAGCGTGAAGCCGCTCTGGTCGCCGAAGCGGAACGGGATGGACTCCGTCGTCACGAACGTGCCCGGTCTGCTCGGCATCGACCACATCGGCATCACCGTTCCGAACATCGCCGTCGCCGCTGCCTGGCTCGAACAGAATCTCGGCTTCACCAACCCGCTCACGTTCGGGCCGTTCAGCGACCCCGTCGGCACGTTCATGACCGATCTCGTCGACGTCGACCCGCGTGCGGTGGTCCAGCAGATCCGCATGCTTCGCGGCGGCAACGGGCCCAATGTCGAGCTGTTCCAGTACACCTCGCCCGACCAGGACCAGACGTTCCGGAAGAACTCGGACTGGGGTGCCCACCACATCGCCTTCTACGCGCGCCACATCGACAAGGCCGCCGAGTACCTGCAGAAGGAGACCGGAACCGGGCTGTTCGGCCCTGTGACGCTGACCGACGGTCCCGCTGCCGGGCAATCGATCAACTACTTCGAGAATCCGTTCGGAACCGACATCGAGCTGATCAGCTACCCGCAGGGGATGGCGTATCAGTCAAGCGCTCCGATCCCGCTCTGGGATCCCCGCGACAACCATCCCTGACAAAGACCGAGTAGCTCCTGCGTCAGCTTCGCGAGCAGGTTCTGGCCGAGTCCGTCCATCCTGCGGCACCTCGGTGCGCTCGAGTGTGTGTGGTCAGCGGCTTTGGCGCGCGTTCCAACGGCGGATCAGGTCCGCGTCGAGCGGATCGCTCAACCTGCCGCGGCGGGTGCGCGGGGCGACTGCGCGTGGGCTCGGGTCGCGCAGCCGCCCCGCTGGTTCGTCAGCTGCTGCTGTCGTTGCGGAGTTCGATCTTGGTCAGGGTGAGGACGCCGTTGACGTACTCGCCCTGGGCGTCGACGAGGCTGCCGGCGGCGAGCCCGCTGGGGATCGTGAATCCGGCCGGGATCGAGAAGGTGGTCGGATTGGCGCTGTCGCCGCTCTGGATCGTGATCGATCCGGTGTCGAGTGTCGTGACGGGGCCCTCGGCTTGCGCTTGTGCGCCGTCTTCGCTCTGTAGCTCGATCCTGGTGAGGGTGGCGGTGCCGTTGATCAGCGCGCCGTGCGCGTTCACGGATGAACCGACGCCGAGTCCCTTGGGCAGGGTGAAGCCCGCTGGGATCGCGAAGGTCGTCGGGCTGCCGCCGTCGGCACTCTGGATCGTGATCGAGTTCGTGTCGAATGCGGTCACCGCGCCTTCCGCCTCCATCTCTCTCTGGCCGGCGTTGTCGTTCTGCAGCTCGATCCTGGTCAAGGTGAGGACGCCGTTGGCGATCTCGCCGCGTGCTCCGACCACGCTCCCGACCGCCAGCCCGCTCGGCAGCGCAAAGCCGGCCGGGATCCCGAACGTCACCGGGCTGGCGTTGTCGCCGGGCTGGATCGTGAGCGAGCCCGCGTTGAGCGCGGTGACGAAGCCTTCCGCTTCTACACCGCCCCGATCGACATTCGTGCCGCCGTTGTCGCCCCCGGAGGCGCCGTCGACCCTGACCGTGGTCAAGGTGAGGGTCGAGCCGGAGATCGAGGCCACGACCTCGACCTCACTTCCGACCTGGACGAGGGGAGGGAGCATGACGCCGCTCGGCAACGCGACGAGCGTGGCGATGCCGTCGCTCGAGACGGTGAAGCTCGTCGCGCCGAGCGCGGTGACCGTGCCGGAGAACTCGACCAGCGGCGCCTGGCCGGCCGGCTGCAGCGTCGTGCCGAGCGGACCGTCCTTGGAGAACTCGACCTCGGCCGTGATCTCCTGGCCGGGCGGTGGGCCGCCGGCGCCTGCGAGCCGCCGCGTCCCGCGGGTCAACCGAATCGCGAAGGCGCTGCCGCCGCCGGCGACGAGCAGCCGCCGCGGGTTCGCCTTCATCACCACGACCCGCAACCGTGCGCGCCTCGCATGCCCGAGTGACCGCATCTTCGCCACACGCAGCGACCCGTCCGCCAGGCGGCTCCCGACGACCACGAGCCGCGTGCCCAGTCGCGTGCGACGCAGCCGCCGCGGCGACACCCGCGCCGAGGTCACAGAGCCGTGCCGCGAAGCGATCACGAGCACGTGCCGGTTCGCCTGCTTCGCCGCGACCGTGCCACGGATCGTCGCTCCGTGCGCCAGGGCCGGTGTCAGCAGGGCAGCCGCAACAGCAGCCAAGGTCACCTTCAACATTCCGCACTCCTCCATTCGTTGGGCATCAGCTGCAGCCGTGCGCGCGGACCATCGGCACCACGGGGCACAGACCCGCACGAATCCACTCCTGCGGGTGACCGCCGCGACACGCTGTCGCCGAACTGACTCATCTCCTGGCACGAGACCAGGACGACGAGAAACCTGCGCCAACCGGCGACTTCGGGCAGAAGTTCACTCCTTCGAGTGAACCCGGACACCCCCGCGCGTCGTCAGCCGGGACGTGCCCGAGGTCGGTGCCGCTCCCCTGCCAGCACCAGCAGAGACGGCAGATCACCACTGCACGCAGTCTTAGCCTGTTCCTACCTGCCGTTCATTGGTTGTTCATCGAGCGGTGCTCGACTGGCCCGTATGCGCCTAGGACTCGATCAGGTAGGGCAGCGGGGTCTGTCGCTGCTGACAGCGGCCGGGCTGGTCGGGGTCGGCCTGGCCGTCCACGGTTACGGTCATGGGGCGGGGATCGCGGCCGGCCCGAGCGCCCTCGGCTCGGCGGCGTCGACCGCACGGTCGCATGCGCGAGTCTCGACGACTTCGAGCCGGCCGACGACGACTTCGAGCCGGCCGGCGAAGAAGAACCCGGCGACGACCTCGCAGTCTTCGAGCACGAACTCCGCGTCGTCCACGGCCCCGAGCCAGAAGCTCGGGCCGCTGCTCTCCTCGACACAGTTCGCGCCCTACGCGCTCCTGATCTATCCGGGGCCCGAGTCCAGCCAGGCGCGCCAGGCGACCGCAGGCTTCACGATCCGGATCACACCCCACCCCCGCACGATCGAGCTGAGCGTGGCCGCGTCGGGAAGCGGCCAGGCGGCCCAGACCTCGACCTTCCGTGCCGGTGATCGCGTGTACTTCGTCGAAGCGTCGTTGGGGGACGAATCCGGCAACGTCGACTACAACTTCGGTGACGACGGGGTGGTCGTCACCAACGCGCAGGGCTACATCGTGCAATGAGCCGTTCTGGAGGAGCAGCGGCCGCGCGTCGCAAGGCCCCAGGCCGCGACCAGCCCGAACCGAGCCATGTGCCGCGGCGAAGCGGCAGTTCGCTGGCCGGCTCCGCGCTGGCCGGCGTCCGCAACCCGGAACAGATTCTGGCGCACCTCGACACGGTCACGGACGCGTGGGCTCTCACCGTGGCACGGCTCTTGCTCGGGTTGGTGCTGCTGTGGTTCGGTTATCACGAGCTGGTCTCGCCGGGGCTGTGGACCGGATACGTGCCGGTCATTTCGGCCACCTCGCAGGCTGCGCAAGTGCTCGTTCTGGCCCACGGGTGGATGCTTCTCGTGCTGGCCGTCGCGCTGCTCTGCGGTGTCGCCCCGCGCCTGGCTGCCGCGGTCGCGGCGATGCTGCTTCTCGAGATCGTGATCTCGCTATCGGTGACGGGCGGACTGTCGGACCTCGTGCTGCGTGATGTCGGCGTGCTCGGCTTGGCGGTCGCCGTCACCGGAGCCACGCGCCAACGGCTTCTTCTCCGCCGCTGAGGTCCGCTCGGGCCCGGCCGAGGCAAGCGGTCCGATCAGGATTCTCGGCCTCGGTTCATCGTTCGCTCACGCCTGCCGGGAATGCTCACGCCGTGAGCGACGACCCGTATCCGTGGGATGAGAGGGTCGAGGCGTGGGACCAGGTCGCGGCGAGCGAGGCTTTCCCCCGCATCCGCGACCGCCTTGACGAGCTCGCCGAACCAGACCGCGAGGATCTCGTCATCGACCTCGGCGCGGGAACGGGACTCCTTCCCCTCGCTCTTGCTCGTCCTCCCCGCGAATGCGGCTGCTGATCGTGCAAAGTGGGGTTCTCGAGAGTCGCGTCCCGCCGTACAGGCTTGCCGAGTTGGAAGGAGTCGCCGCTGAGCTCGTAACCGCTGCCGAGGCGACCGGTGCTGCTCACGCCGAGGAGTTCGACGCGATCGTCATCCTCCCACCGCTTGCCGCCTCCGCCCAGCAGACGCTATGCCAGCAGCTCCGTCAGGCAGGTGTAACGGCGCCCGTTCTCGCGCTCCTCGGTTTGTCGACCGTGCAAGACCGGGTGGACGTGCTCGACGCCGGCGCCGACGACTGCGTCGGCGGCCCTGTCGAACGGCAAGAAGTCGTCGCCCGCCTCTTCGCGCTCACTCGACGCCGACGGCGACCCGGGTCGCCGTCGGTCGGCCGATCCAGGTAAACCCCTCGCCGTTCCCTCTGCGGCCGCGGCCAGAGGAGCCATGGACGCCGAAGTGGACTATCGCCGCCTGCGCGCGCAAGAGCGGGATGAGCGGCTGGCTCGCCACCAGAAAAGGCCCTGCTACCAGGGCCTTTCGGAGCGGGAGCGACGGGACTCGAACCCGCGACCTCCGGCGTGACAGGACAGTTCAGGGGTCGCGAGGTGAACGACGCAGGTCACGGGATCGCAACATGCATGCGCGCGGTTGCCTACGGGGTGAGCGAATCCGCGTGTCTGAGCGGAGCGGATTTGGAGGTTTGCTGCCCGTTTGCTGCCCACGTCGCAGGCTGATGCGGTGACCGCACATCGGATCGGTAGCGTGGCGCGGCTACTCGTCGAGTCGCTACCACCGTAGGCTTGCCAGGTGACCTCGTGCCCCCGTTGCGCCAGCCAGAACCCGGACGGAGCTCGCTTCTGCAACTCATGCGGCGCCGAGCTGGCTCTGCCACGTCGAGCGCAGGAGCAGCGCAAGACCGTCACCGTGCTCTTCTGCGACGTCACGGGCTCGACGGCTCTCGGGGAGCAACTCGACCCGGAAAGCCTGCGCCGGACGATGGGCCGCTATTTCGACGAGATACGCCGCATCGTCGAGCGTCACGGCGGAACGGTGGAGAAATTCATCGGCGACGCGGTGATGGCGGTGTTCGGGATACCTGTGGCGCACGAGGACGATGCGCTCCGGGCCGTCCGCGCGGCCTCGGAGATCCGCGACCGGATCAGGGCGCTCGTCGGCGAGCTCGGCGTCGCTCTCTCGTTTCGCACCGCTGTCAACACCGGCGAAGTCGTGGCCGGCGAGGGCGAGACGCTCGTCACGGGTGACGCGGTCAACGTCGCCGCCCGGCTCGAGCAGGCGGCGCCTCCGGGCGAGGTGCTGATCGGCTCCGCGACCCTCGCGCTCGTGCGAGGCGCCGTGGCCGTCGAGGCCGTCGAGCCGCTCGAGCTCAAGGGAAAGCGCGAGCCCGTGGTCGCTCACCGCCTGATCTCGGTCGATCCGGCTGCGGAGGCGTGGGCCCGGCGCCACGACGCGCCGCTCGTCGGACGGGTGCGAGAGAGCGCGCGCCTGGCGAGCGACTTCGAGCTCGCAGTGGCCGAGCGCGCCTGCCACCTCTTTACGCTCCTCGGCACGGCGGGGGTCGGCAAGTCGCGACTCGTGGGAGAGTTTCTCGCGGGGGTCGGCGACCGCGCCGACGTGCTTCGGGCGCGCTGCCCCCACTACGGAGAGAACATCACCTACTGGCCGCTCGTCGAGATCCTCCTCGCGATCGGGCTCGAGCCTGAATCCGTGATCGGTACCTCACCGATGGACACCCAGTTCGCGTTCCGGAAACTGCTCGAAACCCGGGCTGCGGAACGTCCCCAGATCGTCGTGGTCGACGACCTCCAGTGGGCCGAGGAGGTCTTTCTCGACCTGATCGAGCATGTCGCAGACTGGTCGCGCGACGCACCCATCCTTCTGGTCTGCGTTGCGCGTCCCGAGCTTCTCGAGCTGCGGCCGGGATGGGGTGGGGGAAAGCTGAACGCGACGGCGATCCTCCTCGAGCCCCTGTCGGCCGGCGAATGCGAGCGGCTCATCGACGAACTCGGGGGCGACGTCACGATCGAAGCGGACGTCCGTCGGCGCATCCTGACCGCCGCAGATGGGAACCCGCTCTTTCTCGAGGAGATGCTGGCGATGGTCGCGCAGGGAGACGGAGGCGAGGTCGTCGTGCCGCCGACGATCCAGGCGCTCCTCCAGGCGCGGCTCGACGGGCTGGCTGCCGGCGAGCGCGACGTTGTCGGCCGCGGCTCGGTCGAGGGCCAGGTCTTCCACCGTGCTGTCGTGCAGGAGCTCGTGCCCGAGGTGGAACGCGAAGGGGTCGCCGCACATCTTGCGGGCCTCGTCCGCAAGGACATCGTCCGGCCCGAGCGGGCCACGTTTGCCGGCGACGACGCCTTCCGTTTCCGTCACCTCCTCATCCGCGACGCCGCCTACAACGCGCTCCCGAAGCTGACGCGCGCCGAGCTGCACGAGCGCTTCGCAGGATGGCTGGTGACGCACGGCGGCCTCGTCGAGCTCGACGAGGTTGCCGGCTACCACCTGGAGCAGGCGTATCGCAACCGGGCTGCGCTAGACGCCGCGGACGCCCGTCTCGCGGAGATCGGGGCGTGGGCGGCCGAGCACCTCGCGCGAGCCGCGCGCGGCGCTCTCGGACGCGGGGATCTCGGTGCCGCGGCGGGGTTGTTCCAGCGGGCCGCGGCACTCTTGCCCGAGGGAACCGACGCTCGCCTCGAGATCCTCTGGGAGCTCCAGTGGCCGCTCTCCGAGTCCGGTGAGTACGACGACCTTTGGGCGGCGACCGCCGAGCTCGCGGCTTCCCCGAACCCGCGCTTCCGGCTCGGCGCCGGCGTGGTCCAGGCGTACGTGCGCTTCTCCAACGGAGACTTCACCCCAGGGCGGGCCGAGGAGGAAGCAGCCTCGCTCCGGCGGGCGATGGAGCAGGACGGCGACGAGCTCGGATTAGCGTGGGTCGAGGCGCTCTCGTTCGCAATCAGCTGGAGCGGGCTGCGCACGGAGGATGGCCGTGCGGCACTGGGGCGCGGCATCGGCCACGCCGAGCGTGCGGGTCAGCACGCGCTCGCCGGGAAGTTCCGGGGCTGGGACACGGCAGCACTCGTCTTCGGTCGGACCCCCGCCGCCGAGGTGATCCGCATCCTCGAACCGACGCTGCAGACGACGATGAGCCCTCAGGCGAAGGCGGCCGCCTTACGGGCTCTCGGACGGATGCTCGCGTGTCAGCTCGAGTTCGACAAGGCGCGGGAGCTCTATCGGGAAGGCAGAACCCTGACCCGTGAAGCCGGGATGCTCCGTGATGCGGCCGCCGCATCGCAAGGAGCGGCCTTCATCGAGGTCGGCGCCGGCGATCTCGACGCGGCCGAGGCAGAGCTTCGGAACGGCATCGACGTGCTCGAGGAGATGAACGACATCGCCTTCCTCTCGAGCGGCGCCTGTCAGCTCGCCGGACTTCTCGTCGGTCAGGGCCGGGACGAGGAGGCGAGGATGTGGGCGGCGAACGCGCGTGAGCGGATGGGGCCCTCGGATCTCGACTGCGTCGTACAGGTCCTCGGGCTCGAGGGGCTTCTCGCTGCGCGACGCGGCGAACACGGCGAAGGCGAGCGAAGCGCACGCGAGGCCGTGGCGATGATTGCAGCCGCGGATGCCTACTACGTTCCGGGGCTCGCGTGGATGTTTCTCGCCCAGACGCTCGCCGAGTGCGGCAAGCCGGCCGATGCCCGTGCGGCAGCGACCCAAGCGCTGGCGCTCTACGACGTCAAGGGAGACCTGCCGTCCGCCCGGCGGGCTCGGGAGCTCCTCGCTTCGCTCGAGGCGTGATGTGAGCCCGCTTGAGCGCCAGTTGTTCGAGTGCATCTAGAGCCCGACGACTCTTCGATCCCCGACACGACGTCATCGCATGGCACGTCGAGCTCTGCGTTGCCTTCGTCGGACTCGCCGCTCTGACCGTTTCACCAAGAACAGTCCATTTGCAGGTTAATTTGGCAGGATGAGCATCCGGCTGTCGCGGGGTGGCTGCTGCCCATTCGCTGCCCGAGCTCAGGCCCTCGAGCCGGACGAGGCAACAACACTGCCCTGTTTGCAGGTACTTCGAGAGACGGGAGCGACGGGACTCGAACCCGCACTTCCCTACCGTCGAGGTGAGGCCGTCCAGGAGCACGTGTCCGTCGCAGCAGAGTGACGCTCCCTAGACCCCTGCTGGGCGACCTTGCGTCGTCGTGAGAGGACGCGAGCCGGCTCGGGCCGGTGCGGCGGCGCAGGGTTGTACGTGCGTGGCAGGCAGGC
>DASQQF010000025.1:0-16151 GCA_035643535.1 Gaiellaceae bacterium
CGGCGTGCCGCAAGCGGCCGGGAGTGGCGGCCAGGCGGAAGGGGAACGGCCTGCCGCCGACGACGACGACCACGGCGCCCTCGTCTCCGACGTGGGCCGGCAAGACGGCGTTCCCCAGGCCGGCCTTCACGCCGTCGAAGACGGTCGACGTCTACAGCCAGTCGGCGTTCTCCGCGGCCTGGTCGAGCATCCAGCCCGGCGAGCAGATCGACGTCCACGGAGTCACCTTCACCGGCGAGGTCGTGCTCGCGCACAAGCAGCTGTCGAGCTGGGCGGAGGTGCACTTCGACGCGGCGACGAGGTTCGTCGGCTACGGGAGCGCGTCGGCCCTCCCGGCGGTCTGGATCAACAAGGACGCCTACATCCGCTTCTACGGCGGCGACATCTCCGACAGCGCGAGCGGCGGCAAGGCCGGGACGGGCATCGACCTCTACGACTCGAGTCACGTCTCGTGGTGGGACTTCGACGTCCACGACGTCGGCGGCTCGGGCATCTTCGTCACCGGCATCACGCAGCCGGTCCGGTACGTCGACCTGCGGGGCGAGGTCTCGCACTGGGGCGAGAACCTCGCGTGGGACCCGCACGCCGAGAAGGGCACGGGGCTCCACGGGATCCTCGTCGCGGACTCCAACTACGGCGTCGAAGACTCGCGGTTCGCGATCCACGCGTACGACGGCGCGGCCGGCGCCGGCATGGAGATCGGCGGCTCGAAGCCGACCGACGGCGCGTGGCGCAACACGATCTACATGTGGTGTCAGAACCTGACGATGCGGGCGACGAGCCAGGTCGCCGGCAACTGCGTCCAGGTGTGGGGATACAACAACGTCGGCAACGACTTCGCGTACGTCGAGGCCGAGAACCTCCAGGGGCGGGCGTACGACGCCGGCGGCGTCTACGGCAGCCAGTCGCTCTCGACGGACACGGTCGGGTACGGGCGTGCGTCGCAGACGAACCTCAACCCGTACCTCGCGAGGACGGAGTCGTCGATTCCTGCGGGAACGGTCTGGGACACGCGACACGCGACGCAGTTCGGCGACGTCGCGTCGCGCCCGTAGCTCAGAGGTACATCAGCCAGGTGCGGGTCGCGCCGCAGGCGCAGTCCTTGTGCTTCGCCGAGCAGCGCCGGCAGCTCCAGTGCTCCCACCAGATCCACTTCAGGTGCTGCACCTCGAGGGCGAAAAGGGCGAGGATCCAGAGCAGGACGACGGTGCGCGACACCCGGGCACGGTCGCACACGGCCGGGCGACCCGCAATGGGCCGCCCGGCTCATCCTGCAGCGGCGACGGGCCTACCAGCGCCCGGCGCGCGTGCGACCGATACCGCCGGTGAACAGGCTGATCAGCCAGATCAGCGCGAGCACGGCGGCGACGATGAACAGCCAGTGGATCACGAATCCGACGCCGAAGGCGATCAGCGCCAGGACCGCGAGCAGCACGAGCAACAGCATCGCTCCTCCCTTCCCGAGCGGGGTCGGTTCCAGGTTCGAATATGAGAAACGCCGCCGGCGCCGCGCCGGTTACGCCGCGAGCGGAGCGAGGATGAGGATCGCGTTGCCGTCCTGCGCCCGAGTGAGGCTGAACGAGTAGGCGCGCGAGCCTGTGGTCGCGTCGACGAGCTGCCTCTCGCGCGGCGGCATCGATCCCGGCTTCGGCACCTGAGCGCCGAGCGAGTCGCCGAGCGGCAACCGCAGCTCGGGCCCGAGATCACCCCGGCGAAGGTAGACGAGGACGGGCGGTTTCGTGGCCGAGCTCGGCGGCATCAGCGCGAGCACGTTGTCGGCGCCGCCGACCGTGTGGAACGTGTAGAGCGCGAGCTCGAGGATCTCGCGCCGCACGAGGCGGCCGCGTGCGACCGAGGCCTTCCCCGTCGCGATCGTGCAGGAGGGCCCGAGCCCGCAGAGCGTGTACATGACGCTGTTCGAGCCCGAGACGGGGAAGAGTTGGTCGGTCGCGCCCCGCTTGCCGCGCACGGCGACGTAGCCGACCGGGATGGTCGTGTTGCCGGCGGTGACCGACGGCGCCTTCGCGATCACGTCCACGAGCTGGTCGCCGTTCGCGAGCCGGTACTCGCCGCCGACGTGCTCGGCGATCTGCTGTGCCGCGCCGATGCCGCCACCGGTCGGCCGCCACGTGGACCACGGAGGCCCGCCGGTCGTCAGTTTTGCGTTGAACGCGAGCACGAGCCCCGACATCGTCGCGCCGAGCGCGAGGCCGAGGATGCCGTAGAGGAGGAGGAAGCCGAAGCGATGCGGCATCTCCTCGCTCTGCGGCGGCGCGGCGGCCGCTACGGGCTCCAGCGGGACGAACCCTTTCGGCTCGGGCTCGGGGCTCGTCACATCGGCGGCCACGTCTCCTCCTTCGCCCAGTCGAGCTGGGGCTTCCTGAGGTTCTGCGCGTCGAGCAGCTGGACGAGCTCGTCGCCGTAGATCTCCTGCTTCTCGACGACGGCGTTCGCCACCCGCTCGACTCCGTCCTTGTTCTCGCGGACGAAGTTGTAGGCGGTCACGAACGCCTCGCCGACGAACTGGGCGACGAGCGGTCGCTTCGCGCGGTCGTTGAGCGCTTCGAAAGGGTTCGTCGAGCGGTTGAGCAGCCGGTTCCCGATCTGCTCGATCCGCTTCTCGATCCGCTTCTGCGCCCGCTCACCCGTCACCCCCTCGAACGTGCTGCCGTTCACGGGGATCGGCCGGGGGGCCATTCCCGCGGCTCCGACCATCGTGCCGGCCAGCCACGTCACCGACTGGAGGTCGCCGCCGACGCCGTTCGAGTTCTCGCCGTAGAAGACGGTCTCCGCCGCCATCGCGCCGAGGATGTGGACGAGCGCGCCGAAGTGCTCGCTCTGCCACTGGCTGAAGCGCTCCTCCTTCTGGTACGCCTGGTGATGGCCGAGCGAGCCGCCGCGCATCTTGATCGAGATCCGGCTCGACTCGAGGTCGGGGCGGTAGACGTGCGCTGCGGCGGCGTGGCCGGCCTCGTGGATCGCGACGGCGCGCGTCTCGTGCTCGACGTAGCGGATGCCGACCGCGGTGCCCGACTCGACGACGGTCATCGCGTCGACGAGGTGATGCCACTCGAAGGCGAGCTTTCCCTCGTGGTGTGCATTCGTGAGCGCCATCGAGCAGATCTGCTCGATCATCGCCGGCGAGAAGCCGTTCGTGATCCGCGCGATCTCGTCCCGCCGCTGCGGCGTGTCGAGCCCGGGATCGTGTGACACCTTGGCGAGGTAGAGGTCGAAGATGTCCTTGCGGTCGTCCTTCGTCGGCGTGCGGAACCAGACGTGGCGGCCCATGCGTCCCGGCCGCGTCAGCGCCGGGTCGAGCACCTCCATCGGGACGTTCGTCGCGCCGATGAAGTAGATCTGCGCGCCGAGCGGACGCGGCGGCGGCAGGCGGAGGCTGACACCGCCGATGCGCCGCGGGACGACGTAGACGGCGTCGAGGAACGAGTTGACCCGGTTCGTGAGGATCCGGCGCAGGAAAGGAGGGTTGTCGATCCCGTCCATCGTCACGAGCAGCTGGTTGAGCGCGAGCTGGCCCATCCCGCCGCCGCCGAACATGCCGGGGAAGACGCCCTGGTTCACGAGGTTGCCGAGCTTCTGCGTCCACAGGGGGTAGGGCGAGCGCGGTTCCGGGGCGCGGCCGCGGAAGAGCCACTCGCGCCATGCGCGGTCCTCGACGATCACGTCGCCGCTGGCCGTGACGGCCCCCATCGACCCGTGGTACGGGCGCTCGGGTCCGGGCAGCTTGTGGTGCTCTCCGCCCGCGAGCGCCTGCCGGCGGAGGCCGACGGCGTCGATCTCGTCGATGAAGACGATGCACTGGCCGCCCCACTTGCGCGCGAGCCGCTTCGCCTTCCGCGCGAGGTAGCGGACGATGATCGCGTCGATCCCGATGAACGTCTGCGCGAAGCCGGAGCCCGGGATCGAGACGAACGGCGAGTTGAACCCGGTCGCGATCGCCTTCGCGAGCATCGTCTTGCCGGTGCCGGGGGCGCCGAGGAAGAGGAGCCCCCGCTCGCGCTTGCCGCCGGCGCGCTCGAATGCCTCGCCCGACTGCCAGAGGGTGACGATCCGCCGTACCTCCTCCTTCGCCTCGGCCTGGCCGCGGACGTCCTCGAGCCGCACGCCCCACTCCGCGTCGCCGGGCTCGTAGCCGCGGATCTGCGAGATGCCGAGCATCAGCATCGGCCCGAGCAGGATGAGGAAGTTGAAGATGAAGTAGATGAAGAAGATGAGGATGAGCGGCAGGTATCCGCCCGGGTGCGCGAACTTGTGCGCGAAGCCGCCGGCCATCGCGCCGGCCGTCCCCCACCAGGTGACCGACTCGCCCTTTCCCAGCTGAACGGCGAAGACGAGCGTGACGATGCCGCCCACGACGAGCGCGACGCGATAGAAGAAGCGCCACGTCCAGGCGCGGCGGCGGTTGACGACGTCCTCCTCGCGCAGGCGCGAGTCCTCGGTGCCGAACAGGCTCGGCCAGGGGATCAGGCGCCGGGTCAGGAGGTCGACGACGCCCCGGAAGCCGATGACGATGGCTGCGGTCGCGAGCAGCGCCTTCCCGGTCGACAGGTGGTCGACGTGGTGGAGCCAGACGAAGACGGCAGGGCCCGTGAGAATCGCGACGACCGTCGCCACCCGTGCGAGGCGGCGCAGCTGCGACGCGAGCGCGACGGACTCGCGGCTGGAGCTGAGCACGCCTGCGGTGTCGAGGCTGGCCATGAGTGCGGGGAGTGTACCCGCGTGTTGCGTACGCTCCCTGTCCGCGATGGCCACGGCGGCACACGACTTCACGGCGGCGGAGCGGGAGCGCGCGGCCGCGTACCACCGCCCCCTCTACGCCGCGCTCCTCGTCGACCTCGGGATCGGCACCGGCGTGCTCGCAGCGCTCGCGTGGAGCCCGCTCGGCGTGTGGCTCGAGCCGGGCAGCCTGCCGCCGGTCGCGGCGGCGGCCGCCTACGCGGCGATCGTCGTCGCGCTCTCGGACGGGCTCCGGATGCCGCTCGCGCTGTGGCGCGGCTGGCTGCGCGAGCGCCGCTGGGGCTTCTCGACCCAGTCGCTCGGCGGCTGGGTCGCCGACCGCGCGAAGGGCCTGGCCGTCTCGGTGGTGCTGGCCGCGGGCGCCTGGGCCGCCGCGGTCGGGCTCGCCCACGCGCTGCCGGGCTGGTGGGCCGTCCCGGCGGGTGCCGGCCTGGCGCTTGCGGTGGTCCTCCTCTCCTTCGTCACACCGGTCCTCCTCGAGCCGCTCTTCAACCGCTTCCGCCGGCTCGAGGACGAGGCGCTCGCCGGCGAGCTCCGTGCGCTCGCGGAGCGGGCGGGGGTGCCGGTGCGGGACGTGCTCGTAACCGACGCGAGCCGCCGCACGACGAAGCTCAACGCGTACGTCTCGGGGCTCGGCCGGACGCGCCGCGTCGTCCTCTTCGACACGCTCCTGCAGGCTGCGGACGCAGGCGCGGTACGCGTGGTGGTCGCGCACGAGCTCGGGCACCGCCGCGACCGGCACGTGGCGAAGTTCACGCTGCTGGGGATGGCCGGCGCGTGCGCCGCGGTCGCCGTCCTCTGGGCCGTCCTCGGCACGCGCGTCGCAGAGCCGGCGACGCTGCCGGAGGCGCTGCTCCTCCTCACCGGGCTCGAGCTCTCCGGGCTGCCCTTCGGCGCGGCGCTCTCGCGCCGCTGGGAGCGCGCCGCCGACCGCTGCTCGCTCGAGCTGAGCGAGGATCCCGACGCGTTCGCCCGGGTGCACCTCGAGCTCGCGCGCCGGAACCTCTCCGACCTCGCGCCGCCGCGCCTCGTGTACGCGCTCCTCTTCAGCCATCCGACACCGCCGGAGCGGCTCGCGCTGGGTGCGGCGTGGCGCGAAGCCCGTGCGTAGAGTCCCGGCGTGGCTGCGACCGACCTGACCGGCAAGCGCGCGATCGTCACCGGCGCCTCGTCGGGCATCGGCCGCGCGACGGCGCAGGCGCTCGCCGAGGCGGGAGTGCGCGTCGCGGGCGGCGCGCGCCGCGTCGACCGGCTCGAGACGGAGATCGCGCTCCTGCTCGACGTCACCGACCCCGAGAGCTGCGAGCGCTTCGTCGCCGAGGCGGTCGACGGCCTCGGCGGGCTCGACATCCTCGTCAACAACGCCGGGCTCGCGCTCGGCCGGCACCCGTTCGACGAGTCGAGCGAGCAGGACGAGGCGACGGTCTTCGGCGTCAACGTGCTCGGCCTCGTCCGGATGACGCGGCTCTGCCTGCCGCATTTCGGCGACTGGGGGCACGTCGTCAACATGGGCTCGGTCGCCGGCCGCGCCGCGTACGAGGGCGGCGCGACGTACGTCTCGGCCAAGTTCGCCGAGCGCGGCTTCACGTACGCGCTCCGCGAGGATCTGCTCGGCCGGCCGGTTCGCCTCACGACCGTCGACCCGGGCCTCGTCGAGACCGAGTTCTCGCTCGTGCGCTTCAAGGGCGACGAGGAGAAGGCGGCCGCCGTCTACCGCGGCATCGACGCCATGCGACCGGAGGACATCGCGGACTGCATCCTCTTCGCGCTCAGCCGGCCGTGGCACGTCAACGTCGACGAGATCGTCGTCAAGGCGCGCAACCAGGCGTCGGGCGGCCGCATCCTGCGCGACGCGTGACGCCGCTCAGCGGTCCGCGAGCGGCCAGGAATGCCAGCGCTCGGGCTCCATCCAGGCGCTGAAGCGGCGGCTCTCGCGGTTCCCGTAGCGCTGGCCGGTGTAGCGGAGGGCGAGGCGGTCGATGTCCTGCAGCCCCGCGTCCTCCTCGATCGAGGCGACCCGGCCGAGCAGGCTCACGTGCCGGTACCAGTCGCCCCCGGCGAGCACGGTGAGCGCGACCGAGCGGTTCTCGCGCAGGTAGTCGAGGCGGGCGCGGCTCTCGTCCATGTTGAGGAGGACGCGGCCGTCCTCCCAGTCGTACCAGGTGGCGGCCGTGTGCGGCGACCCGTCTGGGCGGACCGTGCCCACGACGGCGGGATTCGGCCGTGCGAGGAAGGCGTCGACCTCGGGTGGGACGGGAACGCGCGGCATCTCTCGAGCGTACCCGGCCTGCGCGAGGCTTACCCGGCCTGCGCCTCGGCCCGCTTGTCCGCCCAGCGCTTGAGCCCGGCATAGGACTGCCAGAACGGCATCGCCTGCCCGTACGCCTCCGTGTCCTCGTTCGAGTCCGACAGCTCGGCGAGCGCGTGCGCGACGAACTCCTCTTCCGTCGCGCCGCCTGCGACCGAGTCGGCCCAGTCCTCGAGCGTCAGGCGGAACTCGGCGAGGTGTCGGCCGGGGTCTTCGGCGACGCCGAAGTGGATGAGGGCGAGGCGCTCCGGCTCGCGCCGTTCGATCTCGTCGAGCGTCTGCTCCCAGGCCTCGACGTCGATCTCCGGCGGCGGCGTGGGCGGCAGCACGAAGCGGCCGGGCAGGATGCGGACGCCGCAGGCGTCGCCGCCCCAGAGCGTTCCGGAGGCATCGAGGTAACAGACATGGTGGGACGCGTGCCCCGGCGTGGGGAAGCACTCGAGGCCGAGGACGTGCTCGCCGACCTCGTGGACGTTCTGCTCGGGCACGGGTGCGAGCTCGCCCCAGAGGTTGTCGAACGCATCGCCGTACAGGCGGCGCGCACTGCGCTCGAGCCGCTCGGGGTCGACGAGGTGCGGCGCGCCGACCGGTGAGACGTGGACCTGCAGGCCGGGATGCCTGCGGACGAGGACGCCGGCTGCCCCGGCGTGGTCGAGGTGGATGTGGCTGAGCAGGAGGTGGCGGACGTCTGCGAGCGCGAGCCCGCGGTCGGCCAGGCCACGCTCGAGCGTGTCGACCGTCGACGCCGGCCCGCAGTCGAAGAGCGCCGGGCCGTCCTCCGTCTCGAGCACGTAGCACGCGATCACGTGCTCGCGTCCGAGGTGGAGGAGGTCGATGGGCTCGGGCGCGGCCATGGCCCGATCCTATGCAGGGGAGAGCGTCCTGAGGTCTACCAGCCGCTCTCCGCGGCAAGGGGCATCGTCTCGACGTCGATGTGCCGCGTCCGGCGCGACCGCTCGCGCCTGGCCGCCGACGGCCGCCTGTGGTCGAGGACGCCGGCGACGCCGAAGCCGACCGCCGCGCACATCAAGGAGAGGATCGCCGAGCCGAGCCCCGCGGTCATCCAGACCGCCCCGAACCCGAACCCGATCACACAACCGACGTACCGCCATGCCGTGCCGCGCACCGCCGAACCTCCTGGTCGAGAGAGAACCGTTGCCCGACGACGATTCGCCGCAGAGCGGCTCAGCCCTGCCTGCGGCTCCTCGCGTTCTAGCTCTTCGCGTCGCGCTCGCGTGCGGCGGCGAGGAGCCGCTCCGCCTCGTCGCGGTTCCCCCAGCCGCGCGTGTCGGTCCGCTTCGACGGCTCGAGGTCCTTGTAGCGCTGGAAGAAGTGCTCGATCTCGTCGCGCAGCTCGTTCGCGACGTCGTGGATGTCTGCGACCCGCTCGAAGGCGGGGTCGCCGCGGGGCACGCAGAGCAGCTTCTCGTCCGGGCCCTTCTCGTCCTCCATGTGGAAGACGCCGATCGCGCGCACGCGAATCCGGCAGCCGGGGAAGGTCGGGTCGGAGACGAGGACGAGCGCGTCGATCGGGTCGCCGTCCTCGGCCAGCGTCCCCTCGACGAAGCCGTAGTCGGCCGGATACGCCATCGCGGTGAACAGCCGGCGGTCGAGGACGATGCCTCCGAGCTCCTCGCTCCACTCGTACTTGTTCCGAGAGCCCGCCGGGATCTCGACGAAGACGACGTCGTCGCTCATCGCGAAGGCGCGGCCGCCGGAACGAGCGCCTGCTCGAGGTCGTCGACGAGGTCGCCGGCCGACTCGATGCCGACCGAGAGCCGCACGAGGTTCGTCGGCGCCGCGAACGGCGCGTCGGCCGTCGCCGCGTGCGTCATTCGGGCGGGCACCTCGATCAGGCTCTCGACGCCCCCGAGCGACTCGGCCAGCTGGAACAGCCGTGTCCGGGCCGCGAGCGCCTCTGCCTCCTCGGCCGACTCCGCGAGGAACGAGACCATGCCGCCGAAGTCGTGCATCTGCTTCGCTGCGATCGCGTGGCCCGGGTGGTGCGGCAGCCCCGGGTAGAGGACGCGCTCGACCCGCGGGTTCTGCTCGAGCATCGCGGCCACCGCCATCGCGTTCTCGCAGTGCCGGCGCATCCGCAGCGCGAGCGTCTTGATCCCGCGCAACACGAGCCAGCAGTCGAACGGCCCCGGCACGGCGCCGAGCGACTTCTGGAGGAAGCGCAGCCGCTCGGCGATCGTCGGGTCGTTCGTCCCCGCGAAGCCGCCGACGACGTCGGAATGGCCGCCGAGGTACTTCGTCGTCGAGTGGACGACGATGTCGGCGCCGAGCTCGAGCGGGCGCTGCAGGTACGGCGTGGCGAACGTATTGTCGACGGCGAGCAGCGCGCCCGCCGCGTGTGCCGCGTCGGCCGCCGCGCGAATGTCGACGACGTTGAGCATCGGGTTCGACGGCGTCTCGATCCAGACGAGCCGCGTCGTCTCGTCGAGATGCGGGGCGAGGTTCGCGAACTCCTCCGCCGGCAGGTAGTCGAAGCGATAGCCCTTCGGCTCGTAGACCTGCGAGGTCATCCGGTAGACGCCGCCGTAGACGTCTGCGACGAGCACCACGCGGTCGCCCGGGTTCAGCAGGTGGAAGATCGTCGTGACGGCCCCGAGCCCGGAGGAGTAGGCGATCCCGTGCTCGGCCGACTCGAGCGACGCGAGCGCCGCCTCGAGCGCGTGGCGCGTGGGGTTCGCGACGCGCGAGTAGTCGTAGCCCTTGTGCTCGCCGACCGCGTCCTGGACGTACGTCGACGTCTGGTAGATCGGTGTGATGATCGCGCCGGTCGCGGGGTCGGGCTCCTGTCCGACATGGATCGCGCGCGTCTCGAAGTCCACGCCGGCGATTGTAGGCTCGCTCGGTGGACCCGGGGCAACGGGAGCGGATCATCGCGCGCTGCGAGCGCTTCGTTCCGGCGTGGAGCGCGCCGCGCGATCCGGCTGCGGAGCTCCGGGCGCTCGCCGACCGCGCAGGCGCGCGGCTCGACGTCTACGGTGGCGGCGAGAGCGTCGAGCGGCTCGAGGCGCGCATCGCCGCGCTGCTCGGGAAGGAGGCGGCCGTCCTCTTTCCGAGCGGCACGATGGCGCAGCAGATAGCCCTCCGCATCTGGTGCGGGCGCCGCGGCTGCTCGACCGTTGCCTTCCATCCGCAATGCCACCTCGACGTGCACGAGGAGCGCGGCTACGAGCACCTTCACGGACTGCACGCACGGCCGGTCGGCGACCACGACGCTCTGATCCGTCGCGCCGACCTCGACGAGGTGGACGAGCCGGTCGGTGCGCTGCTGCTCGAGCTCCCGCAGCGCGACCTCGGCGGGCAGCTGCCTCCGTGGCGCGAGCTACGCGCGCAGGTGGCGTGGGCCCGCGCAAACGGGGTCGCGCTGCACCTCGACGGCGCGCGGCTGTGGCAATGCGGCCCGTTCTACCGGCGGCCGCTACGCGAGATCGCCTCGCTCTTCGACACCGTGTACGTCTCCCTCTACAAGGATCTCGGCGCACTCGGCGGCTGCGCGCTCGCCGGCCCGCAGGACGTGATCGCGGAGGCACGCGTCTGGCGCGTCCGCCACGGCGGGCGGCTGTCGACGTTCGAGCCGATGGCGCTGTCGGCCGAGCGCGGCCTCGACGAGGTCTTGCCGCGCATGCCCGCGTTCGTGCGCAAGGCGAAGGAGATCGGCGCTGCGCTCGCACGCGTCGAGGGCGTCGCCGTCGTGCCGGATCCGCCGCAGGTGGCGATGCTGCACGTGGCGGTCCGCGGCGAGCACGACCGCGTCAACGACGAGCTGCTCGAGATCGCGAAGGAGCGCCGCACGTTGATCGCGTCCCGTTTCGGGCGTACGCCGCTCTCGAACGTCCAGCGCGCCGAGCTCGGTATCGGGGCGCCGTCGCTCGAGGTGCCGACCGAGGAGATCGCGGAGCTGTACGCCGAGCTCGTCAGCCGTGCTGCGACACCGACCCGCCGAGGAAGGCCGCCAGGCTCACGAGCGGCTCGCTCAGGTCGAGCGGCGTCCGGCCGGGCTCCCACCAGACGCCCTTGACCGAGAGTGTGCGACCCTTCCGGTCGAAGACCGGCTCGATGCGGCCGACGAGACGGTCGCCCGCCAGGATCGGCAGGACGTAGTAGCCGTACTCCCGCTTCGCGGCGGGCACGTACATCTCGAGCCGGTAGCGGAACCCCCACAGCGCCTCGGTGCGGTCGCGGTCGTGGACGAGCCGGTCGAAGGGCGAGAGGAAGGTGACACGGTCGGGAGCCGGCCCGTCCTCCGCCTCGCGGTGCGCCACGAGCCTGCCGCGCGCGAGCCGCACGCCGAGCGCGCGGAACCGCTTCTCCTCGTACAGGCGCCGCGCCTTCGCGAGCGGGAGCGTCTCGGTCTCGGGATACCAGCGCTCGGCGAGATCCCAGACGCGCTGGCGCCCCCGGCGCCCGACCACCGCGACCTGGCCGCGCGCGCTGAGGCAGTTGAGCATGAGGCCCATCTTCCGCTCGCCCCACCAGCGGTGGCCCTCGCGCCTGTGGCCCGGCGCATCCTCGATCTCGCGCGAGAGCAGCGGGCCGCGCCGCTCGAGCTCGCGGAGCACGTAGCGGCGGAACGCGGCGTGTTCCTTCAGCCACGCGAGGATCCGCCGGTCGAGCGGCCGGTCGCGGCGGCGCATGAAGGCCTTGAGCATCGGCAGGTCCTCGGCGGGGAAGAGGAACGCGTCCCACTCCACGAGCTGCCGTTCCTCCCAGAGCAGCCGGTCGAGCTCCTGCGGGTCGAACGGGCCGAGTCGGCTCCAGAGGACGAGATGCTGCGGCGGGGCGACGACCGAGATCGGGTCGAGCTGGAGGAAGCCGAGCCGGCGGATGGTCTCGAGCACACCGCCCGCCGATCCGTCGAGCCCCTGTGCCCGCACCGCGATCCGCCGCGCCTCCTCGACGCCGACCTCACGCATGGTGTACCTCCGCGAGCCCGAGCACGCGCGCCAGCCGCGCCGCTGCCCGCTCGAGACGCGCACCGACGTTCCCGCGCACGCGCGGCTCGCGGTGGAAGCGGCGGACGTGGAGGACGCCCTCGCTCCGGTCGGCCTTGAGGTCGGCACGGCCGACGAGCCGGTCGCCGGCGAGCAGCGGCAGCACGTAGTAGCCGAACTCGCGCTCGTGCTGGCGCTTGTAGACCTCGATCACGTGGCGGAAGCCGAAGAGGCGCTCGAGCAGCGGCCGGTCCCAGAGCAGGTTGTCGAACGGGCAGAGCAGCGTCGGCGGCGCGGGGTCGCCGTCGAGCTCCGCGTCGGCGGCGACGTAGAACGGGACGCCGCCGTCGTCCGGGTGCACCTCGCGCAGGAGCCCGTCCGCCACGAGTGCGTGGACGTGGTGGTGGAGGCGGGCGCGGCCACCCTTCAGCCGCCAGTGCTCGCGGATCGCGGGCTCGGTGAGGGCGCCGCGCGCCTGGACGGCGAGCAGCGCGAGCGTCCGGAGCGTCTCGCCTTCGTCCGGCGTCGGCGCGTCGAGCGCGGCGCGCGGGATCACCCGCTCGGCGAGGTCGTAGCGGCGCTGGAATCCGTTGCGGCCGGCGATCGCGAGGACGCCACGGTCCCAGAGCGCCTCGAGCACCATCTTGGCGGGCTTCCAGTCCCACATGTCCGTCCTCCCGCCGGCGCCCTCGAAGTCGCGCGAGCCGAGCGGCCCCTCGGCGCGGATCCGCTCGAGCACCGGCTCGACGAGCATCGGGTGCTCGCGGAGCGCGCGGTCGAAGATGCCCCAGTGCCCGTCCCCTTCCATCGTCCGCCGGAAGTGCGGCCAGAGCTCGACCGGGAGGAGGCAGGCTTCGTGCGCCCAGTATTCGAAGATCCGCCCGCCCGTCAGCAGCGGTTGCACGGCCTCCTCCGCGAAGCCGCCGATGCGCGAGGAGAGCGTGAGCCGGTGGGCGCGGTCGACCGCCGAGATCGAGTCGAGCTGGACTGCGCCGAGGCGCCGGATCGCTGCCTCGACGTCGCCGGGACGGGCGCGGCGGAAGCGCGGCGCGTAGCCCTGCGACGAGACGGCGAGGCGCCGAATCGCGGCGAGGCTGACGGTTGCGGTGCCCATTGGGCTCCTACGTAGCAGCTATCGCCGTCGTCGCGCATCCCGAGTCGATAGCCTCACGCCCGTGCCGCGGCGGAGAAGAAACCCGTGGGTCGCGACCGGCGAGATCGCGATGTGGGTCCTGTGGGCCGCGCTGCTCTTCCCGGCCGGCTTCGCGGGCTGGGCCGTCGGCCACTACACGTCGCTCGGCAAGAGCGGCGTCACGGTGATCCGGACCGTCACGCAGAAGTCGTCGACCCCGTCCCAGACCACGACCGCGACGACGGGTGCGGGGACGACGAGTGCGGCCACGACCGGTGCGGCGACGACAGGCGCGACGACGACGACCTCGACCGGCGGGAACGCGCAAGCCGGGAAAGCGGTCTTCCTCTCGAACGCCTGCGGCTCCTGTCACACGTTCAAGCCGGCGGGAACGTCCGGCTCGATCGGGCCGGATCTCGACACGGCGCCGACGCTCGACGCGAAGCGCGACAACATGGGTCTGGCCGCCTTCGTCAAGCAGTCGATCGTCGACCCCAACGCGTACGTGCCCAAGGGCTACCACAGCGGGCTCATGCCGACGACCTTCGGCAAGCAGCTCTCGCCGAAGCAGCTGAACGACCTGGTCAGCTTCATCATCGCCGGCCAGAAGTAGTCCCCCGTTCGGGCGACAGGACGCTCGCCTGGATCGGTGCGCTGGTCATCGGCCGACAGCTCGGAGGCGCGGCGGTTCGTGCGCCGCGGCGGTAGCCGCGCTACTTGGAGACGACGCAGAATCGATTCCCGTCGGGGTCGAAGCTCGGATCTGTGAGCACTACCCACCCTTCCTCTGGCGGCTCCCGCGGCACATACTTCAGGGCCGACTGCCAGAACGCGAGCATCTCATCGAACCGTCGGCAACGAATCACGATCGATCCGACCCAGATCCCTCGGTCGGATGCGTCTGCCGATTCGGCATCCACAGGACGATTCTACGAGGAGTCGGGCAGCTCCTCAGAGTGTCTTGGTGAGCACTCGCGCCCAGGCAAGCGACCCGTTGCCAACGGATTGTGCGAACTCCTGGGAGCGGGGGCTTTCACCCGCGAGCCGCCTGCGCCGATATGAGCGAGGAATGAAGGCGATCCCGGCACCGGCGCTGCTCGCGGCCCTCGGCCTCGTCGTCGCCGGCTGCGGCTCGGGCAGCAAGGTCGTCTCTGGCTCGATCACGGTTACCGGGACGACCACCGTCTCGAATGTGAAAGCCGGCACCGTGATCACCTGCAAGGGCGCGCGGTTGAGTGCGACGGTCACGGATGCGCTAGCGGAAGTCGCCGGCTCCTCCTACCGGATCACCCGGACCGGGAAGGTCCCCGTTCCGAGGGGAAATCTCCGGCTGACCCGCTCACAGAACGGCGTGGTCACGATCTCCTGCACGCCCTAGCGGGCGGCGAGCTCCCGGGCCAAGGACTCCGCCCAGCCACCGTCTCTCAGCGGGTGCACCTTTGCCCAGACCCGGTTCTGCCACTCGTTGAGCTCGAGCGTCCCGGGCCGGCCGGGAATCCCGAGATGCCAATGATGGCTACCGGCTCGGCCGCCAAGCTCACGCTCGCTCCGGACGACGAGCCCTCGTCGTCGGCACTCCTCGAGTGCCTCCTGCGCACTGAGTCCGAGGTCGAGTTCCAGCATCGAGACGGCGTCGGGACCTTCTACGGAAACACGATCGAGGCGATGCGCCTTCGTCCCGGCCAACCCACCGAGATCCGAAGCGACGTCCCGTCCCACGTCACGTCGGTCACGGCGACGGCGACTGCGACCATCACCATCGTGCGGAGGCGAGGCATGCTGCAGCGGATCTTTGCAGTTCGCCGCACGTTCCGGCGTCGGCGGCGCGCGCTGGCCCCCCGGGGGAGCGAGCCACCGCCCGGCTCAGAGCAGGCGGGCCGAGACGAGAAAGAGCCAGGCGAGCATCGCCGCGTAGTAGCCGCGCTCGACGAGTCCGAACCACGCACGCAGCGACGTTCGTAGCGAGATCATCACGCCGATCGCGAATGCGGCCGTCAGCCAGCCGAGCCACGGCTCGCCGTGCTCGGCAGGCTGCAGGGCGATCGCTGCCCAGGATGCCGCAGTGAAGGCCACGAGGGCGAACAGGAGGTGGACGGCTCCACGTCGCGTCGGCTGCTCGGATGCGGCGTCGGTCGGGAACCAGCCGATCGCGATGCGCGCGGCCCCGAGAACCACGAGGAGGGTCACCACCGTGGACGGATGCCCCAACGCGACTGCCAGGCAGATCGCGGCGATGCCCGCCAGCGTCGCCTGCAGGCCATACCAGAGCCCGTAGCGTCCCACGCCGTACTCGCTCACCGCGTTCCGCACCGGCGAGTAACCGGTCGGCGCCAGGTGGAGATACACGAGGCACACCACGCAGCCGGCGGTGCAGGCCAACGCGAGAGCAGCGGGAACCACGAGGACATCCTCCTACCTGCGTCGGGGAGCGCGCCCAGGGCCCGCGGTCTGCCCGCTTGCCGGCGGCCGGATCGACGAAGATGGGAGCGGTGCAGACGCCGTTCGTCCCGTCCGGATTCGTCGTCCCGCTCGCTCTCGCGACGGAGCAACTCAGGCTCGAACCACTCGGGCCGCAGCACAACGAGTCCGACTACGAGGCGTGGTCGTCGTCCGTGGAGCACATCCACGCGACGCCCGGCTGGGAGGCGAGCTCCTGGCCCGACGACCGCAGCCTGGCGGACAACCTGCGCGACCTGCAGGCGCATGCCGACGACTTCGAGAACGGAGCGGGCTTCACCTACACCGTCCTCGATCCCGCGAGCGGTGACGTGATCGGCTGCGTCTACATCTATCCGGACAAGAGTGGGCAGCACGATGCACGTGTGCGCTCCTGGGTGCGGGCGAGCCGGCCCGAGCTCGACATGCGGCTGTGGCGGGTCGTCACGGACTGGCTCGTGGACGACTGGCCGTTCGAACGTGTGGCCTACGCAGAGCGCGCCCACGACGCCTGACGCTGTCGCCTCGCCTTCGCCGACGGGCCGGGCACGACGATTCCCGCCGTTCGGAG
>DASQQF010000026.1:0-9579 GCA_035643535.1 Gaiellaceae bacterium
GCTCATCGCGCTCGCCACGGGACACGAGACGTACAAGCTTCCCTTCGGCCACCGCGGCGCGAACCACCCGGTGCTCGAGCGGCGCACGGGGCGCGTCCTCGTCACGAGCCAGAACCACGGTTTCGCCGTCCGCCCGAGCGACGCCGCCGAGGCGTCACACGTCTCGCTCTACGACGGCACGGTGGAGGGGCTCGACCTGCCGGCCGAGCGCGCGCGGTCGCTCCAGTTCCATCCGGAGGCCGGGCCCGGCCCGCACGACGGCTGGCCCCTGCTCGAGCGCTGGGTCGACGAGATCGCCGACGGAGTCGCAGCACATGCCTAGGCGCACCGACCTGCGGAGCATCTGCATCGTCGGCTCCGGCCCGATCGTGATCGGCCAGGCGGCGGAGTTCGACTACGCCGGCTGCCAGGCGCTCAAGGTGCTGCGGGAGGACGGCTTCCGGACGATCGTCGTCAACTCGAACCCGGCGACGATCATGACCGACCCCGGCTTCGCCGACCGTACCTACCTCGAGCCGCTCGACGCCGAGGCGGTCGCCGAGGTGCTGCGCCTCGAGCGGCCCGACGCGCTGCTGCCGACGATGGGGGGCCAGACGGCGCTCAACCTCGCCCGGGAGCTGGCCACCTCCGGCGTCCTCGCCGAGCTCGGGGTCGAGCTGATCGGCGCGCGCCTCGACGCGATCGAGCGGGCCGAGGACAGGCTGAAGTTCAAGGAGGCGGTCGAGAGCTGCGGCCTGCGGGTGCCGCGGTCGACGATCGTCACCTCGCTCGACCAGCTCGCGGGGCTGTCGACACCGGCGGTCGTGCGGCCGGCGTTCACCCTCGGCGGGCACGGGGGCGGCTTCGCGAACACGCCGGAGGAGCTCGCCCGCCAGGTCGAGCGGGGACTCGCCGAGTCGCCGATCGCGCAGGTGCTCGTCGAGGAGTCGGTGCGCGGCTGGGACGAGTTCGAGCTCGAGGTCGTCCGCGACCGGCTCGACAACGTCGTGATCGTCTGCTCGATCGAGAACCTCGATCCGATGGGCGTCCATACCGGCGACTCCGTCACCGTCGCCCCGCAGATGACGCTCTCGGACGAGGCCTACCAGGAGCTGCGGGATGCGGCGGCGGCGGTGATCCGTGCGGTCGGCGTCGACACCGGCGGCTCGAACATCCAGTTCGCCCGCAGCCGTGAGACCGGCGAGGTGCGCGTGATCGAGATGAACCCGCGCGTCTCGCGCTCGTCCGCGCTCGCCTCGAAGGCCACGGGCTACCCGATCGCGAAGGTCGCGGCGAAGCTCGCTGTCGGCTACACGCTCGACGAGATCCCGAACGACCTCACCGGGACGACGCCGGCCAGCTTCGAGCCGACGCTCGACTACGTCGTGGTCAAGTTCCCGCGCTTCGCGTTCGAGAAGTTCCCCGGCGCCGACCGGACGCTCGGGACGCAGATGAAGTCGGTGGGGGAGACGATGGGGATCGGGCGGACGTTCTCGGAGGCGTTCCTCAAGGCATTCCGCTCGCGTGAGCTCGACGCCGGTGCGGCGACGCCGTGGCAGGCGCTCGAGGACGCGCCGGGCGACATCCACCCGTTCTTCCGCCGGGAGCTGGAGCGCGTCGCCGAGGCACTCGAGTCGGTCGGGGACGTCGACACGCTCGTCGCGGGCGACTGGCTGCGCCTCAAGCGGGTCGGCCTCTCGGACGCGCAGATCGGCGAGGCCGCCGGCGTTCCCGAGACGACCGTCCGGCAGCGGCGCCGCGACTGCGGCGTCCGCCCCTCGTACCGGCGCGTCGACTCGTGCGCCGGGGAGGTCGAGGCATCCTCGAACTACTGCTACTCGACCTGGGGCGAGCTCGACGAGGCCCCGCCGACGGCCGCGCGCCCGCGCGTCGTCATCCTCGGCTCGGGGCCGAACCGGATCGGGCAGGGGATCGAGTTCGACTACTGCTGCGTCCACGCCGTCACCACCTACCGCGCGCTCGGCTACGAGGCGGTGATGGTCAACTGCAACCCCGAGACCGTCTCGACCGACTACGACACGTCCGACCGGCTCTACTTCGAGCCGCTCGACGCCGAGTCGGTGCTCGCGATCTGCGAGCGCGAGCGGCCCGACGGGGTCGTGATCCAGTTCGGCGGCCAGACGCCGCTCAAGCTCGCGCGCGCGATCGAGGAGGCCGGCTGGCGCATCCTGGGCACGCCGTTCGACGCGGTCGACCTCGCCGAGGACCGCGAACGCTTCGCGGGCCTGCTCCGCGCGCACGGGCTGCGCTCGCCCGAGTGGGGGATCGCGTCGTCGCCCGACGAGGCGGCGGAGATCGCCGAGGAGATCGGCTATCCGGTGCTCGTCCGGCCCTCGTACGTCCTCGGCGGGCGGGCGATGCGCGTCTCCTACTCGGCCGACGAGGTGCGGGAGATGCCGCCCTTCGCGAGCGTCCTCGTCGACCGCTTCGTCGAGCATGCCATCGAGGTCGACGTCGACGCGCTCTGCGACGGCGTCGACACGTACGTCGCGGCCGTGATGCAGCACGTCGAGGAGGCCGGAATCCACTCCGGCGACTCGGCCTGCGTCCTCCCGGCGCCGAACCTCACCTTCGCGCAAACGCAGGAGATCGCGCACGTCGTCCGCGTCCTCGGGCGCGCGCTCGGCGCGGTCGGGCTGCTCAACGTCCAGCTCGCGATCACCGGCGAGGGCGAGGTGTACGTGCTCGAGGCGAACCCGCGCGCGTCGCGGACAGTGCCGTTCGTGAGCAAGGCGACCGGCGTCGAGCTCGTGCGCGCGGCCTGCCGGCTCGCGCTCGGCGAGCGGATCTCCGAGCTCGGCCTGCCGGCCGAGCGGCCGCCGCGCCAGTGGAGCGTCAAGGCGGCCGTGCTGCCGTTCGCGCGCTTCCCCGGCAGCGATCCCGTGCTCGGGCCCGAGATGCGTTCGACCGGCGAGGTGATGGCGAGCGCCGCCGATCTCTCGACCGCGCTCGACAAGGCGGAGCGTGCCGCGGGCCGGCGGCTGCCGCGCTCCGGGTCGGTGTTCATCTCGATCCGCGAGCCGGACCACCAGCAGGCGGTGCCGATCGCGGCGACACTCGTCGGCCTCGGCTTCGAGCTGTACGCGACGGAGGGCACCGCGGCGACCCTGACCGCGGCGGGGGTCGACGTCGAGCCGGTGCGGAAGCTGAGCGAGTCGACCGACGGCGAGCCGACCGTGATCGACCTGATCCGCCGCGGCCGCTGCGACCTCGTCGTCAACATCCCCGACGGCCGGAATGCCCGCTCCGACGGCTACGCCATCCGCGAGGCGGCGCTCGCGCGCCGCGTGCCCTGCATCACGACGCTCTCCGGCGCGGCGGCGGCCGTGCACGCAATCGCGAATGCGCGCGCCGAGCAGGCGGTCTCCCTCCAGGAACGGATCGATGCGGAGCTCCGGACGGCATAGGGTCACCGACACCGAGCAGGTCGGCCCGTACACCCTCCTGCGGATCGAGCGGGGTTCGCTCGAGCCCGGAGCGCCGGGGCAGTTCTTCATGCTCGAGGCGCCGGGACGGCTGCTGCCGCGGGCCTTCTCGCTCTGCCTCGCACCCCCGGGCGAGCTCGCCTTCCTCGTCGACCCGGTCGGGCCCGGCAGCGAGGCGATCTGCGGCCTCGAGCGGGGCGACGAGATCGCGGTGCTCGGCCCGCTCGGCAACGGCTACCGGCTCGACGTCGAGCGGCCGCTGCTCGTCGGCGGCGGGATCGGGATCGCGCCGCTGCCCTTCCTCGCCGAGCGGCTCGGAGGCACACCGCGCGTCGTCGCGGGCTTCCGCTCGGCGCACCATGCCGAGGCGGCCGCGCTCCTGCCGCCGCACGCGGAGGTGGTCGTCGAGCCGACCCTCGTAACAGACTGTTACTTGCAGGGGTTCGACGTCCTGGCCTGCGGCCCCGAGCCGATGCTGCGCGCTGTCGCAGAGGCGTGTCCCGGCGCGCAGCTCGCGTGGGAGGCGCCGATGGCGTGCGGCTACGGCGCCTGCTACGGGTGCGTGGTCGAGATCGACGGCGTGCTGAAGCGGCTCTGCCTCGAGGGGCCCGTGCTCGACGCGACCCGCGTAGGCACGTCGCAGCTCCCGGCCCGCGCCGACGGGGTCGCGGCATGAGACTGCTCAACGCGAGCGGCTGTCTCGACGCGCTGGCCGCGCCGGAGGTCGCGCGGGAGCTCGACGGCTTCGTCACGAAGACGGTGACGCCGGTGCCGCGCGAGGGCAGCGCACCGCCGCGCATCGCAGAGACGGCACACGGGATGCTCAACGCCATCGGCCTCGCCAACCCCGGCCGCGAGCGCTTCCTCGACGATCACCTGCCGCAGCTCCGCGAGCTCGGCGTCCCGCTCTGGATCTCGGTCGGCGGGTTCTGCGCGGAGGACTACGCGGAGACGTGCGAGGCACTCTCCGCGGCCGCACGGGGAGCAGTCGAGGCGGTCGAGCTCAACCTCTCCTGTCCGAATGTCGACGAGGCGGCCGATTCCGCGGCGGAGATCGTCGCAGCCTGCCGCGCCGCGACGCGGCTGCCCCTCTACGCGAAGCTCTCGGCGGCGCATCCCGACGTCGCCGAGGTCGCCCGCGCCGTCGCAGCGACGGGCGCCGACGGGCTTTCGCTCGTCAACACGCTGCGCGGGCGTGCGCTCGACCGGCACCTCCGCCCGGTGCTCGCGCGCGGCAGCGGCGGCCTCTCGGGCCCGGCGATCAAACCGGTTGCGCTGCACGCGGTCGCCGTCTGCCACGAGGCGACGGCCCTGCCGATCGTCGGCATGGGAGGGATCTCGACCGGCCGCGACGCGCTCGAGTTCCTCGCGTGCGGCGCCACCGACGTCGCCCTCGGGACCGTCCTCTTCGCCGATCCCGGAGCGCCGTCCCGCGTGCGCGCGGAGCTCGTCGACGCCTGCGCCGAAGCGGGTGTTGCCTCACCTGACGACGCCGTCGGCCGTGCAAAAACCCCGGAAAACTCGCGAAAAGTCACTGCTTGATGGTCACGGGTGCCTTGGTAAGATCGGCGCCTCGTGTCTCCCGCGAAGACGCAGGCGCACGCCCCGCTGCGGTCCCTCGACCAGCGCATGGACGCTCTCAAGCGTGCGAACGACGTGCGCGTGAAGAGGGCGCAGCTCAAGAAGGACCTCAAGGAGGGCAAGGTCCGGATCGAGCAGATCCTCGGCAACCCGCCCGAGTACGTCTCGACGGCGAAGGTGGTCGACATCCTGATGGCGGTGCCGAAATTCGGCCGCGTCAAGGCGGCGCGGTTCCTCAACACGTGCCGGATCAGCCAGTCGAAGACGGTGGGCGGGCTCTCGGAGCGGCAGCGCGCGGAGCTGATTGGCCTCTTCAAGCGCTAGGAGCCGGCCCACGGTCGTCGTCGTCACCGGGCCCTCGGGCGCCGGCAAGGGCACGCTCATCCGCGAGCTGATGCGTCAGCTGCCGGAGCTCGAGGCGACGGTCTCGGCGACGACGCGCGAGCGGCGGCAGGGCGAGGAGGACGGCCGCGAGTACTGGTTCCTCACGCCCGAGGAGTTCCTGCGCCGCGTAGCCGAGGGGGCGTTCCTCGAGCAGGTCGAGTACGTCTCGGGACATCGCTACGGGACGCTCCGCTCCGAGCTCGACCGGATCCGCTCGCACGGGCACGTGCCGTTGCTCGAGCTCGAGACCGAGGGCGCGCTGCGGGTGAAGGAGGAGGTGCCCGGCGCGGTGACGATCTTCATCTCCGCCCGCGTGGAGGAACTCGACCGGAGGTTGCGGGAACGGGCGACCGAGAGCGCGGGCGAGATCGGCGAGCGCCTCGAGCTCGCGCGCCGGCAGCTCGAGCAGGCCGACGAGTTCGACCACGTCGTCGAGAACGACGACCTCGAGCGGGCGGTCGGCGAGCTGACCGCTCTCGTACGCGGCCTTCTCGTCCCGGCAGCTACCATGCCGCCGCGATGATCCATCCCCGCGTAGACGAACTCCTCGGCCAGGTCGATTCCCGCTACGCCCTCGTGATCGTGGCGGCGAAGCGTGCGCGGCAGATCAACAACTACCACCACCAGCTCGGCGAGGGGACGTTCGGCGACAACCTGCCGCCGCTCGTCGAGAGCCGCTCGAAGAACTATTTGACCATGTCCCTCGAGGAGGTCGCCGAGGGCATGCTCACCTACGACTACGTGTCGTAGGCCGTCCCTGGGCGCCTCCGGCTCCCGGGCGGCGGAGCCACCCTCCGCCGCGGGGCGACGCCGGGAGGGCTTCGCTGACGAGCATCCCCAGAAGACCCTTCGAGCGGGCATCATGGGGGAATGGCCCGCGTCCTCCTCGGAGTGACGGGAGGCATCGCTGCCTACAAGGCATGCGAGCTCTGCCGCCTGCTCGTCAAGGACGGTCACGACGTCGTGCCGCTCCTCACGCCCGGAGCGGAACGCTTCGTCGGCCCCGACACGTTCCGCGCCCTCGCGCGCAGGCCGGCCGAGGACGACGTCTACCTCCATCTGACGCGCGCCGACCTGCTCGTCGTCGCTCCGTGCACCGCGAACACGCTCGCGAAGCTCGCGCACGGGCTCGCCGACAACCTGGTGACCGAGGCTGCTCTGGCCCATCGCGGGCCGGTGCTCGTCGCGCCGGCGATGAATCCGCGGATGTGGGCCCACCCGGCGACGCGTACGAACGCCGAGGCGCTGCGCGGTCGCGGCGTTGCCTTCGTCGGACCGGACGAGGGGGAGACGGCCGAGGGCGAGCTCGGCGTGGGGCGGATGGCCGAGCCGGAGGACGTCTTCACCGCGGCTCTCGACCTCCTCTACGGCGGCAGCCGCCTGCGCGGCCGGCGCGTCCTGATCTCCGCCGGGGGCACGCGGGAACCGCTGGACGCCGTGCGCTACGTCGGCAACCGCTCGTCGGGACGGATGGGCGTCGCGCTCGCCGACGAGGCCCGGCGGCGCGGCGCGCACGTCACGCTGCTCGCCGCCAACCTCGCCGTTCCGGCCCCGGCGGGCATGGAGGTCGTCGAGACCCCGGCGGCGGCCGACCTCGAGCGGGAGGCGCTCGCCCGCGCCGCCGGGGCGGACGTGGTCGTGATGGCGGCCGCCGTCGCGGACTACCGTCCCGCCGCCGCCCTCGCCGAGAAGCGCGCCAAGGACGCAGCCGCCTGGACGGTCGAGCTCGAGCCGACCACCGACGTCCTCGCGCAGCTCGGTGCCGACCGGCGCGAGGGGCAGCTCCTCGTCGGCTTCGCGGCCGAGCACGGAGAGGGGGGCATCGAGCGCGCGCGCGAGAAGCTCGCGCGGAAGGGCGCCGACCTCCTCGTCTTCAACGACGTCTCCCGGCCGGACATCGGCTTCGACGCGAGGGACAACGAGGTGATCGTGCTCACGCGGGCGGGGCAGCAGGCGGTCGCGAAGGCGCCGAAGGAGGAGATCGCGGCCGCGATCCTCGACGAGATCGAGGCTCTCCTCGGTGAGACGAGGCAGGAGCTTCGGCGTGGCTGAGCGTGCCGTCGAGCCGAAGCCGGCCGAGCTGGTCGCCGACATCGCCGGCAACCTCGGCCGCGTCGTCCACGCGCCCGAGGAGACGCTCCGCCTGGTCGTCCTCTGCCTCGTGGCGGAGGGACACGCGATCGTCGAGGACTTCCCGGGTGTCGGCAAGACGATGCTCGCGAAGGCGCTCGCGCGCTCGGTCGACTGCCGCTTCTCGCGGCTCCAGTTCACACCCGACCTGCTGCCGTCGGACGTCACCGGCGTCAACGTCTTCAACCAGCAGCGGAACGAGTTCGAGTTCCGGCCGGGCCCGGTCTTCGCGAACCTCCTGCTCGTCGACGAGGTGAACCGCGCCTCGCCGAAGACACAGGCGTCGCTGCTCGAGTGCATGGAGGAGCGGCAGGTGACGGTCGACGGCGTGACGTACCGGCTCGAGCCGCCGTTCATGGTGATGGCGACGCAGAATCCGATCGAGTACGAGGGCACGTACCCGCTGCCCGAGGCGCAGCTCGACCGCTTCACGATGCGCTTCTCGCTCGGCTATCCGCCGCTCGCCGAGGAGGCGCGGATGCTCGACGAGCAGACGAGGGAGCTCCCGCTCGACTCGCTGTCGCCGGTGGCGGGCGCCGCGGAGGTCCTGCGGCTCGCGGCCGCCGCCCGGGCCGTCTACGTGGAGGACAGCCTCGGCCGCTACGTCGTCGCCCTCCTGCGCCAGACCCGCTCTGATGCGCGCCTCTACCTCGGCGCGAGCCCGCGTGCCGGCATCGCGCTCCTGCGTGTCGCGAAGGCGCGCGCGCTGGCGGAGGGTCGCGACTTCCTCGTCCCGGACGACGTGAAGGCCGTCGCCGTCCCCGTGCTCGCGCATCGCCTGATCCTCGCGCCCGAGGCACGCTCGACCGGTTTCGCCGCCGCCGATCTCGTCGAGGACGCGCTCACCCGGACGCCCGTCCCCGTATGACGCGGCGCGGGACGACCTCCCGCGGTTGGGCGACGCTCGCGCTCGGCGCGCTCTGCCTCCTCGTCGCCGCCGTGTTCGGCTCGCATGCGCTCTACCCGCTCGGCTCCGGACTCGTCCTCGCCGTGCTGCTCGCGCGCGGCTGGATCGGGCTCGCCCTTCGCCGCCCGCGCCTCCGGCGGCGACACCCGACGCGCGACCTCGTCGAGGGCGACGACGCTGCCATCGAGCTCGTGCTCGAGCCGGGCTCGCGGGCGCCGCTGCCCGCCGCCGTCGCCGAGGAGCATCCAGGGAGCCTCGACGCCGTCGCGGTCGAGCTGGCCCGCAGTGGCCGCGACCGCTACTCCGGCTCCTACCTCCTGCAGCGCGTGCCGCGCGGCAGGCACACGTTCGCTCCGGTCCGGGTCTCGGTCTCCGACCCGTTCGGCCTCGCCGTGGCCGGCACGACGCTCGAGGACCAGCAGGCGCTCGTCGTGTACCCGCGCCTCGTCGAGCTCGAGCGGCTCTTCTGCGAGGACGGCGGCGGCCTGAACGACGGGCGGCGGCTGCTCCTGCGCCGCCCGGCGGGGTTCGAGCTCCACAGCGTCCGCGAGCACCAGCAGGGCGAGTCCCTGCGGCGCGTGCACTGGCCGTCGACCGCGCGGCGAGGCGAGCTGATGGTGAAGGAGCTCGAGGACGCCCCCCGCGAGGAGTTCGTCGTGCTGCTCGACGGCGACGCAGCCGGGCGGGCCGGCACACCGCCCGACTCGGCCTTCGACGCAATCGTCCGCGCCGCCGGCTCGATCGTGCTCGCGCAGGTGCGCCGGGGCCGGCGGTGCGTCCTCGCCCTCAACTCGGCCGGTCGTGAGGCACAGGCGGTGGCCTCCGACGCACAGGACTGGCACCTCGCGCTCGAGCTGCTCGCTGCGGCGGAGCCGGACGCGCGGACGCCGGTCGCCGCCCTGCTCCGATCGGCCGCCGGCCCCGCCGCACGCGCGCTGCAGCTCGTCGTCGTGACGTCTCGGATCGAGACGCCGCTGGTCGACCGGCTGCTCGAGCGCGCGCTCTCGCACCGGCCGTCGGCGCTCGTCCACGTCGACGCCGCGAGCTTCGCGGGACAGGGGCCGGCTCGCGAGCCGGGGCTCCTGCGCCTGAGCACGGCCGGCGTGCCCGTGGCCGTCGTCCGGCGCGGCGACGACCTCTCGTCGGCGCTCG
>DASQQF010000027.1:0-13138 GCA_035643535.1 Gaiellaceae bacterium
TCCGACGGCGGTTCGCTACCGCCGCCGACTCGCGGCCAGCCTCTACTGAGCCGCCGGTGCCGGCGGCGCCGGGCCCGCGATCGTTTCGCAACGTGCCGTCGGGTCAACGAGTGGGACAACCATGCGACGCAGGGCCTTCGACTTCCTCGTCAGCACGACCGGGGCGCTGATGGTGGTGCTGCACTTCATCGCCGTGCACCTGTCGCAGACGCCCTACAAGGGCGTCTACTCGAAGGTGAGCGCCGCCGCGCGCGCCCATCCGGACAACAAGGCGCTGCAGCAGGAGGTGCAGACGGTCTTCCAGGGGACGACGCTGCGGGGACTGCTGCTCGAGGCCTACGGCTTCTCGGTGATCGCGACGATCACGTTCCGGGCGTCGATCGCGAGCTCCTGCCTCGCCGCGATCATGGCCGTGCCGAGCGCGTTCGGCGTCTGGCATGCGCGGCGCACGCCGCCGCAGGTGGAGTTGCTGGCGCCGCCGCGGCGGCGCGCGGCCTGAGCGGCCTCGTGCCGACGGAGGCGGTCGCCGTCCTGCGCGAGCTCGCCCGGTCGTTTCCGATACCGGAGCCGGGCTGGCACGGGTACGTGGAGGAGATGCGTGCCTGCAGGCGCGACCTCGAAGACGCGGCGGAGGCGATCGACTCCGATCCGGTCGCGTCGGCGGCGCTGGAGCGGCTGACGGACGGCGACGGACCGGCCGACGCCGGCGCGCCTCCGGCCGCGGTCGCGGCGGCGCTCGACCGGCTCGAGGCGCTGCCCGTGCCGGAGGGGGAGCATCCCTTCCTGGACGAGATCGTCCCGACACTCCAGGCGGCCAGGCTCGCGCTCCACGCGGTCGCGGCTTCGCGGGAGGCGACCGAGCGCTTCGTCAGCCGAGCCCGAGCGCGCTCGTCATGAAGTCGTGCCAGATCTCGGCGGGCAGGGAGCCGCCGACGACGACGGGAAGGCCCTCGACGTTGTACATCGGGATCTCGGCGCGCGGGTACCCGACCCAGACGCAGGTGACGAGGCGCCACGGCACGTAGCCGCAGAACCATGCGTCCTGCTCGTTCTCGGCCGTTCCCGTCTTCCCGGCCGCCGTGACGCCGTTCAGCGCGGCCGCGGTGCCCGTGCCGTGCTGGATCACGCCCTCGAGCGCCTGCGTCACCGTCGAGGCGACCGTGTACGGCATCGCCCGCGTGCCGCGCGTCTTCAGCCGCGCGAGAACGCGGCCGTCCGGCGCGCGGATGCTCGCGATCGCCTGCGCCGGATGGTGGATCCCGCCGTCGGCGAACGTGGCGTAGGCGTCGGCCATCTCCAGGGGAGTCACCGGGTCGGCGCCGAGCGTGATCGAGCAGACCGCCTGCAGCTTCGACTCGATGCCGGCGCGGTGGGCGGCGCGCACGACGTTGTCCGGCCCGACCTGGGCGACCAGCTGCGCGAACACGGTGTTGACGGAGTCCGCGATCGCCGTCCAGAGCGGGATCGTCCCGAACGACTCGCCGCCGTAGTTGTGGACGTCCCACGGCTGCGAGCCGTTGGCGCAGACGGGATCGGTGACGACGAACTCCGGGGGCCCGGCGAAGGAGGTGTCCATCGTCAGGCCCTGCTCGAGCGCCGCAGTGAGCGTGAACGGCTTGAACGCCGATCCGGGCTGCCGGTGGGCGTCGGCGGCGAGGTTGAAGTCGAGCCTGGGGCGGCCGGGCTGGTACGCGGTCATCGCCTCGATCGCACCCGTGCGCGGGTCGATCGAGACGAGCGCCGCAGCAGGGTCTCCGGCGTGCAGCAGCACGCTGCGCTCGGCCTGCGCCGCCGCCCGCTGCAGCCGCGGCCGCAGGGTCGTCTTCACGGTCAGCCCGCCACCGCGGACGGTACGGGTGCCGAAGCGCGAGACGAGCTGCTGCTGCACGAAGTCGACGAAGCCGGGATGGTGCACGCGGACGTAGAGCGAGCCGGGCCGCAGACCGAGGGGACGGCTTCGCGCGAGCCGGTAGGCGCGCCTCGAGATCTCGCGGTTGGCGTACATCGCGGCGAGGACCTGGTCGCGGCGCACGCGGGCCGCCCCCGGGTGGGCGAACGGCTCGTAGGCCGACGGCGCCTGCGGCAGTCCGGCGATCAGCGCCGCCTGTGCGAGCGTCAGCTTGCTCGCCGGTCGTGCGAAGTAGGTCTCCGCGGCTGCGGCCACGCCGTACGCCTGCGCGCCGTAGTCCACCTGGTTGAGGTACGCATCGAGAATCTGCCGCTTCGTCCACCGCTGTGCGATCTTGATCGCGAGACACGCCTGCTCGACCTTCCACGAGAGCGTCCGTGTGTCGTTGCCGAGGTAGAGGTTCCGGGCGAGCTCCTGCTCGATCGTCGAGCCGCCTTCGACGACCCTCCCGGCCTCGAGATCGGCGATCCCGGCGCGGAGGATGCCGAGGTAGTCGAGCGCCCCGTGCTGCCAGAAGCGACTGTCCTCGATCGCGACCGTCGCCTTCGGCAGCCAGGGCGACATCTGGTCGAGCCGCAGCGGCTGGCGGTGGAGGTCCGACGCGATCGCGCCGAGACGGCTGCCGTTCGCCGAGTAGACGAACGAGTTCTCGCCGAGCGAGATCGGCCGCATCGAGCGGAGCGAGCAGTCGGTGGCGAGGACGGCGTTCGCACCGCCGGCCGCGACGAATCCCGCGCCGAGCGAGGCGACGCCGACGAGGGTCCCGACGCCGACGAGCAGCGCGACGAGCAGTCGCCGCCTGCGCCGCGGCCGCTCCCGCCGCCGCCGCGATACCGCGGCGAAGAAGGCGGCGTCCGCGTCCTGGGCCGGTGGTCTCCGCTTCCCCCGGTGCCGGTCCCCGCCGCCGCGCATGTGCCCGGTTTCTCGGCGCGAAGCCGCCCCGCGAAACGGGCCTGCTGGGATTCTTAGCTTCCGCTCACGCGGGCGGCCGCCCTCCGGCAGCGGTTCGGCAAGGGTCGGGAAACGGCGAGATCGGTAACACTCCGTCTGTGAGTGCCCGGGGGGAGCATTCCGTCGACCGCGTCGGGCGCCTGCAGGCGGTCACCGACGCGGCTCTCGCCCATCTCCAGCTCGACGACCTGCTCGCCGCGCTGCTCGAGCGGACGCGGCAGATCCTCGAGGTCGACACGTGCGCGATCCTCCTGCTCGACGAGGCGACCGACGAGCTCGTCGCGCGCGCCGCGCTCGGCATCGAGGAGGAGGTGGAGCGCGGTGTCCGCATCCCGGTCGGAGCCGGGTTCGCGGGCACGATCGCCGCCCGGAAGCAGCCGGTGATCCTCGACGACGTCGACCACGCGGACGTCCTCAACCCGATTCTCCGGGAGAAGAAGGTCAAGTCGATGTTGGGGGTGCCCCTGCTCGTCCAGGGGACGGTGCTCGGCGTGCTCCACGTCGGCTCCCTCACCCCACGCGACTTCCGGCAGGACGAGACGGAGTTGCTCCAGCTCGTCGCCGACCGTGCCGCGCTCGCGATCGAGCACGCGCGGCTCTTCGAGGCCGAGCGGGCGGCACGCCGGCGGATCGAGCACGTGCAGGCCGTCACCGACGCCGCGCTTGCGCACCTCGAGGTCGACGAGCTCCTCGCCGTCCTCCTGCCCCGGATCCGCGAGATCCTCCGCGCCGACACGTGCGCGGTGCTCCTGCTCGACGAGGAGTCGAACGAGCTCGTCGCGCGGGCCGCGCTCGGGATCGAGGAGGAGGTCGGGGTGCGGATCCCGCTCGGTGCCGGCTTCGCCGGGCGGGTCGCGGCCGAGGCGAAGCCGCGCGCGATCCACCTCGACGAGTACGAGGTCGTCAACCCGATCCTCCACCAGAAGGAGATCAGGTCGATGCTCGGCGTGCCGCTGCTCGTGCGCGGCGCGGCGCTCGGCGTCCTCCACGTCGGGTCGCTGACGCGGCGCGACTTCACGCGGGACGAGAGCGAGCTGCTCCAGCTCGTCGCCGAGCGCGTCGCGATCGCGATCGAGCGGGCACGGCTGCACGAGGAGACGGTGCAGCTCGACCAGCTCAAGCTGAACTTCGTCGCGATCGCCTCGCACGAGCTGCGCACACCGGCCACCTCCGTCTACGGCATCCTCACGACGCTCGCTGCGCGCAGCGGCGACCTGAGCCCGCAGATGCGGGAGGAGCTGCTGCGCACGGGGGTGGAGCAGGGCGAGCGGCTGCGCCGGCTGCTCGAGGAGCTGCTCGACCTCTCCCGCCTCGACGCCCGGGCGATCAGCGTCGAGCCGCGCCCGGTCGTGCTCCGGGCGGCGCTCTCCGACGTCGTCGCCGGCGCGTCGCCGCCGACGAGCGGCGTCGAGCTCGAGGTTCCGGAAGACCTCGCCGCCGTCGTCGACCCGCTCGTGCTGGAGCGTGTCGTCTCGAACCTCGTCGCCAACGCCGTGCGCTACGGCGCGCCGCCGATCCGCATCTCGGCCCAGCAGCACGACCGGCACCTGCGCGTGGCCGTCGAGGACGAAGGGCCGGGGATCCCGAAGGAGCTCGAGGAGCGGCTTTTCGACCGCTTCGCGCGCGGCAGCAACGCCGGCAGCGGACTCGGCCTCGCGATCGCGCGTGCGTATGCGCGGGCGCACGGTGGAGACCTCGTCTATCTCCCGCGCGGCCGCGGCGCTCGGTTCGAGCTCGTTCTCCCGCAGCGCTAGAGGGCTGCGGCCGGCTCAGCAGACGCGGACGATGCGCCCGCTGTCGACGTCGTAGAGGAAGCCGCCGGCCTCGAGCCCGGGCAGGTACGGGGACGAGCGGATGCGCTGCACGTCGCGCTGCAGCGTCTCCTCGCGGCCGGCGCCGACGGCGAACGAGAGGCTGCGGGTGTCGGGGCCGCCGGCGGCCGCGATGGCGTCGTGGATCTCGTCCACGCTGCCGGCGCCCATGCGGCAATCGGTGTGGGCGACGACCATCGCGCGGTCGACGCCGAGCAGCCGGTACGCGACGACGAGGGTGTTCAGCACCTCGTCCGTCACGCGCGCACCCGCGTTGCGGAGGATCTTGGCGTCGCCGGGGGCGAGGCCGAGCATCGGCAGCGGCTCGAGCCGCGTGTCGATGCACGTGACGACGGCCAGGCCTTTCGCCGCCCGGCCGGCTCGGCCGCGCAGCGAGAAGCCACGGGCGTATCCGTCGTTCGCGGCGAGGACGTCGGCGAACGGCTCGGTCACGTTCCGGAAGCTACCCGGAGAGCGCCTTCTGCAACGCCGAGAGCGTCTGCGGGCCGACTACGCCGTCGACGCCGAGGCCCTTCGATGCCTGGAAGTGCTCGACGGCGACCTGCGTCGCCGGCCCGTAGTCGCCGTCGGCCTTGCCGGGCGAGAAGCCGAGCACCGTGAGCGTCTCCTGCAGCGACTTCACCTGCGCGCCGGTGTCGCCGGGCTGGAGCGTGGTCGTCGGCGCCTGTGCGGCGGCGGTCGAGACCGTCGGCGTCGTGACGGAGGGGCTGACGGTGGGCGGGGTCGTGTTCACCGTCGCCGGAGGAGAGCTCGTCTTGCCGCCTCCGCTGCTGAACGCGCCGAACGCGGCGAGCAACGCGATCAGGATCGCGACGAGGGACACCCCGATGACCGCTAGTTGCGTCGTGCCCAGCTCCCGGCCCGCGATGACGATCGGCTCGCGTGAACGCGGCCGGGCGCGACGCTTCCCCCCGGGCTCGGGGAGCACCCAGGCGTCCTCGTCCTCGAAGACCCCCCGGGTGCCTCGGCGGTGTGGCGGCTCGGGCTCGTCGAACCAGTCGTCGTAGCCCGGGTCGCGCTCTTCGCGACCCTCCATTCGCGGCAAGGTACCGCTTCCGGCGCCGGGCCGACAACTCGACCCGCTTGACAGTACCGTTGCAACCATGCATCATGCACGTTGCATGACAGCACCATTGGAGAAGCGCGACGTGCCGGCGGTGGACGAGGAGCTGCGTCGCGCGACGATCGACGTCCTGCGCGAGCGAGGCTTCTCGGGGCTCACGCTCGAGCGGGTCGCCGAGGTGGCCGGCCGGGCACGCTCGACGCTGTGGCGGCAGGGGCTCTCCCGGGAGGTGCTCGTCGGAGGGCTCGTCGGTGACCTGGCCGACGACTTCCGCGAGACGATGTACCCGATCCTCACATGGGAGGGATCGGGGCTCGACCGGCTCACCCGCGGCCTCGAGGCGCTCTGCGAGCTGCTCGACCGTCACCTGCCGCTGCTGCTCGCGACCGACGAGGCCTTTCATCAGGACACGGCGCCGGGGGTGCCGCCCGACTACCTGCACCCGTTCATCCAGTTCTTCCGCGAGGGTGCACGCGACGGCTCGCTGCCCGAGGTCGAGGACGTCGTCCGTGCGGCCGACATCGCCTTCAACGCCGTCGCCTGGCCGTACGTCCATCTGCGTGGGCGGCACGAGTGGCCCGCCGGCGAGACGCGGGCGTGCGTCGTCGGCGTCGTCCTGCACGGGATCGCCGGGGCCGAGAGCCCCGCTCGTACGAACCGGCGAAAGGAGCCGAGATGAGCATGACCCTGCCCTACCGGGAAGCACTCGTCGTGCGCGAGCCGGGCGAGCGGCAGATTCCCGAGCCGCCGCGCCGTGGCGAGCCGGGCGGCCCGCCCTGCGGCATCTGCACCGGCAAGGCGACGTCCGCGGTGTGGTCTGACGGCAACTGGACGCTGCACCCGCCGGTGGGCGGCAGCCTGCCGGGTGCGGTCTGGCTCGCCAGCCGAGTCCACGTCGATTCCTTCTGCGATCTGCCCGACGAGCTCGCCGCCGACTTCGGCCGGGTCGCGGCGCGCGTCGAGCGGGCGATCCTCGCCCTCGGCGACGTCGCGCGGGTGCACCTCTACCGTTGGGGCGACGGCGGAGCGCATTTCCACGTCTGGTTCCTGCCGCGGCCGCTCGGGATGGTAGAAGCCTCGGGGATGATGCTCCCGCTCTGGGAGGACGCCCTTCCGAACGTGCCGGACGAGGAGCTCGCCGCGGCGGCAGAGCGTGTCGCGGCGCTGATGTGAGCGAGACACGGAGAGTCGCGCTCGTCGCCGGGGCGACGCGCGGCGCGGGTCGCGCGATCGCCGTCGAGCTCGCCCGCGAGGGCTTCCATGTCTACGCCACCGGCCGCAGCAGCCGGTCGGCGGGGCGGTCGGAGCTGGACCGCCCCGAGACGATCGAGGAGACGGGAGACCTGATCGCGGCGGCAGGCGGTTCCGGGGCGGCTCTCGTGGTCGACCACGAGGATCCGGCCGCCGTCGCCGAGCTGGTCGCACGCATCGAGCGTGAGCAGGGGCGGCTCGACGTGCTCGTCAACGACATCTTCGGCGGCGACCGCTACATGGAGTGGGACAAGCCGCTCTGGGAGCACGGTTGGGCGGGTGGACTGCGAATGCTGCAGATGGGCGTGCACACGCATCTCATCACCTGCCGTGCCGCCGTCCCGCTCATGCTGCGCACTGCGCAGGCTCGCGGCACGCGTGGGCTCGTGGTGGAGATGACCGATGGAACCGCCGAGGCGAACGCCGAATTCCGGCGGAACGTCGGCTTCTACTACGACCTCGTCAAGGCGAACGTCGAGCGGATCGTGATCGGGCTCGCCGCCGAGCTCGAGAACGAACCGATCACGGCGGTGGGCGTCACCCCCGGCTGGCTCCGTTCGGAGCGCATGCTGGAGAACTTCGGCGTCACCGAGGAGAACTGGCCGGACGCGCTCGTCGAGCGTCCCGGCTTCGGGATCTCCGAGTCGCCGACGTATGTCGCCAGAGGCGTCGCCGCGCTCGCGACGAACGGCGACGCCGGCCGCTGGGCAGGCGCCATCGTCAGCGCGCGGCAGCTCGCCGACGCCTACGACTTCACGGACACCGACGGCAGCCGGCCCGACTGCTGGGGATACCTGGCCGCCTACGGCTGGGAGCGGGACGACGGCGCCGGCATCGAAGCGTTCCGGTGAGCCGCGACACGTGACGGCGTTGCTCATCGCGCTCGCGCTCGCCTTCGCGTGGAGCATGGGGGCCCACTACACCGGCGCCGTGATGGGAATGCCGCACGCGCTGCGGGCGATCGGCGCGTGGCAGGCGCTGCTCCTGATGGCGCCGCTGACGCTCCTCGGCGCGACCTTCGCCAGCCACGCCGTCGAACGCCGGGTCGGTTCGGGCCTGACCGGCGCCCCTCTCTCCGTGACCCAGCAGGTCGTCGTGATCGGCGTCGCCTTCGCGCTCACGACCGCGTTCAACCGGCTCAAGGTCCCGACGTCGACGATCCAGATCCTCGTCTTCTCGGTCGTCGGCGTCGGGCTCGCCACGCGCGCCGGTGTGCACTGGGCGGAGATCTGGCACCTCGCGGTCGTCTGGGTGTCGGCGCCGGTCGCAGCGGTCGTCCTCGGCGCCGGCTTCACACTGGGTCTCGACCGCGTGCCGCTCGGGGCGCGCACGGGTGCCGCCCTCGTCGGGGTCGGAGCCGTGGCCGCCTTCGCGATGGGTGCGAACGACGTGTCGAACGCGAGCGGAGCCCTCGTCGGCACCGGCACCTTCGGACCGCTCGCCGCCGGAGCCGTCGGCGGCGCCGGGCTCGCGCTCGGAGTCCTCACGTGGGGGAGGCCGCTCCTACGCCGCGTCGCGTTCGAGATCGTCGCCGTCGACCGTGCGATGGCGACGGCGGCGCAGCTCGTCCAGGCGGCGGTCGTCCTCGCCGCCGTCGCCTTCGGCTTCTTCACCTCGATGAACCAGGCGCTCGTGGCAGCCATGGCCGGCGCCGGCTTCGCACGCGGGCGGGAGACGGTCCACCTCGGGACGCTGGTGGGGATCGTCCAGGGCTGGCTGCTCGGCCCGGGCGTCGCGCTAGGCCTCGCCTACGCGCTGGGGCTCGCGGCGCGGTAGGCCCCGAACTCGGCGGCGCCCTGCATCTCCCGCGTCGCCTGAACGCCGGCTATCCGCCGGAGAGTCGCCAACCACACGTCACGTCTGCCGGGCTAGCGTCCTCGGCATGGCGGCGAGGGCGGCGACACCGTGGGGCAAGGCGGAGCTCGTGGAGGAGCTGACGGTCCCGCAGCAGGCGGGGACGAAGCGGTTCGCGTCACGCGTCGAGCTGCTCGAGACGGCGAAGGGCGAACGGCTCGTCCGCTTCTCGTACTCGAGCGGCGGCAGCGCGAGGCGCGGCCCGGTGACGCTCCGGGAGCGGGACATCGGACGGCTGAAGGCCGCCCTCGCCCAGCATCCCGCACTCGCCGAGATGCTCGGGCTGTAGGTTCAGGCCGCGGCGAGAACGCGGTCGCGCGCCGCGTCGACGAGCGAGGCGAGCAGGAACGCCCCGTCGTCGGAGCCGAGCAGCGGGTCGACCGCGTGCTCGGGGTGCGGCATCAGCCCCATGACGTTGCCCGCCTCGTTGCAGACGCCGGCGACGTCGTCGACCGACCCGTTCGGGTTGTCGACGTAGCGGAGCACCACCTGGCGCGGGTCGAGGCCGGGCGGCGGCAGGTACCGGCCGTCCCCGTGCTTGACCGGGATCACGAGCCGCTGCGCCGGGCGGCAGCGCGCCGTGAACGGCAGGTCGTCCCGCTCGACCGTCAGCTCGACGTCGCGGCAGACGAAGCGTAGGGACTCGTTGCGCAGGAGGATCCCGGGCAGGAGCCCCGCCTCGCAGAGCACCTGGAAGCCGTTGCAGATGCCGAGCACGAGCCCACCCGCGGCGGCGAACTCGCAGGTGGCCGCGGTCGCCGGCGAGAAGCGGGCGATCGCTCCGCAGCGGAGATAGTCGCCGTACGAGAAGCCGCCGGGCAGGACCACCGCATCGAGGTCGGGCAGCTCGGGCTCGTCGTGCCACACCGGCACCGCCTCGGCGTCGAGCGCGGCGAGCGCCCAGAGCGCGTCCCGGTCGTCCTGCGAGCCGGGGTAGGAGACGACGCCGATCCGCGGCTGCGGACTAGCCACCGATCTCCACCTCGTACGACTCGATGAGCGGGTTCGCGAGCAGCTGCTCGCACATCCGCTCGACCTGCGTCCTCGCCTCCGCGGCGTCGGCCGCCTCGACCTCGAGGTCGATCACCTTGCCGACCCGCGCGTCGGCGACCGAGAACCCGAGATGGCCGAGGGCCGACTCGACCGCCTCGCCCTGCGGGTCGAGGATGCCCGGCTTCGGCCGTACGAGGACCGTCGCCTTCACGCGCCGAGCACCACCGTCGGATCCTCGAGGTACCGCTCGAACGGGATCGTCGTCAGCCGCTCGAACGCCTCGACGTACTTCGCCCGCGTCGCCTGCACGACCTCGTCGGGCAGCTCGGGGCCCGGGTACGTCTTGTCCCAGCCCGTCGTCTCGCAGTAGTCGCGGTCGTACTGCTTGTCGAAGCTGTCCTGCCCGTGCCCGGGCTCGTACGCGTCGCCGGGCCAGAAGCGGGAGGAATCGGGCGTCAAGGCCTCGTCGCCGAGGACGAGGTTGCCGTCGCGGTCGACGCCGAGCTCGAACTTCGTGTCGGCGATGATGATCCCCGCGCGCCACGCGTGCTCGGCCGCGGCGGTGTAGAGGCGGATCGACACGTCCTCGACCTCGCGCAGCCGCTCCTCGCCGACGAGTTCGGCGGCCTGCTCCCGAGTGATGTTCTCGTCGTGCCCCTCCTGCGCCTTCGTCGCCGGGGTGAAGATCGGCTGCGGCAGCTTCTCCGATTCCTGCAGTCCCTCGGGGAGGCGATGTCCGCAGACCTCGCCGCTCGCCCGGTAGTCCTTCCAGCCGGAGCCGGTGATGTAGCCGCGGACGACGCACTCGATCGGCAGCATCTCGAGGCGCCGGCACTCCATCGAGCGGCCGTCCTCGCGGATGCCGAGCATGTGGTTCGGGACGATCGGGCGGAGGAGCGAGAACCAGTAGCCGGAGAGCCCGGTGAGGACGCGCCCCTTGTCGGGGATCTCGGTCGGCAGGACGACGTCGAACGTCGAGACCCGGTCGCTCGCGACGAGCAGCAGCGTCTCGTCGTCGAGCGAGTAGATCTCGCGCACCTTCCCGGATGCGACGTGCTGGGCTGCTTCAGGCATGGATCGGCTCCTCCTTCTGGGATAGTCGGCGCAGGCGGGTGAAGACCGTGTCGACGTGGCGCGTGTATGCGGCGAGGTCGAAGACGCGGTCGAGGTCGACGCGGCCCGCGATCTCGTCGTCGGCACGGCAGAGCTCGCGGAAATCGAGCTCCTCGTCCCAGGCGCGCATCGCGTTGCGCTGGACGAGACGGTACGACTCGTCGCGGGAGAGCCCCGCCTCGACGAGCGCGTTGAGGACGCGCTGGCTGAAGAAGAGGAAGTGGCTCGCCTCGAGGTTCCGGCGCATGCGCTCGGGCCGCACGACGAGCCCTTCGACGAGCCACGCGAAGCGGTCGAGCATGTAGTCGAGCGCGAGGAACGCGTCGGGGACGACGACCCGCTCCGCGGACGAATGCGAGATGTCGCGCTCGTGCCAGAGCGCCACGTTCTCGAGGCCGACGACGGCGTCGGCCCGGACGACGCGCGCGAGGCCGCAGATCCGCTCCGCGACGACCGGGTTCCGCTTGTGCGGCATCGCCGACGAGCCCTTCTGCCCCCGGCCGAAAGGCTCCTGCACCTCCGCGACCTCGGTGCGGGCGAGGTGGCGGATCTCGAGCGCGAACGCGTCGAGTGACGAGGCGACGACGGCGAGCGCGGCGAGCAGCTCCGCGTGCCGGTCGCGCTGGAGGATCTGCGTCGACGTCGGCGCCGGTTCCAGCCCGAGGCGCTCGCATGCGAGGCGCTCCAGTTCGGGATCGGTCGCGGCGTACGTCCCTACGGCTCCCGAGAGCTTCCCGACGCGCATCCCCTCCAGCGCGCGCGAGACGCGCTCGCGCCCGCGAGCGAGCTCGAACGCCCAGCCGGCGAGCTTCAGCCCGAACGTCGTCGGCTCGGCGTGGACGCCGTGCGTGCGGCCGATCTGCAGCGTCTCGCGGTGTTCTTCCGCGCGGGAGACGACGGCCGCGAAGGCTCGGTCGATCCCACCGAGGATCAGGGCGCCCGCATCGCGCACCCGGAGCGAGAGCGCCGTGTCGACCACGTCCGACGACGTCAACCCGTAGTGGAACCAGCGGCCCTCGTCACCGAGGTGCTCTGCGGCCGCGTCGACGAAGGCCGCCGTGTCATGGTGAAGCGTCGCCTCGAGTTCCGCCACGCGTGCGGGGGAAGGCGCCGTCGCGCGTTCCGCGATCGCGGCTGCGGCATCCGCGGGCACCGTCCCCAGCTCGGCCCAGGCGGCCGTCGCCGCGAGCTCGACCTCGAGCCACGCCGCGAGCTTTCCCTCGTCCGACCAGATCCTGGCCATCGCCGGACGGGAGTAGCGCGCGATCACCTCACCAGTCTAGAGCGGCCGCAGGTCGGCGGCGGCGCAGCCGAGCTTCCCCGAACAAGTGACCACCGATTGGCGAAATGCGCGCTACCCTGCCGCACTCTTACCCCTCGAAACTTATAGGAACCTGATTTGAAGCGTCTAGCGTCTCTCGTGGCGGCAGCCGTCGCCGCTGCCTGCCTCGTCCCTGTCGCCTCCGCCCAGACGAGCCTCATCCCGGAGCTCGCACCCCATCCGGCATTGTGGCTGAAGCTGCTGCGCGAGCACCCGCGCGATCCGAAGCCGAGCCACCGTCAGGGAACGACCGTCTCCCTCTACGAGCAGACGGTGACGCCGAAGCTGCTCCGCGAGCAGGGATGCGAGGCGGGACGGGCAGGGCGGAAGGGCGTCGCGATCCTCGACTTCGGGAAGCCCGCGTTCAACGGGCACCACTACGGCACGATCCTCTTCTCGGGCAGGTTCGCCGCGAACTGGAAGATCACGACGGCGCTCCTCAACTACGCGAGCGGCTACGTCCACTGCCTGCCCGCCGACTCCTCGGCGACGATCACGCTCGCACGAGGCACGAGCAACTACCACCCCGCCGTGCCGAGCGCGTACCGCGCGGGCCGGTCGTGGGCGCGCTACACCTACCGCCTCGGCCGGCTGCTCGAAGCGCAAGGGCTGTCCAGCCGGGTCACCTCCGCTGCGGCCGACGACGCCGAGCCGGCGTGGGACCCGGTGTTCCACAAGACACGGGACTTCTTCCGCGGCTATGCGTCGTTCTTCCGCAGCAGCCCCTCGCTGGAAGCCGGTGCGACCCTCTACAACTACGGCTCGCTCGACGGCGGCGTCGGTGCGATCTGGAACGCGCGCCAGGCGTACTTCGTCTCCGGCGGGATGCGCTACGGGCAGGTGCTGCCCGA
>DASQQF010000028.1:0-10591 GCA_035643535.1 Gaiellaceae bacterium
TCGAGGTGGTAGCCGACAATCTCGTCGAACTCGCCCAGATGCTGGGCGTGTGCCACGAGCCATTCGGCGAGCCGCTCGTGGAGGCGGCTGCGGGCGGCTTTCGGGACGGCGCTGTAGGCGGCGTCTCGGAAGAGGAGGTGGGCGAAGCTGAAGGCGTCCTCGCCCGCGATCTGCGCCTTGCCGGGGCGGATCAGGCCTTGGCGCGCGAGCGTGGACAGCCGCCGCGTCAGGTGCGGCTCGTCCGGAGTCAGCGCCTCGAGCGGGCCGCGATGGAAGATCTCGCCTTCGACGGCCGCGTGCTCGAGCACGCGCCGCTCCGGCTCCTCGAGCTGGTCGAGCCGGGCGGCGAGCAGCCCTTGCAGCGTCGCCGGTACATGGACGTCATTGGTCTGCTCGACCATTGCCACGAGCTCGACCACGAACAGCGGGTTGCCCCCGGCCGCGCGGGTGATCCGGTCGCGCACCCCGGCGGGGACGCGATTGCCGATCATTTCGGCCACCTGCTCGTCGCCGAGCGGATCCAGTCGCAGCGTGACCGGCCACTCGGGCCGCCTGCGCAGGAGCTCCGGACGGGCCATGCAGACAACGAGGAGCGCCGCCTCGCTCGAGAGCAGCGCCAGGCCTTCCACCAGATCGAGGAAGGTCTCCTCGCCCCTGTGGATGTCGTCGAAGACGACCACCAGAGGCGCTTCCTGCTCCAGGAGCTTGCGGAAGGCCCAGGCGACTTCCTCGGTCTGCGGCTGCCGATCGGTCTCGCCGAGGAGCGAGCGGATCGTTGCGGCGGCGAGCGGATCGGAGGGCGCCGCTCCGAGCTGCCGGACGACGGCGGCCGCCGGCCAGTAGGTGATCCCGTCGCCGTAGGGCAGGCAGCGGCTCTGCACGGCGCGCGCATCGAGCGAGCGGAGCGCCTCGTCGACCAGGCGCGACTTGCCGATCCCGGCCTCGCCGACGATCGTCACCAGCTCGCAGCACCGCTCGGACAGCACCCGCTCCCAGAACTGCTGCAGCAGCGTCAACTCGGGCACGCGACCGACGAAGCGCGCCTCGCGCGCGGGGCCCAAGACCTCCACCCCCGCGACGGACATCAGCCGATAGGCCGGAAGAGACCCCCCGGTCGCCGTCGTGAGCGGATCGGCCGGCTCGACCTCGACCGAGCCGTGCCCGAGCTCGAGCGTCGCCTCCGCGATCAGCACCTCGCCCGGCTTCGCCGCCTGCTGCAGCCGCGCCGCCTCGTTGACGGGACCGCCGATCGCCGCCCGCTCGGAGGCGCCCGTCACCACCTCGCCGCTGCACACGCCGACGCGCCCTCGCAGGCCGAGCTCCTGGAGTACCCGCTGGATCTCCAGTGAGGCCCTGCACGCTCTGAGCGCGTCGTCCTCGTGCACGACCGGCACCCCGAACTCCGCCATCGCCGCCCCGCCCACGAACGGCTCCACGATCCCGCCGTGGAACTCGACGACCGCCTTCACCCTCCCGAAACAGCGCTCGAACATGCGCTCCAGCACCTCGGCGTCCAGCCCCCCTGTTGCTCCCGTGACCTCCAGGGACAGCGCCGTCACGAGTTTCCGCCGCTCGGCTCCTGGCGTCGATGGAGCCGCTCGGGCAATCGTCGGGGGCAACTCGAGCGTCGGGTCGTGGCGGAGGATCGCCTGCTCGAGCCGCTGAAGCTCGCGGCCGGGCTCGATCCCGAGCTCGTCGACGAGCCGGCGGCGACCGTCGCGGTAGACGGCGAGCGCCTCGGCCTGCCGGCCCGACCGGTAGAGCGCGAGCATCAACTCGGCCCGCAACCGCTCGCGCAGCGGGTACTCGGAAACGAGCAGCTGCAGCTCCCCCACCAGCTCGGCGGCGCGGGCGAGCCCGAGCCCGGCCTCCAGGCGCGCCTCGATCGCCGCAAGACGCAACTCCTCCAACCGCTCCGCCTCGGCCGTGGCGAACGGCGCGTCGGCGAGATCGGTGAGCGCCGGGCCCCGCCAGAGCGCGAGCGCGGCCGCAAGCCGCTCCTCGGCCGCCTCTAGCGCCCCGGCATCGAGCTCGGAACGCCCCTCCTCGAGCAGCCGCTCGAACCGCAGCGCGTCAAGCTCCTCGGCGCCGACACGGATCCGGTAGCCGCGCGGCTCGCTCTCGATCGCGCCGGCGGCTCCGGCCGCCGCGAGCGCCCGACGCAGCCGTGAGACGTAGGCCTCGAGCGTGTGTCTGGCGGTCGCGGGGGGATGATCCCCCCACAACTCGTCGATCAGCCGGTCGCGTGCGACGAAGCGATTCGCACGCAGCAGCAGCAGAACCAGGAGCGTGCGCTCCTTCGCGGCCCCGATCTCGACCAACCCATCCCCGCCCCTGACTTCCAGCGGTCCGAGCACGCGATACTCCATCGCGCTCCTCTCGGGCACGAGCGTTGCACACGGCCGCCGCCGCGACATCGGCGAAAACGCGCAGCCCCGCGTTCTCGCCCGTCCTCTGCTCCACTGACCCGGGCGCGACCGGCGCGCGACCGTGCCGCGACCCGCGAGCGGGAGACTCGGCGGGCGAAGAGAGACGCGGAAGGGAGGAACCATGAGGAGACGTTCGCCGGTTGCGGCGGGCAGGGCGTTCGTCGTGCTCGCCCTCGCGGCGGTCTTGTCGGCGCCCCTCGGCGGTGCCCAGGCGACGGCGGCGAGCGCGCGTGGGGCGTTCGAGGCCGTGGCGCCGCCCAACGGCGTGGACGACACGGCGAGCCTGCAGGCGGGCCTGAATTCCTGCGTGGGCAAGGGGCCGAACTGCGTCGTCCAGCTCGGTCGCGGGCGCTACCTGACGAAGCAGCTCGTCACCTACAACTTCCAGGGCACGCTCAAGGGCGCCGGAACAGGCGTGACCACGATCGAGGCGCTGCCGGAGCTGCCCGTCTTCCAACAGGACGTGGGAGTTCAGGGGGAGTGCCTGCCGAATACCAGCACCTGCCCGTGGCCGAGCCTGATCATCTTCGTGAACGGGCAGATTCGGGTCTCTGACCTCTCGATCCGCATCACGGCCTCCGATGGGACCGAGACAACCGGATGGACGGCGTTCGGAACGCGGATCACGACGCTGCTCGACGCGATGCGCTTCATGGGTCAGAACCCGACGGACGTGACGATCGACCGGGTCAGCATTCAGGGCCTGACCGATGAGTCGCCGAGCAGCTTTGGAGTCCAGTTCGGCTTCCCGGTCAGCTTCAACGTCGTGAACGGGATCATCTACGCAGGCGAGCTACCTCTCAGCTCGACACCGTTTGACTACTCCTTCCTGAGCGGCTCGCTGACAGTTCGGAACAGCTCGTTCTCGACGATGATCGACGGCGTCTCGCAGGACGGCTTCCTGACCTCCAGCCACATCACGATCGGCGGCTCGGCGGCGGCAGGGAACCGCTTCGACAGCCTCTTCGTCGGAATCGACCTCGAGTCGTCGCAGAGCTCCGTCTTCGACATCTCGCACAACAACGTCTCGGGCCTCTACTACGGCATGTGGGTGGTGCCCTGGCAGCCGGCCTTCACGCCGACCAGCCTCTCCCACTACCTGATCCACGACAACACCTTCACGGCCACCGAGCCGGGCGGCACCGGGATCTACCTGGACAACGAGCCGGCCGACTGGATCGGCGCTGGCATCTGGAACAACACCGTCATCCTGCAGCAGCCGGGCTCGGAAGGGATCGCCGTCTACAACACCCGAGGGACGCAGATCCTCGGCAACTCGATCAGCACGAGCGGCACCGCCGCCGACGCGATCGGCCTCCACCTCGGCACCACCCTCGGCACGGTCATCCGCAACAGGCTGACCGGCTTCGGCGATGCCCAGCTCGGAGCGATCTTCCTCGGACCGCAGACCAGTAAGAACATCGTCACCTGCTCGACGACCGGCGACACCGTCCTCGACCAAGGCACGCACAACCTGATCATCGGGTGCAACGGAGCGAAAGGTCTCCATCCCTGAATGCATGCCGCACACACCCAGGGAGACACGAACATGAAACCCTTCGGGTCGACGCTCCTGGCGCTTGCGGCGCTCCTCGTCGTCGTTCCCGGCGCCGGAGCCGGCACGCCGGGCGGCGGCACCCTGAACGGGCCGCCGGTGGTGGGGCCGCGCCTCAACCTCTATCCGGGCTACGAGACGACCGCGACGTTCCCGGCCGGCACGCCGTTCCACCTCGGCAACGGCTTCGGTACCGGGCCGATCAGCGCCGGGAACTTCGGCCAGGTCCGCAGCTCCCCTGGCGCGCAGGAGGTGATGTCCGGCCAGACGCACGTCGACTTCTCGCTCGACGGCAAGAACGTGCCGACCTTCACCAATCTGTTCTCCGAGTCCGACGGCATCACGAAGTTCAGCTGCGCCAACTTCCGCCAGGGACTCCCCGCCGGCGTACACGTCTTCCACATCGAATTCTGGGACATGGGCGTGCTCGTGCTCGAGAACACCTGGCCGATCACGTTCACGTCGTGAATCGGCAGTCATTCACTGCCGGAAAGGTCGCACCATGAAGATCCTTCTCTTCACTCTCGCAGCACTCGCAGCCTGCCTCTGCGTGGGCGTCTCGGCGGCGTCCGCGAGACCACCGGTGATCACTCACATCCCCGCGGTCGGGCCGTTCACGTTCACGGTGCACGGCGTCTGCCCGTTCGACTTCACCGACGTCAACAGCCTCAGCAACTACACGGAGCAGGACTACTTCGACACCAACGGCAACCTGATGAAGATCAACTGGGAGTTCTCCGCCTTCGACCAGTACATCGGGCCAGGCGGGACGACGCTGTTCAACAGCGGAGGCGGCCACTTCCATGCCCAGATGGTGTTCGACAGCAACGGCAACGTCAGCTCGGACTACGGCGAGGGCGTGATCGAGAGGGTCCTGCTGCCGGACGGGAGCACCTTCTTCGCCGCCGGCCGGGCCGACTTCCTCGCCCACGGTAGTGAGCCCATCTACGTCCCCGACTGGGGGCACGCACGCAACCTCGCAGGCTTCTGCGCCGCACTCGGCGCATGAGGCGGCCAAGTCAACGGGAGGACGGACGAGAAGGAGCGAACGATGAGCAGGCTTCGTCCATATGCGGTGATCGTGGCGATCTGCGCTGCCGCTCTGGTGTCGGTGCAAGCAGCCCCGGCGACACCCCCGCAGCCGGTCACGATCACCATCGATGAGACGTTCTATGCGTATCCGACGACACCCTCGGTCACCGGCGACATCACGGCGTGGGGTGGCATCTTCGGAGCCCAAACCAAGGGCACGCTCGCCAGCGTCGACTTCAGGTGGTTCGGGTTCCCCGGACGGGGCAAGCCGTTCCCCTTCCAGGACCACCTCTTCGTCTACACCGCGCACGACCGGTACACCTTCCCCGGCGGCACGTTCCTGATCGGCTTCGAGGCAAAGTGCAACCTCGACCCGGCCTTCGCCGTCGTCTCCCCCTTCCACTATCAGTGCGCGGGGAACTGGCAGGTGAACGGCGGAACTGGCGACTACGCCACCGTCAGAGGAACCGGCACCTTCGCCGAGACGCAGACGCTCGACGAGACCAGCGCAGGCACCGGCTTCATCACCTTGACGGGAGGGATGCACATCGACCCATGACCGTCCTGACACACCGAGCAGAGAGACGCCTACGAGAGAGAGGTCGCAGCCATGAAGACGAAGCGAATCATCGATGGAGCCGGGCGGACGGCGATCGCGGCCGTTGCCGCCGTCGTCCTGCTGACCGCCGCGGCAGGAGCCTCGGCGCAGAAGCTCGTCACCGGTGCGCACGCACGGGGCGGACCGGCGACGCCGGTGCCGGTGGCGACGTTTGTGCCGTGCGACTCGAGTTTGGGCAGCACGACGCGGTGCGGCACGGTCGCCGTGCCGCTCGATCGCGCGAATCCGGGGGCCGGCACGATCCCGATCTACTTCGAGCTGTACCCGCGCAGCGACAGCACACTGCCGTCGCTGGGCACGATCGTCCCGGCGACCGGCGGTCCGGGCAACTCCAATACGGCCAGGCGATGGAGGTTGCTCTCGCTCTTCGGGCCGCTGCTCGACCGGCGCGACCTGCTGCTGATCGACTACCGCGGTATCGGGCAGTCCGCAGCGATCGACTGCCCCGCCCTGCAGCACTTCACGGGAGATCTCGCCTCGGCGGTTCGTGCCTGTGGGGCGCAGCTCGGCGCGGCTTCCGGCCGCTACGGGAGCGGCGACGTCGCCGACGACGTGGACGCGGTACGGGCTGCGCTCGGAATCGACAAGATCGACTACTACGGCGTCTCCTACGGCGCGGTCGATGTCCGCGCCTACGCCTACCGGTATCCCGACCACCTGCAGTCGGCGGTCCTCGACTCGCCGTGGCTGACCGAGGACTGGACGTTCCAGGCCTCGAACGCGCGCTTCTACGCGCGCGTCCAGGCGACCGTGTGCAGCCGCTCGGCGAGCTGCAGCGGCGCCAACCCGGATCCCGAGCACGTGCTGGCCTGGCTTGCCCAGCAGCTACGGCGACATCCACTCGACGGGATCGGCTACGACGCAGACGGGACACCGCACATGCTGCACGTCGACGAGTCGACGATCTTCGACATCCTCTCCGCGGACAACTTCGGCGACCCGGCATTCCTGAACCAGGGCGAGCTGACCGCTGCCGCCCAGGCGTTCCGCCACGGTGACGCGGTGCCGCTGCTGCGGCTCGCCGCGGAGAGCCCGGAGTCGACCGACTCCGGTGATCCGGCCGGATTCTCCTCCGCGGGCGCCGCGGTCGCCACCTACTGTGCGGACGGGCGCTTCGTCTTCGACCAGAACGCGGCCGAGCCGGCACGACGCGCGCAACTGAACGCGGCCTTCGCTGCACTGCCGAAGGACGCCTTCGCGCCGTTCTCCGGTGCGGCCTGGTGGGCGGCCAACGACCGCGTCCCGCTCGGCCTCTTCGGAGGCTTCGCGCCGGACGAATGCGTGGCCTGGCCGGCGCCGGCGCACCCTGATCCTCCCTACCCGGCCTACCAGAGGTTCCCCAAGACAGTGCCCACGCTGGTTCTCGGCTCCGACCTCGATGCCGTCTCTCTCGACGAGACCAAGGCGCTGCTGCCGCTCTTCCCGCAGCACCAGTTCGTCGAGATCGCAAACGCCGGCCACGTGAGCAGTCTCCTCTGGAGCTCCTGCGCGGCAGACATCGTCCGCCACTTCATCACCACGCACGCGACCGGCGACACCAGCTGCGCGGGTGACCCGAAGACACCGTTCCACACGCCCTTTGACCCGCCGACGAACTTCGTCCCCTACTACGGCGTCGGCAGCTTCCCCCTCGAGACCGATGCCGCGGTGCCCGCACGCGTCGATCCCGCCGGGATCAACCGCACCGACAGGCAGGAACGGCAGGTTGCGAGCGTCGCCTGGTCGACGATCGCCGACGGCTTCATGCGCGCCCAGCGGATGTACGGCACGAACGGCCGCGGCCTCCGTGGCGGCAGCTACACCGTCACCACCAGCGACACGACCGTCGCCATCGACTACCAGGCCGTCCGCTTCAGTAACGACGTCACCGTCACCGGCCACGCCACCCGCGACCTCGCCACCAACACGATCGACGCGCAAGTGACGGTCGCGCAGGCAGAAGGCAAGGGCGGGAAGCAGCACGGACGCGGCGACCCCCTGCAGGGCACGCTCACCATCCACGGCGTCCTCTACACGCCGGGCGAGCCCGACGGCCAGGTGCGCGGCACGATCAACGACCACCAGGTCGCACTCCTCGTGCCGATGAACTGACGAACCTTCCAGCGGCCAGAGCTGGCCTTGCCTTCTGCCCGGCAAGGCCAGCTCTCCCTCCCCTGTAGCTCGCTTCCAAGCGCGCGCGTCCTCAGGGGCCGGCGGCGGAACACGCCGGCCCGGCCGCAAGCTTGCGACCTCGGTCGCCGCGCTTGCTTCGTGGTGCTCCATTGCGACGGGCAGAGCCGCTAACCGTCTGCGCCAACCAGGCTCACGAGTTCATCGTGGGTCATCGCGTCTGCCTGCTCGACGAGCTGGTCGAATCGGGCGTCACCGAGCGCGCTCCGACCTTGCTGCTCGAGGGGTTCGTAGATGCTGGGGTCGAGGAAGTAGGCGGGCATGTTGCGACGCGACGCGGCGGCCAGGGTCGTCGCGAGCACGACCTCGTTGCGTTCGGCCGCGACGCGCGCGAGCTCTCTGAGGGCGGGGCGGAACCAGTTCTCGAGTCCGACGTCGAGTGCGACGCGAAGCGCGCGAAGCTCGGCGGCCTCCGCACCGTCGAAGTCGCCCTCCTCGATCAGGACCTGGCCGTAGCAGACGAGTGCCGAGGCTTCCCAGCCGGTTCCTCTCGAGAGCTCGACCGACTCGGTCGCGTACTTCTCCGCGGCGTCGAGGTCGTGCTGGCGGAGGGCGGCGACCGTCAGGGGCGTGAGCGTCATGACGACGAGAGCACCGAGGTCGCCGAGCTCGCGGTAGAGCGGCAGCGCCCGCTCGAACCAGCTTCGTGCCTCTTCGAGTGATCCGCCGCCGAAGAGGGACGCGAAGCCGAGCACGGTCAGCGGCCCGGCCGCGCTCCAGCGGGTGCCGTGGCGGGTGCACTCGTCGAGCGCCTCCCGTGCGAACCGGCGCGCGGACTCGATGTCGCCGCCGCCGAGGGCGATCGTGGCGCGGCCGAACAGGGCGAAGACGAGCGCCGGCGTGGCCTCGCCCTCGCGCGCGAGGCGCGCGGCCTCTTCCGCGTGCTTGGTGCTCGCCGCGAGATCGCCGGCCACGTCGGCTGCGAAGCTCGCGGCGTTATGGACTTCGGCGCGTAGAGCGGCAGCGACCGGTGCGAGGTCGTCTTCCAGCATGCGGGCTGTCCAGCGCTGCGCTTCCAGCGCGTCTCCCCGGCGGTACCAGAACTCTCGCAGCGCGGCCATCGCGCGCAAGGTTGCGGCCGGATCCTCGTGCTCGAGCGACCAGGCAACCGCTTGCCGCAGCTCGACGTAGCTCGAGGTGAGGCGTGGCATCCACTGGGCGAAGTCGGGCGTTCCGAGCACCGTTCCCGCCTGCGCGGCGAGATCGAGGTAATGCGCGGTGTGCGCTTGTCGTGCCGCGTGTTCGCTGCCGCGCTCCCGGAGGTGCGTCGCGGCGTACTCGCGCAGGCTCTCGAGCAGGCGGTAGCGCGTTTCGGCGTCGTCCCGGACGGCCGTGAGCAGCGATGCGTCGACGAGGGCGGTGACGGCCGGGAGCATGCGACTCGGCGAGCCGCCGTCGACAGCGGCGACCGCTGCGGCCGCGTCGAGGTCGAACGGGCCGGCGAAGACCGCGAGCCGGTCGAAGGCCGCCCGTTCGCGTTCGGCCAGAAGATCGTAGCTCGCGTCGAATGCTGCCTGCAGCGTCCGGTGACGGGTGGGCGCTCTGACCGCCGAGTGCTCGAGGAATGCGAACCGGTCGTCGAGCCGAGCGACGATCTCGCGCGGTGACAGGAGGTCCAGCCGTGCCGCGGCCAACTCGATCGCCAACGACACGCCGTCGAGGCGCCGGCACACCTCGGCAACCGCCGGAGAATTGTCGACGTCGAGGGCGAACGACGGATCGACGGCACGTGCCCGCTCGACGAACAGGCGCACGGCATCCGATCGGGCGAGGTTGGCGGGACGGCTGCCTTCGGCCGGCAGGCCTAGCGGCGGTACGGCCCACAGCCGCTCACCTTCGGCGAACAGCGGGGTGCGGCTCGTCGCCAGCACCCGAGGCCCTGCAGCCTCCCGCACGACGGTCGCCGCCAGCTTCCCGACTGCCGCGGCGACGTGCTCGCAGTTGTCGAGCAGCAGCAGGGCGTCCCGCCGATGGAGTGATCGCGCGAGCGCCGCGACGGAGCCGTCGGGGCCCGGGCTCACACCGAGGGCAGCGGCGACCTCGTCGGACACCGTCGTGGGATCGGTCACCGGTGCGAGATCAATCCACCAGATCCCGCCGGGGAAGCGCGAGCGCAGCTGCCGGCCGGCCTCGAGCGCCAGCCGGGTCTTTCCGATTCCGCCCGGGCCGGTGAGCGTGACGAGCCGGCTCTCGTCGAGAAGCGCTGCTACCTCGCGCAGCTCGTCGGTCCTGCCGACGAACAATGTCAGCTGGCTCGGCAGGTTGCCGGGCGGCTTCGGAGGCTCGAGCGCGAGATGGCGCGCCTGCAACAGGATGTCGCGGTAGAGGTCGCGGACAGCCGGGCCAGGCTCGATGCCGACGTCTTCGCGCAGCCGACGCCGGAGAGCACGAGCCGTCTCGAGCGCCTCCGCCTGGCGGCCGTCGCGGTAGAGCGCGAGGATCAGTTCCGCGTGGAGGGTCTCGTTGTACGGCTGCTGCGCCACGAGCGCCGCCAGCTGGGGGATCAGGTCGCGGTGCTGGCCGAGCGACAGGCGAACCTCGGCCCACGCTTCGAGCGCCTCCAGATGCTCCCGCTCCAGATAGGCGGCGTGCTCGCGGACCGCCGGCGGCGGTTCGCGCAGATCGGCGAACGGTGCGCCCTGCCAGATCCCCATCGCGGCGGCCAGGGCTCGCTCCGCGGCATCCGGATCGCGCTCGCGAAGCTCCAGCCCCTCTGCGACCGCGGCTTCGAACCGCTCGGAGTCGAGCTCGGTCTGTTCGAGACGAAGCGCGTACCCGTCGCCCTGG